>NZ_BBKT01000011.1 GCF_000747665.1 Thermoanaerobacterium saccharolyticum | reverse complement strand
CTAATTGAACTACTTTAAGTGTTTTGCTTCTTATCATTTCCTGAATCTTTATTTGAAGAACTATATGGTAACCCGGCTGTTAATCCAGTGAATATAGCTAAGTAAAATGAAGATCTTTTTGGATAAAAGAAATCTAATATGGCAGCTATGACGACATTTGCTATAAAGCAAAAAACTTAATTTTAGATTCTTTGTCTTTTGGTATTGAATACTTAAACACCCGTCCTGAAAAACGCGCTATTTCAAAACCAATTAGAAAAATGATTAGATTTACTCCAAATAACTCCAACTCCAACATTCATTCGGTACACCAACTCTTATTAAGTTTGTCTAACTCATATTTTATGGTTTTTTAGTTTCTATCATTCAGAAAGGGTGATAAATTGTGTTATACCTTTATTATTTTCTAATTTAGTCCATGTCAATATGTTACCCATTATGCTAGAAAAATTATTTGTTTTTATAGGGAAGTCTTGCAGTTTACCTGACTTAATGTTATATAATTCTAATATTCCCATATTATCATACCACGTAATATATGTATCGTTTAATGATGGCAGCCATCTTTCTACTGCATCGCCTTTTACAATTTCTACAGCATTTTTAGTTTTGAGATTGTATAGGGTTATATGGCTTTTATCAGATACCCATACAATATTTTCGCCGTAAATATTTGGTGTGAATCCATTATTGCTTATTTTTGTAATTTTGCTATTTGAAATATTGTATAGATAGACCTTGCCAACTTCGCTTTGCTCTTCGATTTTACCTTCATGCCATACTATGTAATTGCCAAATATTTTTGGATGTCCAATATAACTATTTCCCAATCCATCAATGCTTCTTATCACTTGTTTTTTGTCATTTGCTAAATCATATAAAACCAAAGAACACAGGATTTTGTTGTTTTGCATCTCGTAAGTAGACCATACAAGTTTTGAGCTATCCAATGACAGATTTGGCTGTTGATTAAAGGATACTTTTGAAGCAGATTTTCCGTTTAAGTTTCCATAGTCTATCTTTTTGACAGTTCCATTTTTTATATTATAAGCATATACTATCCAGCCATTTCCGTATGAATTGTCAGATGCTTCTACCCAAGCAACATATTTTCCGTCTGTAACAGCATTTATTATATTTTTATCAGGATTAACTGGCTTTATCACTGGTTTAACTACACTTGTATTTAAATCGTAGAAACCCAGTTCTGTTTTTTCTTTGTTTTTGCTTTCTATTGCCAACAATATTCTTTTTTGATATTTGTCAAATCCAAGAGGAATTGTGTTTTGCGGAATGATTGAAGCATTATCTATATTAAGGCTTTTATATATTTGATTATTAGTTTTTACATAACAAGATGTTAGCAAAATGGACAATAAAATGATGGACAAAATTATTATACTTTTTTTCATTACATTGCCCCCCGGTTTGTTATATCTATTAAATTAAAGTAAGTATCCTAGTAAGAAGAGAAATCATCTTATTATAGTATACTTTTTATAACATCAATAAAACATTTCTTAGTTATTGCTAGTAAATAATCCCTCTTTCACTTACAGCGGCCTGCATAGTACTCACATTAACCGTATGTAAACCGTAAGCACTATTGCGAAATTTGTTTGGATCAAAATATGCAATATAATGTATAGTATTATTATAACCGCTATAGCCTACTCCAGCAACATAATGCCATACGTTAACATTAGGGTCATTTTCGTAACCTGGTAATATGGCAGTGCTAGAGGAAATGTGTGTATCTAATATCAATGGATACCCACTTACAATGTCTCCTACAAAAGCTATCCACAAATTTTCAGTAGATGGATTCCACATTCCTACATACCAACTACTACTACCTATATGACTGTTTAAGACATTTGACCATTTGTTTGTATCAAAAGATGTACCTGATTGAGTGGTTCCTAATTCTTGGCTTAATGTGTCTATTGAAACATTTTTCCCCAGAGTGATTAATAAGTTATGTGCCGATGTAGGACCACATGTATATCCATTAGGTTGATTTGTATAGCCACTTGTGCTTAATTGTTTTGAAGGTGGTATCGTTGGATCAGATTGTATTATTAACATATTACCTTCTTTTTCATTTGCTATATTCAATTTTTCCATAAATGCTTCTATTTTTTCATTTGATTTTTTTTTGCATTTCTAGATCTGGTTTTACATATTGTTCATTAATTTTTACATTGTTATTTTCAGCAAAAGCGATTTGAGTAAAAAACAAACAAGCGATTATAAAAGTTATACACATCTTTGCTATGCTCTTCATGTTGATTGTTCCTCCTTTACACATCGAATGGCCATTCATCTGTTTGATTACATTATAACTTCAAGTCCAACATTTGGGAAGTTCCGAAATTCGGCACATTTTTTATGAAGTAGGTGCCGTTTTTCGGCACATCAACAGTATGCCTAATTTAATCATATACGCCAATTTAAATCTGCAGATTTAAAAAGCATTTTTAGCTCTTAATTTTCTTCAATTTTCGTTTCAATTTATTTTTCCTTCATTGTTTTATCAAAAAAAAACACAAGAGTTATTGTTAAAATTCAACATTGGTGCTATTATAAAATTAATTTAAATTTTTGGGTATATTACAGAGAATGTAATATGAGATAAGAAGTGGAATTTTTGTACTACTTGCTATTTACATGACCAAATTAAAGATTATGGAAAGAAGTGATGACATGATAAATGATTTTGCAAAAAGAAATAAAATATTTCTATCAAATAGTAATTTTATGCTTTATATTATTGGCTATGTAATATCAGGTATTGGCACAAGACTTACGACGATAGCTATCTCAAGTAAAATATTGTATCTTACAAATAGTGGACTGTCTTTAAGTGCAACACTAATGCTTGAAGGGATACCGAGTTTTTTGCTAGGTTTGTTTGCTGGGAATGTAGTCGATAAGATGAGAAAAAAGAACATATTGATGATTTTATATATATTATTTGCTTTTACGTCTTTTGGATTGATATTTGCAAATGACATGAGCCTAATATACATAATTAGTTTTATAAACGGTATATTAACATCATTTGAATATCCCGCTAGAAGTTCGATTGTCCCGCTTTTGGTTGATAAAGACCATCTTTTAGAGGCAAATAGCATAAGAAGCAGTTTATCAAGTATAAATATGATAGTGGGGTATTCTATAGGTGGTATAATTGTTTCGATATTTGGGAATGATATATCTTTTTTAATAGATAGTCTTACATTTATCATAATTGCGATTTTAATAGCCTTTATTAAAACAGATGAGAAAGCTCAAGAAGAAAAAAGCGAGAATATATTTGATGATGTTTCAAAAACAATCAGCAATATGGCAAATGAAGTAAAGCAAGGAATAGGATTTATCAAAGGCAGCATGGTAATAAGACAAGTGATAAATCTTAATCTATTGAGTACGCTTATAATAAGTATGCAAACGCCACTTGTGTATATTTTTGTTAATAACTACCTAGGTGGGGAGAAATTGCTTGCAGCAAGAAGTGGTACGCTTTTTTCGTTAGCAGGTGTTGGAGGGGTTATTGGAGGTATATTGATAAATTCAATAGGAAAGAAATTTAATAATATTTCAATTATGACGACTGTACTGCTTTTTGATGGAATTACTCTTATTGCATTTTCAAACAGCAAAATATTTTTATTATCATCAATACTTTTTACCTTCTTAGGCATAATATTTGTAGTGTTTGAAACACTTACAGATACGATAATACAAGAAAATACTAATGACGATAATAGAGGCAAAGTTTATGGATTTTTAGGTTCATTAGTCGATCCTTTATCGATAATATCCTTAGGAATAGGTGGCGCTTTAACAAGTGTATTTAGCGCAAAGGTAATTTTTATACTATGTGGAATTGCAGAGATTACTGTAGCGCTTATATATAAAACATATAATAGGGTTAAATCAATCAATTGATCCTTTGTAAAAAATGTAGACGATCATGTGATCTTGCTTTTTAATCATAGGATGGTTTTTTGACTTTATACTTAGAATTAATAAAATATGCTAAAATAAAAATGACTATAAAAGCATTTAGGAGATGATTTTATGCTTATAGATTCACATGCACATCTGGAAGATGAAAAGTATGACGAAGACAGGGATGATGTTATAAAAAGGTGCAGAGATGAACTTACATTGTTGATAAATGTAGGATCCAGCATAGAGACGTCAAAAAAATCGATTGAGCTTGCTAAAAATAACAGTTTTATATATGCTGCTGTCGGCATTCACCCTGAGCATTCACAAAATGAGATAAATGACATTGCGGTTATTGAGGAATTGCTATCCCAAGAAAAAGTTGTTGCGATAGGAGAGATAGGCCTTGACTATTATTATGGCGATCCACCAGTGGAATATCAGAAGCAATGTTTCATAGAACAGATAAGACTTGCCAAAAAGTATGATTTGCCAATAATAATCCACGACAGGGATGCACACGGCGATGTGTTTGACATTGTGAAAAATGAGTGGACAAGCAGTTTGAGAGGCGTTTTTCACAGCTATTCCGGCAGCAGCGAGATGGCATTCCAGTTGATTGAGATGAATTTCTACATTTCATTAGGGGGACCAGTGACATTTAAAAATGCAAAAAAAGCCGTCGATGTAGCCATGAAAGTACCGATAGAAAAGCTGTTTATTGAGACGGATAGCCCATATTTGACACCTGTGCCTTATAGAGGTAAAAGAAATGAGCCTATTAATGTGAGATACGTGGCACAAAAGATTGCTGAGATAAAAAATATGAAATTTGATGAAGTTTGCGATATAACGGCGTCTAATGCATTAAAGCTATTTAAAATAAGTCCAAGTAATTTATAGCAATTTAAAAGGTGGAACATATACTGTATTGAAATGGATATTTCAAAAAAAGGAGGAAAATGGAAATATGGATAGAGAAAATGTAAATGAAAATCCCATGAATGTTCCACCTGTAAATCCAGAACCGTATTTAGGTCCAATGCAGCCGCCTATGGGAGGTATGCCTACGATGCCGTGCCCTCAAGAGCCACCAATAGGACCTATTCCTTATCCTATGCCTGGGATGCCAGGAATGATGCCACCAATGCAGTGCCCTCCTGAGCACATGAGAATGTTTATGGATGCTTATAATCATGTTTCAATGGCATACATGATAATGACACAAATGATGCAGATGATGCGCCCGTAAGGGCGTGTTTTTTTAGAAGCATAATATGTTCATGTATATAATATAATAATATAGTAGATAATATAAATGATAGCTTATAATGGAAATGGAGATAAAAATTATGAAATCAATTTGACAAAAATAACATGGTGTATTAAAATTAAAAAAAAGTCTTCCCAATAAAAATGAGGAGGTTATGTAATGGATGCAAGCAACCGAAGAATTTGGCCGGATGTATTTACTGAGTTTATCAAGAAACCGGTTGGAATTCTGATAGTGGCTGCCTTGGTCATTTTGTTAGCAGGTATAACTGTATACGTTAACTTGAAAAAACAGGTTACAATCACAGATAACGGGAAAACAGTTGCTGTGACCACATTTAAAAGCAGTGTAAAAGACTTATTGGCAGAGAAAAATATAAAGCTTAGAAAAGAAGACGAAGTTACACCATCGATAGATTCGAAGTTGAAAAATGGAATGAGAGTCAGCATTAAAAGAGCATACCCCGTGGTAATTCACGTTGATAGAAAGAATATTACAATATACACAGTAAAACCAACATTAAAAGACGTATTAGCTCAGGGAAAAATCACAGTAAGTCCCATCGATAAAATTAGCACTCCTTTAGATAGCGAAACATATAGCGGAATGAATGTCACAATTACCAGAGTAAATGAAAAAGTAATAACTCAAGATGAAGATATAGCTTTCAACGTTCAAACAATCCAAAATGACAATATGATAAGAGGTCAGACTTTAGTTGTGCAAGAAGGTCAAAACGGAAAGCGAGAAAAGACGATAAAAATTACATATGAAGATGGGAAAGAAGTATCAAGGCAAGTTATAAAAGATGTCGTAGTGCAAAATCCCATAACAAAGATAGTACAGGTAGGTACATTAGGGCTTTTGACTACATCAAGGGGAGAAACCTACAGATATAGAGAGATGAAGATAATGGATGCAACAGGGTATGATGCGCCGCCTGGATCCCTTACGTATTCTGGTGCTACAGTCAGGCGTGGTATCATTGCAGTCGACCCGAGAGTAATACCATTAGGCACAAGACTTTATGTTGAGGGGTATGGTCCTGGGGTTGCAGCAGATATTGGGGAAGCGATAAAAGGCAATATCATCGATTTGTTTTTTACATCGTATAAAGAAGCATGTAATTGGGGAAGACGAACTGTTAGAGTTTATATACTTAAGTAGACAGGTTTAACCTGTCTTGTTTTTTGAAAAAAGCGAGGTTAGATGATGATGAAAATAAAAGGATTCAATACGAAGAAAAGACTTGGACAAAACTTTATTTTTGATGAAGATATACTATCAAAGATAGTTGATTTATCAGGTATAACAAAAGATGATAATGTGATAGAAATAGGTGCGGGATTAGGCACCTTGACCAGAAAAATATTAGATAAGGCTAATATGGTAGTATCTTATGAGATAGACAAAGAAGCTTATGACATACTGAAGGAAGATTTTAAAGGACGTGATAATCTAATCGTATTAAATGACGATATAATGAAAGTTGACTTGAAAGAAACTGTAGATGCGTATTTTGGAGGGGAAAAGTGCAAAGTCGTTGCAAACCTGCCTTACTACATAACATCGCCTATAATAATGAAACTTTTAGAATCTCACTTGATGAAAGACATAACTATAATGGTACAAAAAGAGGTGGCGGAAAGGATATGTGCAAAGCCAGGGGGCAAAGATTATGGCGTATTGACGGTGGCAGTAAACTATTACTCTAATCCAGAGATATTATTAAATCTTCCTCCGGAAGTATTTTCACCTAAGCCAAAGGTAAGCTCATCGCTTATAAAATTACATGTTTTAGATAAGCCATCTGTATTTGTAAAAGACGAAAGACTTTTTTTCAGAATCGTAAAATCATCTTTTGGACAGAGGAGAAAAGTCATAACAAATTCATTAAAATCCCTAAACATAGATCAATCGATAATTGCAGATGCTTTGACAAAATGTGGCATAGATTTAAAACAAAGGGGAGAGACTCTTTCAATAGAAAAGTTTGCAGAGCTTACAAATACCATTTATGATATGAAGATGTAATATTAAATCCTCCTGTTTCATAATATATATTGCTAAAATATATTTGAGATAAGGGGGATATAAAATGCCTTTAAGGAAGGACATTTATAAGCGCATGTATATAATGCTGGAACCTGACGAGAGGGGTGCGGCGCTTTTAAAGGATAAGGAAATTTCAGGGTACCTTAAAATAGAAACTATAAACGGAAGAGGGAGAATTACAGCGTCGCTTCAAAATCTCGATCCCAATTATTCGTATACGGTAAAATTTTTAAAAATCGGGGAGAGTCCTAAATTAGTTGAATTTGGGGCAATAAGAGTGGATGACAAAGGTAGAGGTGGTGCAGAATGGTCTTTTAATACAGATGACGTTCTTGGTAGAGGAGTGAAATTCGAGGATCTTGCTGTGGCATTAGTGGAAGCAGATAATGGACAACAGAGGTTGATTCCTTTGTCAGGCGTCATAGACAAGTCCAGATTTAACTGGAAAGCTACTTACAAGAAGCTCATGAAAAACATAGAGAACGTCGATAAATATAAAAGCGAGATTCAATTTACTGATGACTTGATTGAAAGTCAAAAAGAAAGCGCAGATAGCGCCATAATATTGTCACAGTACAATGATGAGGAATATCACGAAGAAGAAGTCGAAATTCAGGTTGAGCCTGAAGAAGATGTGGGAAATGGACAAATTGATAATATAGAGAAAACCGATGCTGATGATGTTAATGCAAATGATGAAGAGCATACAAGCGTTCAAATGGAACATCAATGTGATGATACAATAAGCAAAAGTGATGTTTACGAACAGGAAAACAGTGGCTATGTAAAGTATTTAAAAGAGTATGTAAATAATATTGTGAATTACCTTGATGAAGTTCATCCGTTTGAAAACAATCTGGAAGGTTACAGATGGTGGAGGATTAATACAGGATATAGGAATGGCTTTTATGATCATTATCTGGTGGGATTTGTAAATGACGAAAATGGAAAGCTTAAATACATCGTCTATGGAATGCCAGGACTGTTTACACTTACGGATCAACCTTTTGGAGGCATGACAGGATTTGTATACTGGTGCCCACTGAAAGAAAACATGAGAAATGCTGGTGACATGGGATATTGGTTGATGCATATTGACGCATTAACAGGGCAAATAGCAATACCAAAAGGTTCTACACCGCCACCAATAATATAAAAATGAAAGCGTAGATAGTCTACGCTTTTAAATTTGCTTTTCACTTCATATATTCTTTTATGTCATCGGAAAACTTCGCTAATGATTCTTCATTGTCTGTATGCGGTATGACCGTAAGCAGATTTTCAAGGTTTAAGCTGAAAATCCCCATTATGGACTTTGCGTCTATGACATAACGGCCTGATACGATGTCAATATCAAAAGGGTATTTTGACATCTTCTCTACAAAAGTTTTGACCTTGTCAATCGAATTTAAAGAAACCTGGAATTCTTTCATACATTTATCCCCCTTACATGTATTTATCTTAATCATACATTAAGAGCTAATTTTATTCAATTAACCGATTTAACAAAAATTTCATTGTTAATTTGGTAATTGTTTTCACCATAAAAATAAATTTCAAAGTGACATATGATAAAAATATTGTCTTATAGGTATTCTATTTATAGTAATTGTATATTATAATATAAGTGTTAAAAGATAAAATACCGTTAGGGGGTATATACTTGGTTACAAAAGAACAAATTTTAAATGCACTAAAAGATGTTTTTGATCCTGAGATAGGAAGAAGCATCGTCGACCTTAATATGGTTGATAATATCAATATAGACGGCAGCATAGTCACAGTTGACATAAAATTGACAATTAAAGGCTGTCCGCTTCAAAACACCATAAAGGAAGATGTCATAAATAAGCTTAAAAGCTTGGATGGTGTTGATGAAGTGGTTGTCAACATGGGTGCCATGACAGAAGAAGAAAGGCAAAAGCTTGCAAATAGCATGAATCAAGGGAAAGTGCCTTTGTTTGAAAAGACTCGTGTTATTGCAGTTGGAAGTGGCAAAGGCGGCGTTGGTAAATCTACGGTTTCTGCAAATCTTGCCGTTGCTTTAGGAAAGTTAGGCTACAAAGTTGGCTTAATTGATGCTGATGTTTTAGGTTTCAGCATACCTCGTTTATTAGGCATAGTTGGCGAGAGACCCTATGCATTAGATGAAAACACGATACTGCCGATAGAGAAGTACGGCATTAAGATTATCTCCATGGGCAATTTTGCTGATGAAGATACACCGCTTATATGGAGAGGTCCGCTTTTAGGAGGTGTCCTTGAGCAGTTTATGAATGATGTTTACTGGGGAGAACTTGACTACATGATAATTGACCTGCCACCAGGCACTGGGGACATACCTCTTACAATAATGCAGAAAGTACCTGAGCAGAAATTTTTACTTGTCACAACTCCGCAAGCATCTGCTTCACATGTGGCAGGAAGGATTGCCTATATGGCTCAAAAGGTAAATATAGAGCTTATAGGAATAGCTGAAAACATGTCGTACTTTGAGTGCCCTGATTGCCACAAAAAGTACAATATATTTGGAAAAGGCGAGACGGACAGACTTGCAAAAGAGCTTAACACAGAAGTTCTTGTAAAAATTCCTATTGACATAAAGATACGTGAAAAAAGCGATATTGGCTTACCAGTAGCGTTTATAAATGAACCTGAAGCAGAATACTATTTAGAACTGGCCAAAAAAGTGTCGGAAAAAGTAAAGCCTATTCGCTGATAATTTATTTAAAAAAGGAGGCATCGAAATTACCAATGCCTCCTATAAATTTTTTATTTTTTCTTAAATAGTTCTTCCTCGGGTATGTCTGATATTGTGCTGTTTAAATAAGTTGATAGATTTTCGATGACTTTTTCAAATGGCAAACTTTCATTAAGCCTTATGAATTTGATGCCGCTGTTTTTAGCCTTGCCATACGATGTGTCGCAAAATGATTCAGGTATTGTAATGACATGATCGGCTTTTTTGTCTATGAGAAAATTAACTGTAGCGATTCGCCTTCCGTCTTTTAGAGGAAAACTTGGATTTTCGTATTTTTCTGCGTCTTTTTTCTCGCTATCGTAGATAACTATATAAGGACCGTCTGGCAATTTAGAAATTAATCCGTCATTTGTCACTGTAGCTGCTATCCTCATGTTCGTTCACTCCTGTATTTGTAAATTTTAAACATTAAGTTTTGGATATAAGTTGTAATATAATTATATATTATTAAGTTAATTATAGTTTTATGAGTTGTGGAAGTCAATTAAACATACTGTGGTGTTGTCCGAGTATATATTTTATGATATAATATGATATATCATGTCGCCGGAGAGGGGGTATATTATGTTTTCGAAATTGAAATGGCAGGTAGTCATAGTAACGGTGACGTTGGCGTTGGGTGTGCTTTTAGGAGGATTTAATTTATATCAGAATCGCATATTGCCGCAGAAGATAGCCACTGACATAAGATCGTTAAATGGCGTTCAGTCAGCAGATGTGATCATTGGAAACAGTGGTTATACGGCAAATGTCAAGCTTAAAAAGGTAGACAACCTTATGACAGCCTACAAGAACATTGAGAAGATAGTTGAGAAATATCCGGTTAAAATTGATATAAGGATAGTTGACAATCCTAACGAGAAATTAGACAATTTGTTCTACCAGGATCAGTTTGCTATATATCAGGCTATCCAAAATGGCGATTATATAGAGATGAGCAATATTATCGATAAAAATAGCATTGAAAAAGGCGCCAAGACGAATGTCTATATTGATGAGAACAACATATATTTAAGCATATATGATGGTCAAAATTACCTGTACAAGATTATACCGCGCAATACAAAGGGGGATGTAACGGATGGTTAAAGAAATACTCATCGGCATTTCAATTGCTTTAGTGATTTTTGCTGCTATATTAGGCATAGATATAACTCCTATTGTGATAGTAGGAATGATGATTTTTGCTTTAAGCTTCTTATTAGAAAGCAGAGGGCTTATAAGCTCGTCAGGAAAAGTAGTAAACCCTGATACAAGCGTGTCTTTTGATGACATAGGCGGTCAAAACACAGCTATATCAGAGCTAAAGGAAGCATTGGATTTTGTGATAAACAGGGATAAAATCAGGAAAATGGGCATAAGGCCGCTTAAGGGGATACTTTTAAGTGGACCTCCAGGTACAGGTAAAACTCTCCTTGCTAAGGCTGCTGCTAAGTACACTGACTCTAGCTATGTAGCTACATCTGGCAGTGAGTTTATAGAGATGTATGCAGGTGTCGGTGCACAGAGAGTCAGAAAGCTTTTTGAATCAGCAAAAGCGTTGGCTAAAAAAGAACAAAAAAACAGTGCGATAATATTCATAGACGAAATAGATATACTTGGGGCAAAAAGAGGCACAAACGAAAGTCATCATGAATACGATCAGACGCTAAACCAGCTTCTTGTTGAGATGGATGGCATAAAAAGCGATAATGATATAAATATTCTTGTAGTGGCGGCTACAAATAGGCCTGACATGCTGGATCCTGCCTTATTAAGGCCGGGAAGGTTTGATAGGCATGTGACGGTAGACCTTCCTGACAAAAGCGGCAGGCTGCAGATACTGAAGATTCATACGAGAAACAAGCCTTTGGATGAAAATGTGAATTTAGAGGCAATCGCAGAAGACACCTTTGGCTTCTCGGGAGCTCATTTAGAAAGTCTGTGCAATGAAGCAGCTATATTGGCTATGAGGGATGGTTCTTCTAAAATAATGCAAAGGCATTTGCAAGAAGCGGTTGATAAAGTCATACTTGGCGAAAAGACAGACAAAAAGCCTACAGAAGATGAGATACTAAGAGTATCGATACATGAGGCAGGACATGCCATAATCGGTGAGATGGTCAATCCGAATTCTGTTGCTACTGTAACGATAGTGCCGAGAGGTAAGGCTTTAGGTTTTGTAAGGCAGACTGAGAAGGATGATACGTTTATATACACGAAAGAACAGTTGGAGCATGAAATAATGGTGGCTCTTGGTGGAACGGCTGCGGAACTTCTCGTATTAAACAGCAGAAGCACAGGTTCAGCTAACGATTTTGATCAGGCAGTGGAAATTGCAAAGAAAATAGTCTATACAGGACTTTCAAGCCTTGGCATCATCAGTAAAGACGACATATCAGGGGATAAGGTAAATGAGGAAGTAAACAGGATAATAAAGGAGCAGGAAGAAAAGGTCAAAGAGCTTTTGAAGGATAAGATAGATGTCCTAAACGAAATATCAAGCATATTAGTTAAAGAAGAGACAATATCAGGCGAGTATTTAAGAAGGATATTGAATGGAGAAAACGTCCAAAAAGCATGTTGACAGAGCAGAGGAAATTATTCCTCTGCTATTTTTGTGGAATAAATTACAAAAACCATTGAAATATTGTTAAATAATAAACAAAATTAATTAATATTAAATACAATTGACTTATTATTCAATTAGATTTATAATCAAAATGAGTATTTAAAAATGTATACAATATATAATATTCATTAAATGGAATGGAGAAGGAGTGAAAAAATGGCAAGCGATCTGGTTTTAATAAGCATAATTGTCCCAATTGTAATGAGTTTGATAACAATTACAATCGGCAAAGCTGTAGTGAGGAAGACATTTGTTTCGGCTACACTGCTTATAGTGTTTTTAAGTTCATTGGCAATTTTTAAAACTGCCAATTTGCCAACAGTTGTTGGGACATCGTATTATGGAATCATTGATAAATTGATAAAAGTTGGCGATTATGTGCTTTTGCTTTATACTCTTTATGTATCATTTAAGGTGAAAGAACCTAAGATAGCGATTTTTTCAATATTGCAGATATTGCCTCTTGCGTATTTTGAACTATTTGTATTGAAAGAACAAGAAGTAAGAGCATTTTACATTGACAACCTTTCGATTATAATGAATCTGGTTGTTTCTATAGTGGGATCTATAATAGCTTTGTATGCTTTTGGCTATATGGACCATCATGAAAAAGAAGAGAAATTAGTTAAATCAAGACAATCAAGATTTTTTGCAGTCATACTTTTGTTCTTTGGAGCAATGAATGGCATAATATTCTCCAATAATTTGATGTGGTTGTATTTCTTCTGGGAGATAACTTCTCTATCGTCTTTCCTGCTCATTTCTCACGATAAGACAGAAGTGGCAATCAAAAATGCATCAAGAGCTTTGTGGATAAACATGTTTGGTGGATTTTCATTGTTGGTTGGAATTATAATCCTATACAAATATACTGGCATGATAACATTAGATGCTGTCTTGAAGTCTGATACTTCGTATATTTTGTTGATACCAGTGTCTTTTATGGTATTGGGTGCTTTTACAAAATCTGCTCAGATGCCATTCCAAAGTTGGCTTTTAGGCGCTATGGTGGCACCGACACCGGTGTCAGCACTTTTGCACTCAAGCACGATGGTGAAAGCTGCTATATACCTTATTTTGAGATTAGCTCCTACATTTAGAGGTACGACATTAAGCGGGTTTATAGCGCTATACGGTGCGTTTACGTTCATTGCTACATCCATATTAGCTTTAAGCCAAAGCAATGGCAAGAAGATATTGGCGTATTCTACGATTGCCAATTTAGGGTTGATGATATCCAGCATAGGCATCAATACTTCCAGCGCTATAACAGCGGCAATTTTGCTTTTAATATTCCATGCAGTGTCGAAGGCTCTCTTATTCTTGTGTGTCGGCACAATTGAACAAAATATCGGCAGTCGTGACATCGAGGACATGAAAGGGCTTATTACAAAAATGCCTGTTACGACCATCATAACTTTTATAGGCATTTTATCTTTGATGATTGCACCATTTGGTATGCTTTTAAGCAAGTGGATGGCTATTGAAGCGGCATCAAGAAATCTACTTGTGGCACTGCTTTTAATATTAGGCAGCGCTATAACAGTCATGTACTACACCAGGTGGATAGGCAATATATTGTCAGAAGGACATAACAGCAAATTTTTCGTGGAGAAACAACCGTCAACGGTAAGATTTGCTTTGTACAGTTTAGTTACGATAGCGATTGTATTGAGTTTGGCTGTGACACAGCTTTTTAATGCAATTGTAAAGCCTGAAATAAACATGCTTAAGATGTCTATATCGGTAAAAGCTGCGGCAGGATACATGGAAAGCAATCTTGGTGGATTTTCCATATATCCAGTGTTTTTTGCTATAGGTTTAGCTGTTATGTTGGCGTTCTTGACAATAAAGAACTCACGTGACATAGTGGAGACAAAGCCTTACGAGGCTGGGCTCAATTACGATGATTCAAATAATGGCTATGATGTAAAAAATTACTATCTTCCAAGCATAATAAATGAAGAGAAGATGACAAAATACATGAACTATATCTCGCTTATTTTGATACTGGCGATTTTCGGAGGGATATTGTTATGACGTGGGCAGATTATTTGATTTTTGCGGCGGCGGTCATTTTGACCCCGCTTATAGGAGGGCTCATAACAGGATTAGACAGAAAAGTAACAGCGCTTATTCAAGGCAGGTATGGTCCACCTGTACTACAGCCTTTTTACGATGTAGTAAAATTGCTTTCTAAAGAAAAGATGATAGTAAACGACTTTCAGATATTTGCAGCGTATATATATTTGTTATCAGCTATACTAAGTGTTGGCTTCTTTGCAATAAAAGCTGATCTTCTTATGATAATTTTTATAATGTCAATAGGGCTTGTTTTCTATGTAATAGGAGCATTGGCTACAAGGTCACCGTACAGCCAAGTAGGAGCTCAGAGGGAACTTATGCAGATGCTTGCTTATGAACCTCTCCTTATATTTGTGCTTATTGGCATGTACTATGTAGCTGGAAGCTTCAATTTGCACGATATAATGTCACATGGAAGGCTTCTTCTGGATTTGCCGCTTATCTTTGTGGTTTTAAGCCTTGTATTGGACATAAAAATAAAGAAATCTCCGTTCGATTTTTCTACATCCGAACATGCCCATCAAGAGCTTGTAAGAGGGATTCTTACAGATTATGCAGGGCCGTATCTGGCTTTAATTGAAATAGCTGATTGGTACGAGTTAGTGTTGCTTTTGGCAATGCTGGCAATTTTCTGGTCGCAAAATCTTGTGATTGGTGCTTTGATATCGCTTTTTGTATTCTTTTTAGATATAATCGTAGATAATATATCTGCAAGGATGACGCTTAAGTGGATGCTTAGCTTTAGCTGGATTGTGGGTATAAGTTTTACAGTCTTAAATATTGCTTACCTGTATTTTAGCAATGTATCGAGGTGATAACTTTATGGGTTTAAAAGAATTTGTAAAAAAGTCATTTTCAAAATCACCATGGGTAGTTCATTACGATTGTGGAAGTTGCAATGGATGTGATATAGAGGTTTTGGCATGTATGACGCCTATATACGATATGGAAAGATTTGGAATGGTAAATGTGGGAAATCCAAAACATGCTGACATCTTAATTGTAACTGGCACTGTAAATGAAAAAAATAAAGATGTACTGAAAAATGTCTATGACATGATGCCAGATCCAAAAGTAGTTGTGGCAGCCGGAATTTGTGCATGCAGTGGAGGTATATTTAGGGACTGCTATAACGTGTTAGGCGGAATAGACAAAGTGATTCCTGTTGATGTATATGTTCCTGGATGTCCAGCTAAGCCCGAGGCCATGATAGACGGCCTTTACAAGGCAGCCCAGATATTAAAGGAGAAGTATTCACGCAGGGAAGTAATAGTTTCAGCCAAAAGCTTAGGTTAGGAGTGATTTTATGATCGTAAATAGCAGAGAAGTGGAGATTGGCAACTTAAAAAGTGAAGTAAAAAAATATCACGATGGTGGCTATAGATTTGTCACAGAAACGTGCCTTAATTTAGAAGATAAGTTTAAAATCATATACACATTTGCAATAGGTTATGATCTAGAAAACATCCACATCATAACCGATGGGAAAAATGTGCCCAGCGTTTCAGATATTTATTCATGTGCGCTGGCGGTAGAGAATGAGATAAAAGAGCTTTTTGGAGTTGAGTTTGACGGTCTTGCGGTTGACTTTGGAGGAAACTTTATGTTGGGTGAAAGCTCTCCAATAAGTCCACAAGCAGACATAGAGATTATAAGAAGAGAAAAGGGTGGTAAGAATGAGTGATAAAAGTACGATTCCGTTTGGACCGCAGCACCCTGTTTTGCCTGAGCCTATTCACTTAAAACTTGTTGTAGAAGATGAAAAGGTGGTTGAGGCGTATCCTGCTTTTGGTTTTGTACACAGGGGATTAGAGACTTTAGCTCAGAAGAAGGACTTTAATCAGATGGTTTACGTCGTAGAGAGGGTATGCGGTATATGCAGTTGCATGCATGGGCAAGATTATTGTGAAGCAATAGAAGAATTGATGGGTATAGAAGTTCCTGTAAGAGCTGAATATTTAAGGACTATTTGGGCAGAACTTCACAGGATACACAGCCATCTTTTATGGCTTGGACTTTTTGCTGATGCATTTGGCTTTGAAAATCTCTTTATGCAGACGTGGAAGATTCGCGAGAAGATAATGGACATACTGGAAGCCACATCAGGCAACAGAGTCATAATTTCAGTTAATATAGTAGGTGGAGTTAGAAAAGACATAAATAGCGAACAAGCTAAGTGGATCTTAAAAGAATTAGATGAAGTGGAGAGGCAGCTTAAAGACATCAACGATGTCGTCATGAACAACTATACTGTAAAGCAGAGGACTGTTGGCATAGGAGTTTTGACGAAAGAAGAAGCGTATGAGCTTGGCGCAACTGGACCTATGGCTAAGGGAAGCGGTGTGGATTTGGACCTTAGGACTACTGGCTATGCTGCTTATAAGTACCTTGATTTCGAGCCGATTGTGGAAAAGGCTGGTGACAGTTATGCCAGGAATTTGGTTAGGATGAGGGAGATATTCCAGTCCATCGATCTTATAAGACAGGCATTAGGAAAGATGCCTGAAGGAGAAATAAGTGTTCCTGTAAAAGGCAATCCACCTGCCGGTGAAGTTATATCAAGGCTTGAGCAGTCAAGAGGAGAAGTAGTGTATTACATTAAATCAAATGGCACGAAATTTTTAGATAGGCTTCGCATAAGAACACCTACCTTTGCCAATATACCGGCTCTTTTAAAAATACTGCCTGGCTCTCATCTGCAAGATGTCCCTGTACTCATACTGACGATCGATCCTTGCATCAGTTGTACGGAAAGATAATCTGTCAGGGAAGAGGTGTGATTGAGATGTTGGATATGCTAAAAAGCGTGTTTTCTAATTTATCAAAGAAGCCAGTGACTCGAATGTATCCGTTTGAAGAGAGAAAGCCCTTTGATATAAACAGAGGCCATTTGGAAAACAACATTGATGAATGCATTTTTTGCGGCATGTGCCAGAGAGTATGCCCGTCAAACTGCATAAAGGTTGATAGAAAGTCCAGTGTTTGGGAGTACGATCCGTTTGAATGTGTCTTATGTGGCGTATGCGTAGAAAAGTGTCCTAAGAAATGTTTAAAGCTTGATGTGCATTACAGAAGCTGCACAGACAAAAAGTACAACATTCATCTGGAAAAACACGATGATTCTGAGAAAGCCGGTGCTTAAATGCATGAATTGTCTATAACTGAAAGCATCGTAAACATGGTTTCTGATGAAGCTAAGAAAAGAAATGTCAATAAGGTTACCAAAATAAACATCGTGCTTGGCGAATTAACCGGGTTTGAAGAAGAAAGCATAAGGTTTTATTTTGATGTTTTAAGCGAAGGAACGCCATTATACGGTGCTAAGCTTGATTTTAGAAAAGTAAAAGCAGAGTTTAAATGCCGCAGTTGCGGCATGATTTATAATAGGGGGAATTTCACGTTTAAGTGTCCCTATTGCGGCAGCAGCGGTGTTTTGATTGAAAAAGGCAAAGAACTTTATATAGATAGTATCGATGTTGAATAAGGAGTGTATTATAAATGGAAATCAAGATTATTAAAGATGTGCTTGAAGCTAATAACAACATTGCGGAAGAAAACAAAAGCATAAAAGATGAAAGAAAAATCATGATGGTAAACATAATCGGTTCGCCTGGTACAGGAAAGACAAGTTTCATATTGAAGCTTATAGAAAACATGGATATTCCGTGTGGCGTCATAGAAGGCGATGTAGCATCAGATATAGATGCTCGCAAGATGGCTGAAAGAAATATACCGGTAGTGCAGATAAATACTGGTGGCGCTTGCCATCTGAATGCCAATTCAATAAATAAAGCATTGTCTACACTTGATTTTGAAGGTGGAATATTATTCATAGAGAATATAGGAAATCTAATATGCCCTTCAGATTTTGAACTTGGTGAAGATTTCAAATTGGCTATGGCAAATGTGGCTGAGGGGGATGATAAACCTTACAAATATCCTCTCTTATTTTCAAAGGCGAAAGCGGTCGTCATAAACAAGATAGATTTGCTGCCGTATTTTGACTTCAATAAGCAGTATTTTTACGATGGTGTAAAGACGCTTAATGATGAAGCTGAGATTTTTGAAGTATCGGCAAGGACTGGAGAAGGCTTTGAGGTGCTGGCAAAATGGCTGAAAAAGAAATACAGCGAATACGTGCAAGGCAAATAAACATTAAAGGGATTGTCCAAGGTGTGGGATTTAGGCCGTTTGTGTACAATTTGGCATTAAAACACAGCTTGTCAGGCATCGTTTATAACACATCATCTGGCCTTTACATTAACGTGGAGGGTTATGAGGATGACATAGATGCGTTTTTATCGGAATTAAAAGAAAATCCTCCGAAGCTTTCAAAGATCGATGAAGTATTCGTAGAAGATTGCGATGTTGTAGGATATAAAGGTTTTAGCATAAAGTCAAGCAAAGCAGATGAGGGATTTGTGCCGATTTCTCCTGACATGGGTGTATGCGACGAATGCGTAAGTGAGATGATGGATGAAAAAAACAGAAGGTATAACTACCCGTTCATAAATTGTACAAACTGTGGCCCAAGATTTTCTATCATAGAGGATATACCATACGACAGGCCAAAGACGTCTATGAAAAAATTTCCCATGTGCAAATTGTGCAAAGACGAGTATGAAAATCCGTTAGATAGGAGGTTTCATGCACAGCCTGTAGCATGTTACGATTGTGGACCATCCCTTAAATATGTTGGCGAAAGCACGAATTTTGATCCTATTATGGCGATTGCTGAAGATTTACGAAATGGGAAAATCGTGGCCATAAAGGGAATAGGTGGGTTTCATCTGGCCGTAAATGCATTATCCAAAGATGCTGTATTAAGGCTTAGAGAAAGGAAAAACAGATATGGAAAGCCACTGGCGCTTATGATGAAAGACGTAGAAGATGTAAAAAGGTATTGTCATGTAAGCCCTGAAGAAATAGAGCTATTAAATAGTCAAAGAAGACCTATAGTTCTTCTTAAAAAGAAGTACGAGTTTGAAGGTGTAAGTGATGGTCTTGACAGTGTGGGTGTGATGCTACCTTATGCACCTATACATTATCTTTTGTTTAAATATATAGATTTCCCGGTTGTCATGACCAGCGGCAATATCAGTGAAGAACCTTTGTGTAAAGACAACGACGAAGCATTAAAGAGGCTTAAAGGCATAGCAGACAGTTTCCTTTTAAATGATAGAGACATTGTAAATAGGATTGACGATACGGTTACATCTTGGAAAGGTAAAAGTGAAAGAGTCGTAAGGCGATCGAGAGGATATGCTCCAGAGCCTATGGTGCTTAAAATGGACTTTAAAACGATACTTGCCGTTGGAGGGTATTACAAAAACACGTTTTGCTTGACTAAAGGCAATTACGCATTTCTAAGCCATCACATAGGAGATCTCGATAACAGCAAGACGTACATGTATTATGTAGATGAGATAAAGAAGTACATGAGACTTTTTAAAGTGGAGCCGCAGTTTGTGGCGTGTGACATGCATCAAGGTTATTTGTCGACGCAGTTTGCAAAAACACTGGGCTTGCCCGTAATATACACGCAGCACCATCATGCACACATAGCAAGCTGTATGGCGGAGTACGGCATAGATGACAAAGTAATAGGCTTTTCATATGATGGCACGGGATACGGATTGGATGGAAATATTTGGGGTGCTGAATTTTTGATAGCTGATTTGAAAGACTTCGTAAGGGCTGGCCATATAAAGTACAATCCGCTTCCAGGCGGAGAACTTGCCATAAAAAGGATATACAGGACTGCAATAGGCTTTATAAATGAAGATATGATTTTTTATAAAGACTATCTTAAAAGGTTTGATGCAAAGGAATTGGAAATCATAAAAGCGCAGATAGACAAAAAAATAAACGCACCATTGGTGTCCAGCATGGGCAGATTGTTTGATGCAGTTGCATCACTGATTGGCGTCAAAGACACTGTCATATATGAAGGACAAGCGGCTATGGAGCTTGAAAGCATCATAGAAAAGGATCAATCGTATTATGACTTCACAGTATCAAGTGATGACCAGTATGTGGTGGATACATCGGATATTTTAAGGCAAGTTTATTCTGACTATAAAAAAGGGGTAAATAAAGGGATAATATCCGCCAGATTTCACAATACTATCGTAGAGTTTACTGCTTATGTAGCATTGAAACTTGGCGAAAAGTACAATATAGATAAAGTAGTATTAAGCGGTGGAAGTTTTCAGAACAAATATTTATTGGAAAATACCATTGATAGATTATCAAAAGAAGGATTTACTGTTTATTCCAATAGCAAGATACCTTGCAATGACGGCGGTATTTCCTTAGGCCAAGCAGTCATAGCAAACTATAGGATGGAGGTGTGATTATGTGTATTGCTGTAGCACAAAAGGTGTTAAAAATCGACGGAGATGTGGCAGAGACTGAATTAAACGGTCTAAAAAGAAGGGTATCCATATCAATGGTACCTGATGTCAAGATTGGAGATTATGTCATGGTTCATGCAGGTGTGGCCATAAGCATTGTAGACAAAGAGACGGCTGAAGAAGATCTAAAGCTTTGGGAAGAAATGGAGGAAGCTTTAAGAGAAAGCTTCAAACAAAATTAAGAAAGGAAAGGTATTTCTATGCAAGGCATCATAAATAGAGCCAAAGAGCTTATAGATAGGTACAATACTGGAGAATCTATCAAGATAATGGAAGTCTGTGGTTCTCATACTATGGCTATATCTAAGTACGGTTTAAGGCAGATATTGCCGCCAAATATAAAGCTCATTTCGGGGCCGGGATGTCCCGTCTGTGTGACAGCACAAAATGAAATCGATGCATCAATATCTTTGGCAAGTCAAGGAGTGACTATTGCCACATTTGGAGATTTGGTAAGAGTCCCTGGAAATGATTCTTCGCTGCAAGAGGAAAGAGCGAAAGGCAAGGATGTAAGAGTGTTTTATTCACCACTTGATGCACTGGATTATGCTATGGCAAATCCAAGTAAAGAGGTAGTTTTTATTGGAATAGGTTTTGAAACGACAATTCCGTCTGTCGCCATGACTATAAAAGAAGCATACACAAAAAAAATAAAGAATTACAGCGTGTATTGTCTTCATAAGACAATGCCAAAGGCATTGGAGGCACTTGTTGTAAATGGATCAGACATTCAGGGATTTCTACTTCCAGGCCATGTAAGTGCTATAACAGGAAGCACTATATATAATTTTTTGGTTGATAAATACAATATTGGCGGTGTCGTATCCGGATTTGAAGCAACAGACATATTGATGAGCGTCGTAATGATTTTAAAAAACTTAAAAGATCCCAAAATAGAAATCCAGTATAAAAGGGTCGTAAAAGAGGAAGGAAATACTGAAGCGCAGAGATTGATGGATGAAGTCTTTGAAGAAAGCGATGCTGAATGGAGAGGCCTTGGCATGATAGAAGGATCAGGGCTTAAGATACGTGAAAAATACAGCGAATACGATGCGGAAAAGAAATTTAACATTAAAAAGCCTAATAGCAGAACAGAGATAAAAGGCTGTCGCTGCGGTGATGTGCTTAAGGGACTAATAACGCCAAAGCAATGCCCTTTGTTTGGCAAAGCTTGTACACCTTTGAATCCTGTTGGACCATGCATGGTTTCGTCAGAAGGATCTTGTGCAGCGTATTATAAGTATGGTGAGTAAACAGAGGAGGAATGTTATATGGACAAGGTACTTATGTCACATGGCGGCGGTGGTTCGATGATGCAAAGCTTCATAAGTGAAATATTCATAGAAAAGTTCAATAATGAATATTTAAGTCAGATGGAAGATGCTGCATTATTGCCTGGTAAAACTGTTTTTACAACAGACAGCTTTGTAGTGAAACCTATTTTTTTCTCAGGCGGCGACATTGGTAGACTGGCAATATGCGGTACTGTAAATGACATTTCCATGCGTGGTGCAAAGCCGCTTTTTTTAAGCGCATCGTTTATAATTGAAGAAGGATTCCCGATTGACGACATTAAAAAGATAGTCGACTCTATGGTGGATGCTGCTAATGAAGCTGGTGTACAAATTGTGACAGGTGATACAAAGGTTGTAGAGAAAAACAGTGCAGATGGCATCTTTATAAACACTGCAGGAATAGGCATTTTGTATGATGAAGCTTATGCATCTATTAAAAATGGGAAACCTGGAGATGTAGTGATAATTTCGGGTACAATTGGAGATCATGGCATGGCTGTAATGGGAGATAGAGAAGGGCTTGATTTTGATCCTCCTCTTCTTTCCGATGTAGCGCCTTTAAATAAAATGGTGGAGAAGCTTATGACTCTTAAAGATGCTGTAAAAATCTTAAGAGATCCTACAAGGGGCGGCGTCGCAGAAGTGCTGTATGAGATCGCCAGCATGAGCAATGTAGGAATCAAAATATATGAAGATAAACTGCCTGTAAAGATGAATGTAAAATCTGCTTGCAGTATGTTAGGCATCGATTATCTGCACCTTGCAAATGAAGGGAAACTTGTATGTGTAGTTGATAAAGATTATGCTTATAAAGCATTGGAAATAATGAAAGAAGATAAATACGGCAAAGATGCGGCTATTATAGGCGAAATTGATAGTTCTGGTCTTGTGACGATAGATACAATCTATGGCACAAATAGAATCGTAGATAGACCAATAGGCGAACTTCTCCCCAGAATATGCTGAATAAAGCAGGACATTGCCCTGCTTTATTCAGCTATAAAATTATGTTTTCCTATAGCAACGCTTACTTTTTTTGATTTAATCCAATCGCTTGTTGCCGTATACCTATTGTAAAAATACAGAGACCCGTCTGTCGGGTCTTCTCCTTCCAAAGCTTTTAAAGCTGAAATAATAGATTCTTCGTCTATGTTTTCTATATTGAATATGCGGTTATTTGTTACGCTTTCAAATTGTCCAGGCTCAAATATGACTTCGGATACGCTATTAGGAAAATTTGGATTTTGTACTCGATTTACAACAATAGCTCCTATTCAATATTATATGTTAAAGTATTTATATCGAATTCTTTTAAAGCCAATTTGATTGAAAGGAACGGTCTTTATGATCATTCGAAAAGCTAATATAGATGATATTGAAAGGATAAATTATATATACAATCAAGCTGTATTAAATACGACAGCAACAATTGATACTGAACCAAGGCCATTAGAGTATCATAAAAAATGGTTTGAAGCCCACAATGACAGATATGCTGTTTTTGTAGCAATAGAAGATGACATTGTTGTAGGTTGGGCGTCTTTATCACTTTGGTCTGACAAATGCGGCTATAGGGCTGTGGCGGAAGACTCGATTTACGTTGATGAGGCGTACAGGGGACGTGGCATTGGGGATAAATTAATCAAGAAGATTATAGAGCACGCAAAGGAAAATGGATTCCACACTATAATTGCTAGAATATCTGAAGGCAATGACGTAAGCATTCATTTGCACGAAAAGTACGGCTTCAAAATTGTTGGCACATTAAAGGAATTAGGTTACAAGTTTAATAGATACCTGGATATTCACATATTACAGTTAATTTTGTAAAAAATAAATACTAGGTAAATAAAAAAATATTAAGGAGACAAAAGATTAATGGATTTTAAGGAATTACATTTAAATGAAAAAATTTTAAAAGCTATCGATGATATGGGATTCGAGGAGCCGTCTAAAATACAGTCGGAAGTAATACCTGTTTTATTAGAAGGGTCAGATGTAATAGGACAGGCAGAGACGGGAACTGGCAAGACGTTGGCGTACGGTGCACCTATCATAAACAATTTTAGTTCAAATGATGGGAAAGTGTTTTGCCTTATTTTGACTCCTACAAGAGAGTTGGCAATACAAGTAAATGATGAATTGGCTCGCATTGGGAAGTATTCTAAAGTGAGATTGCTTCCTGTCTACGGTGGCGTGCAAATAGATAGGCAGATTAAAGCCATAAAAAGAGGTGTAGACATCGTTGTAGGCACGCCAGGGAGAGTTTTGGACCTTATAAAGAGGAATGTGCTTGACTTAAAGAGTGTAAAGTACCTTGTCATAGATGAAGCAGATGAAATGCTGGATATGGGGTTCATAGATGATATCAAAGAAATCATAAACCATACAAATGAAGAAAGGCAGACCATGATGTTTTCTGCCACGATGCCGGATGAAATAAAAAATCTTGCAAAGAAATACATGAAAAGTGATGCAAAATTTATTTCTATCGTAAAAAAGACTATGACCGTTTCAACAGTTCAGCATTTTTATTACGAGGTGAAAAACCAAGAAAGATTTGAATCTCTTTGCAAAATATTAGATGTCGATGAGCCGTCAAGCACGATAATTTTCTGCAAGACAAAAAAGGAAGTTGATGAGCTTACAGAAAATATGCAGTCAAGAGGATACAATGTTGAGGGAATGCACGGCGATATGAGCCAAAATCAAAGGATAAATACGCTTAGGAAATTTAAAGAAGGTATTTTAGATTTCTTGGTGGCGACTGATGTAGCTGCAAGAGGGATAGATATTGAAAATGTGACACACGTCATAAATTACAATCTGCCACAAGATGTAGAATCATATGTTCACAGAATTGGCAGGACAGGGAGAGCGAATAGAAGCGGTGTTGCTTACACATTAGTGACATCAAGGGAATATCCAGCATTAAAGAGAATAGAAAAAGCCACAAGATGCAAGATAAAGCGAAAAGAACTGCCAACTGTAGATGATATACTGGAAGTCAAGTACAATAAAATGATAGCTGAAATTAAAAAAACATTGGAGAAAAGTGATTACAAGAGGTTTGTGCCATTGGCAATGGAGCTTGACGAAGAATACAATCTTGTAGATGTTGCAGCGGCTTTAATGGATATGTACTATGGGAAAGAATTATATTATAACGACGATGAACCTAAATATGTAAGGCTGTTCATTAATTTGGGAAGGAAAGACAAACTAAATAAAAGAACACTTCTAAAATTATTAATGGACATAGGTGATATTTCTAAAGAAGATATTGGCAACATAGATATATTTGATAAATTTACTTTTGTAGATGCCAGTAAAAATGCTGCAAAAAATATAGTAAATAATTCTTTTGATAAAATTATCGATGGGAAAAGAATAAAAATAGAAATTTCAAAGCCTAAAAATTAATTTAAAAAGACTGCCAATATGGCAGTCCTTTTTAAATAGTTACACGCTTAAATAAAGCGCTTTATTATACTCATCCATGAGAGTACTAATTAAATCTTTAACGGATATTATCTTATCCGCTCTATAGGCGTTGGCTCCAGCAAATGCAAACCCACTTTCCATGAGTCCCCTTTGAGCATTTATAAGTGCTTGCGATATACAGTAAGGGCTTTTTTTTATAGTCACACGTTTTAATGCAATGATACAAACATTTATATGGTTTTCTTCCACCCGACTTTACATCATTGAGAAACTTATTAATGATTGCCCTACCTGGCATACCGACAGGACTTTCTATTATAGTTATATCTTCTTTTTTGCAGTTAAGATATGATTTTTTAAACTCATCTGATGCATCACATTCATCAGTTGTAACAAAACGTGTGGCCATTTGTACACCAGCGGCACCCATTTTTAGATATTTTAATATATCATTTCCTGTATATATTCCACCAGCAGCAATAACGGGTATTTGCTTCCCTGAAATCTCTTCATACTGTCTTGTTTCTTCCAATACGTCTTTAACTATTTTATCTAGAGAATAATCAGGATTTGATATCTGCTCACTTGAATATCCTAAGTGACCACCAGCCATTGGACCTTCAACGACAACAGCATCTGGCAAATATTCATATTTTTGTATCCATCTTTTTGCTATAAGATTGAATGCCCTTCCAGATGAGACAATAGGTACTAACTTAGTCTTAGATGAGTTATTTAAAAACTTAGGAAGATTTAGCGGAAGTCCTGCGCCGGAAAAGATTATATCAATGCCCTCATCTATTGATGTTTTAACCATGTCAGCGAAATTTGACAGTGCCACCATTATATTAACGCCAATTATACCTTTAGTTTTCTCTCTGGCTTTTTTAATTTCCTTTCTAAGTGCTCTTATATTTGCTTCAATGTAATTTGTAGCAAAATCTTTTTCTAGCATGCCAATACCTGCTGCAGATATTACACCAATGCCACCTTCATTTGCGACGGCAGAAGCAAGATTGCTTAGTGATACTCCTACGCCCATGCCACCTTGGATTATTGGCAATTTTGCTACTAAATCGCCGATTTTTAAACTCTTAATATTGATATCTATCGCAAATTCCTCCTCATATAATTCTATAAGGCTACTCTAACATTATTTTGATTGGGAGTCAAGCAGAAAAATTTCCTTATAAAGCCTGCTAATATTTTGTTAACAGGAACTACACAAAATATGTGCAAATTATCATCATATTCATTTTTATAATATTTTACAACAAAAATAACCTTATTTAATCCGCAAATAACGAAAATTAAAACAATATATACATGTAATATACGTAAATTGATGTAAATAAATGAAAATCAGATAATATTATTGACAATTATACATAAATATCCTATACTAAAATGTAAGTTAATAAATAGATTTAATATAATTTATTGAGTTAAAAATAATCATAAGTAACTTTTTGTAGCGTTATAAATGTAAATTTACTAAAAATGCGATTATTAATATATCAATGTGTCTTTTCAATTTTAAAACTTCAAAACTCTGTTTAAATTATCTACTTGTTAATATATATAAATATAGAATAGGAAGGAGTGATAAATGAGGGTTATTTTAAGTTTAAAACATAGAAAGGAGGAAAGAAAAGCTTTTATTATTTATTTCTGTAGAAAAACTATAAAAAACATTTGTTGTTTGGAGGGATTTATGATGAGTATTATTCGCAAGTTTATCGCTGCAATTTTATCTGTTTTATTAATAGTTTCTGCTATTCCCTATAATTTCTTTTCAAATTCATATGCTGCTACTTCGGAGGCTGTGGTATCAAATTTAAATAGTTTTGCATTCAGTGACATAAGAGATAATTGGGCAAAGAATAGTATAGAAAATTTAAAGAACTATGGAATAATAAATGGATATTCCGATGGGACATTTAAACCTCAAAAAGAAATTACTCGTGCAGAAGCCGTATCAATTTTAAATCGGGTTTTTGGTTTTTCTGCCAAATCTGAACATCAATTTTCTGATGTTAAACCAGGTGCATGGTATGCAGACCAATTGCTTATAGCAAGATATGCTGGATACTACTCTGGATTTCCTAATAATATTTCAAAAGCCGATGCCAATATAACACGTGAAGACGCAATTACACTGTTAGCAAATATCTTTAATAAAGACAATCCAGAAAATTCTTCAAGTGCAATTAAATTTAAAGATGCTTCGCAAATTAGCGACTATGCAAAAGGCGCTGTAAATGCTCTTAGTGGAATAATATCAGGATATGAGGATGGTACATTTAAACCTAAGAAGACTATTACGCGTGCAGAGTTTTGTGCGCTACTTGACAGTTTAATAACTGGTTATTACAATACAACTGGCAATTATGAAGGTAAAACTTTTAATGGGAATGTTATAATCAACCATGACGGTGTAACACTGAAAAATACTGTAATAGAAGGGAATTTATATCTTGCATCAGGTATAGGAAATGGAGAAGCAACTATTGATAATGTAACTGTTGATGGAACAGTTTATATATCTGGCGGTGGAGAGAATTCAATCTATATTAATAATTGCAACATTAGTGAAATTGTTGTTAATCGTTTAGATGGAAAAGTGCATGTGGTTTTGAGCGGAGATAACAAGGTTGGAAATGTTGCAGTTAATAGTGAATCATTAATTGATTTAAATGACAAATCTGATATTGGTACTATTGAAATAAACACCTATATTGCAATTAACATTGGTAGAGAAGCAACTGTTTCTGAAATAAATGTTAATAGTGGAGCAAATGGAACTATTATAAATGGCTATGGCACAATAAAAAAAGCAAATATTGAGGCAGAAAATGTTTTTTTGAATGGGAAAATTCTAGAGAAGGGATTGTTGAATCTCGGTTCTGAAAATAATAATAGCCAAAATAATAGTAATAATGGTTCTACAATAAAAGAGATTAATTTAGTAGATCCCAATGCAACTACAGAGACAAAGGAACTTTTTGTTTATTTAAATGATATACGTGGCAAAGAAGTGTTATTTGGACATCAACATGATACTGATGAAGGCATTACAATAACTTCTGGTTCAAATGAATTGCAGTCAGATGTAAAGAACGATGTTGGCGATTTTCCAGCTGTTTTTGGATGGGATACTTTGAGCTTAGAAGGAAAAGAAAAACCAGGTGTTCCAAATGATCCGGTAAAAAGCCGTGAAAATTTAATAGCAGCTGTTAAAAAAATTCATGAGATGGGTGGAATTTTCACTCTAAGTGCTCATATGCCTAATTTTGTTACAGGTGGCAGTTTCAATGATGTTTCTGATGATGTTGTAGATAAAATACTCCCTGGTGGCGAATACAACAGCAAATTTAATGAATTTTTAGATAACATAGCTCTTTTTGCAAACAATCTAAAAGATGATAATGGAAATTTGATACCGATTTTGTTTAGGCCATTCCATGAGCAAAATGGTGGTTGGTTTTGGTGGGGAGCAAAGACTACGACGCCAAGCCAATATATTGAACTATATAGGTATACAGTTGAATATTTGAGAGATAAAAAAGGAGTTCATAACATATTGTATGTTTATTCTCCTAATGGTCCTTTTAACGGCAATGAAGAGAATTATTTAGCGACTTACCCTGGTGATAATTATGTAGATGTTCTTGGAATGGATCAGTACGATAACATAGATAATCCAGGAACGAAACAATTTTTAAGTAGTTTAGTTAATGACTTATCTATGATCTCAAAGTTGGCTGATAGCAAAGGAAAGATTGCGACTTTGTCGGAATTTGGTTATAGCCCGCAAGGGATGAAAGTGACAGGAAATGGTGATCTTAGCTGGTTTACTGACGTTTTAAATGCCATTAAATCTAACAGCAATGCAAGGCGTATTGCATATATGTTGACATGGGCTAATTTTGGATTGAATGGTAATTTATTTGTTCCATATAAAAACGCACCAAATTTGGGAGATCATGAATTGTTGCCCGATTTTATAAAATTTTATCAAGATCCTTATACTGCATTTCTTAATGATATAAAAGGGGCAAATTTAACTACAGATGTCGTTGTTAATCCGGGTAAGTCATTTATGCATATTGTTACGCCAACTGACAATTCAGAAATAACGACTAATACAACAAAGATTAGAGTGCGAATATTGAATGACACACCAACAAAAGTTGTATATAAAGTTAATGACTCAAATGAAGAAATACCAATGACATTAGATCAGGATGGATATTATTCTCAAGATTGGTCTCCTTCTTATCAAGACAATGGTAAAACAGCAAAGATTACAGTTATCGCATATAATGGTGGTAGTATCGAATTTGAACAGTCTGTCAATGTTTTTGTAAAAGTTCCTGAGATATTGGTTAAAGATTATACTTTTGATACAAATATAGAAGGCATTCAAAATAATGGTACTTATCCTGAATCTATGAGTTTGAATATAGGACATACAGTATTAGCTGGTGATGGAAAACTCGAAATGACTGTTACTGGGATGACTTATGCAGATTCATGGCAAGAATTGAAATTGCAATTGACTAATATAGATGATGTATTGCCATATGTGAATCGTGTTAAATTTGATGTCTTGATTCCGGCAACAGCAGCAAGTGCTAATCCTGATGCAACTGTGCGTGGGATTGCAATGTTGCCAGACGATTGGGATACGAAATATGGAATGACTACTACGGAGAAGAAAATTACAGATTTGAGGACAGAAAGTATTGATGGCATACAATATGCTTATTTCCCAGTTACAATTGATTTAGACAGTTCAAAGGTATCATCGGCTAAAGGGCTTGCCATATCAGTAGTAGGAAATGGATTAAACTTTGATGGTACAGGAGAAATATATGTTGACAATATTCAACTGATAAATGCATTTGTAGAAATGCCTACTGATCCATCTTTGGTCGATGATTTTGAATCATATCAGGGAAATGATGCTGCATTGCAGTCGAAATGGATTAAGGCATCGGGAGATGATATTTCAGTTTCGCTTACTAACGATAATGCAGCAGATGGTATGTATGCTATGAAAGTCGATTATAAGTTGGGTAGCTCTGGATATGCAGGAGTTACAAAGACTTTAGGTGGTGTTGATTGGTCGGGATATAATAAATTGAAGTTTTATCTAGTGCCAGATGGAAGCAATCAGAAATTAGTAATTCAAATAAAAGTAAATGGAATTTATTACGAGGCATATCCGTCTCTTTCAGATAGTACACCGCGTTGGGAAGAAATTGGGTTTAACAGTTTTACGGTTGCACCATGGGATACACAGGATCAAGGTAAAGTCATAACAAAAGAAGATCTTAAAAATGTTCAAGAGCTTTCTATATACATTAATGATGCTGGAGGCTCAAAAAGTGGAACGCTTTACTTTGATGGCATACGAGCTATAAATGATGGTACCGGCGGAGTACCTAATGGTGGTTCTGGATCTAACAGTACTCCTGCTCAGCCTGGTGTGTTGTATGATTTTGAGGATGGGACAGATGGCTGGACTGTTGATCAAAATAATGCAAATGCGACAGCAACAAGTATAACAACTGATTTTGCAAGTAGTGGCACACATTCACTTACATCTAATTTTGATTTAAGCAAGACAGATGGTTTTGAAATTGATAAGGTACAGGCAATTGATTTGTCTGCAGTTAAAAAGATAAGTATCGATGTTAAATTATCAAATGGTACTGCGACTGCAACGCTTTATATAAAAACAGGATCTAGCTGGACATGGTATGATAGTGGTTGGCAGCCAATTAATAGTGGTGGATTTACAACTCTATCAATTGATCTAGATCCATCAAAGATAAATAACCTTGAAAATGTGCAGTCAATAGGCGTGAAGATTGTACCTGATAGTGGACAAACTGGAAACAGCAATGTTTATTTAGATAATGTTGTATTATCAAATTAAAAGCTTTTGAATTAAAAGGAGGGTTACGCGACTAATCCTCCTTTATTTACAATTATTCAAACATTACTTCTATAAAAATTACAATACAAGAGATATAAAATTAGATTATAAAATAAAATTTGTAACTATAAATTAAATCGGAATAACAGTTAAATAATTTTAATAGCTAATTGTATACGTTAAAAATTAAGAATACATGTAAATAAATGAAAATAAAAATTTTGTATTGACATTTTGCTATAGTTATTTTATACTTTAATTAAGGTTAAAAATTAAGTCTAAATTGCATCGATATTGTGATAATTAAATATGAAGTAACTTTACAATATTCAAAGAAAAGAGACAATTATGTGAAGCTAATAAGGTGAATAATATATGATTTTTAAACTTATAATAATTGATTGCGTATAATGTTGTAAATTGTAAAAGTAAGTGGTTAAATAATATTACAATTTTTGTGTTACTTTTAAATAGATATTAAAGGAATATATTTAATATTTTTTGCTTTTATGTATTTAAAAATTTGTATAAAAGGTGGTATAAACCTTTTTATAAAATTTTATTAAGCAAAGGAGGATTGAGAAGATAGTTTATGTAAACATTTGAACTATGTTCAAACCCAATCTAAAAATAAATTTTGTAGGAGGGACGGCTATGAAAGCAAAAAAAGTGTTGTCATTGCTGCTGGCTACCGCGGTAATATCTACTTCACTAGCAGGGTGTGGCAATTCAAACAATAACAGCAATAGCAATAAGACAAGCAGTTCAAATAATGAGCTAAAAGGGACTATTACTGTATTGACACACAGGACTGATATGACAGATACATTTAACAAATATGCTGATGAGTTCGAAAAATTGCATCCTGGGACCACAATAAAGTTTGAGAATCTAAATGATTATCAAAATGCAATTTCCACAAGAATGTCTACAGGTAATTATGGCGATGTCTTAATGATTCCTGCTAATATTACAAAGGACAAGTATAAAGATTTCTTTGCGCCTCTTGGAACTAAAGATGAATTGTCAAAAACTTATAATTACCTTGACAATTTTGACGTAGATGGTACAATTTATGGCATTCCTACAGGTGCGAATGCGACAGGTTTTGTATACAATGCAAAGGTTTTAAAAGATGCCGGTGTAACAAGCCTTCCAACAACACCTGATGAATACATCAATATGCTAAAGGCAATAAAGGAAAAGACAGATGCTATCCCATATTATACAAATTACACATCTGAATGGGCTTTGACAAACTTTTCAAATGCATTACAGATCGGTATATCTGGTGATCCGGATTATATGAATAAGATGATTTATAATCCAAATGAATTTACAAAAGGTACCGCAACGTATACTTCATTAGATCTTCTCTATGAAGCAGTAAAGAATAAATTAGTAGAACAAGACCCTATGACATCAGATTGGGAATGGTCTAAACAAGCTATGGCAGATGGTAAGATTGCGGTTATGTGTTTAGGCACATGGGCAATAGGGCAGATTCAAGCGAAATCAAAGACACCTGAGGATATAAAGTACATGCCTGTTCCAGTTCGCCACGATGGCAAAGCGATAGTTCAGGTTGGACCTGATTATGGTATGGGAGTAAATGTTCACAGCAAAAATATAGCATTGGCAAAAGAGTTTTTGAAATTCTTTATAACAAAATACCCACAAGATTCTAATATGTTTTCACCTATTGTAGGTGCAAAATTACCTGATTATTTAAACGGTGCTACGGATGTTGAATTAGTCGAAGCAAAACCTGGTACAACGCAACAAGCACAAGATTTAGATACAGTTCAGAAAACTTCTTTGATTAATTTAAATGATGGCAAGTGGATAAAGAAAATCATAGAGATTGGATTAGGTGTAAGTAATGAGACATTTGATCAATATATGTCAGAACTAAATTCAAAATGGGCACAGGGCGTTAATGCTGTCAAAAAGTAAATGAAATATGGTTTAGAAATTATGCTTTATGTTTAACTTATTCATTTGCATAAAGCATAATCTAAACCATTTATTTATTAAACGATAAATAACAATCGTGCATTAAAACTGAGAGGGTGAAATTATGGAAGTTGATGTAAATAAAAAGAGATTTAGCATATCATCACTCACATATAAACAACAGAAAATCCTTATTTCTGTTACATTTTTATTTGTACCTGTATTGTTGCTTATATTATTTACTTATGTTCCATCAATATTTATGTTTGGTTACAGCTTTACCGATTGGGATGGCATAAGCCCTACGAAAAATTTTATTGGTTTAAGTAATTATAAATTAATATTTAGCAGTCCAGATTATTTCAGACCTTTTATTGTCAGCTTGTATTATATTATAGCTGCTTTTATACAGATTGCTTTAGCAGTATGTATTTCATACTTAATTAGCTTTAGATGCAGATTTGCAAATTTATTTAAAGGAGTTTACTTCTTTCCTTCTTTAATCAATAGCGTCGCAATAAGTTTTATATTTATATTTTTCTTTCAGCCAGGTTCTACACTTGATACGATTTTAAAATTGCTAGGATTAGGGCGATATATACATTTTTGGCTTCAGGATCCACATCTTATAAATGTATCACTGGCATTTGTTTCAGTGTGGCGATATATAGGATATGATATTGTAATGTTTTCGGCAGCAATGCAGTCGATTCCTACAGACATAATTGAAGCTGCAGAGGTTGACGGTGCCAATAGATTTCAACAATTTATTCATATTATAATACCTGGAATATCAACGATATTAAAATTATTAGTATTTCTTTCAGTGACCGGTTCATTGGCTGCTTTTGAAATTCCTTATATAATGACAGGTGGAGGAAATGGCAGTATGACATTTGTAATTCAAACAGTCAATTTTGCGTTCCAAAACTACAGAGTTGGATTAGCATCTGCCTTAGCTGTTATCCTGCTTATAATAAGCATTTTGGTTTTTGCTATTCAAAGAGTTGCTTTACAATCGAGGGGTGCGTAAAACATGATTATGAGAAAAATGAACATTAAAGATATTATTTTAATTACATTGAAATATGCTATACTAATATTGTTACTTTTTGTATTTATAGTGCCTGTATTAGTAGTTTTTTTTGCGGCATTTAAAACTAATGCTGAATATGCTTCTACAGGTGTATTGACATTACCTTCAAATTTTTTGAACTTCAAAAATTTTGTGGCGGCGTTTACTGAAGGACACATGCTGACAGGATTTAAAAACACAATAATTATATTAATTTTTTCATTGGCTGGTTCTGTCCTTACAGGTTCAATGTCTGCTTTTGTGTTTAGCCGTTTTAAGTCTAAAATCAGCAAAGTTGCAAATGCCCTATTTTTGGTTGCAACAATGATTCCTATGATTTCTACGCAGGTTGCGACGTTTCAGATTATAAACGCTTTAGGATTATTTAATACAAGACTTGCTCCAATAATTCTATATTGCGGTACAGATATTGTATCCATATACATTTTTCTACAGTTTATGGAGAACATATCTGTATCATTGGATGAGTCTGCAATAATAGATGGTGCAAACTATTTTCAAGTATTTTTTAAAATTATTTTTCCATTAATAAGACCTGCAGTGGCAACCGTATTAATCAC
>NZ_BBKT01000012.1 GCF_000747665.1 Thermoanaerobacterium saccharolyticum | reverse complement strand
ATTCATTGCATATCCAGACGGAAGTGCTGCAAATACCACATCGCAATTTTCAACAATGTCGTCAATTTTTAGCTCATGAAGCTCAACATCGCAAAATCCCTTCAAAGAATGATACACATCTTCAATTTTTTTGCCATTGAAGTTTTGAGATGACAAATATTTTATCTGAACATCTTCGTGATTAGATAAGATTCGAATGAGTTCTACGCCTGTATAACCTGTGGCTCCTAATATGCCAACTCTCACCATTGAGATCCCACCTTCAATATTTTATATATATTAATTTTTGCTTATATTTATGCATTAAACATTAAAAAAATAACGCGAAATATGTATAAATAGTAGTTGGTTTTTATATTTATTCACCGTTTTTATTATTATATCATCTTCTGAAATTTTTTCAAGTATTTTTTCGCAAAAATATAGTTAAATTTTCATCCATTTATAGTAAAATATAAATATGAAAGCTAAAACTTTTCAGGAGGTTTAATCATGGGAAGAAAAATAATTGGAATTGTACTTATACTGCTTGGACTGATATACCTTAATGACAATCTGGGCTTTTTATCAAGATATGGAATAACATTAAACATGTCGACTGTATGGCCTCTTTTCATATTGATACCTGGGATAATGATGGAAGTAAGTTACTTTAAACAAAGAAAAAATCCTGAAATCTTAGTTCCCGGCGGTATACTGACATCAATGGGCATTATTTTTTACTTTGACATCTTTACAAACTGGATTTACTCTGAATACACATGGCCTTTATACATTCTATCTGTTGCAATAGGTCTTTTTCAGCTTTACATTATAAGCAGAGATTTTGTGCTAATAGGTTTAGTCATGGTAATTACCGCTGCTGTAATATTAAGCTATACATCAATTTTGTACAACCAATTTCCCATTGTATGGCTTAATCCAAACTTGATAATCTCAATCATGATAATCTTATTGGGACTTGCTTTAGTCATAAGAAGCCGGAGAAATAACAGTAAAAAAGACTGAAATAGATTAAGCCTTCTTAATCCGGATCAAGATAAGACAACTTTGTATATATTTTTATAGCTGTAAAAATATATAACGTTCGAGTTTGTAGCATCAAAAATCAGATTTGGAAGAGTACTATATTTACTCTTAATATTAGTTACTTTGTTAAAAGAATCATTTTTAATGTAATATAAAGTAGTATCATACATAGAATTGCTTTCATTTTGCCGTATTACTATAACATATACTTTTCCTGTACTGTTTTGATAAGCAATTCCAACGTTGTAAATTAACTCCCCCATGTTTGGGATGCTAATCTTTTTTATTTTTCCATTATTTAATTCATATATACATCCTTCATTAATGGATTCTCTAGTTGTGAAGTACACATTATCATTTTTGGAAAGAGCAAAAATAGCTGTCAAAGACTCTGAGGTAGTTATTTGTTTCCACGAAACACCTCCATCAATGCTCTCCCAAAGACCATTTGAAGCAGAAACTAAAAAATGCTTAGAATTATTAGGATCAATCACAAGATGAGTAGATATAATAATCTCTTTTGTAGAATTTGCCTTGCTCCAATGAATCCCCGAATCATGGCTTTCTATTATTTCAATGCCATGTTCTTTATCATTTTTAACTAAAAATATTTCGTTTCTATTGGAAGGACTAAATGTCATATCAGCTAGCATCATACTATCATCTGAATTATAATAAACTTGCCCCCAACTTTTTCCGCCATCGTTGCTTTTGAAAACAATTTGCTCTGTGCCTTCTTTCCCTTCAGTAGACATAAAAAATATTTCTTTTGAATTATACGGTGAAACATAAAATTGTCCAAAATGACCTTCAAATAAAGCTATTTTATTGTATTTCTTAAAATCTTTACTAGAATACAAAGTCATATTTGTTAAATCCCTTGGTGTATCTTGTCCTTGCTGTGCTACAACCTCTTTCCCTTGAAAAAAAATCGGACAGAAATATCCGAAATTCGGAACAGAATATTTGATTACTTTGACTTGATTTTTATCAAAAATATGATACCGGCATCCATATAAAAAAAGTAAAAGTAAAAATAAAACCAATATCGTTAATTTTTTTATTCGCATTGACAATACCTCCTAAACTTTAAAATTGAGTAGGAAAATATAAATTATTCCTACTCAATTAAATAATCTCTAATAGTAAAAGAAATGTATTGGCTGAGTTGACGATCTGTCCCAATAATAATGGCACATGTAAGTATAGCCTTTACCTTGTTTTGCCCAATATAACGTTCCATATTGCCACATAGTACCACTATATTGCCCGCCTGGTCCTTCAGTTCCTGCTACGTAATGCACTTCAAATAGAACATAAGCCGATCCACTGAGTATATCGACACCAATCCCTCCAACATCATTAACTGCACTATTAAAATTAGTTGTCGCTGAATTGTATTTATATACTTGGTCATTTGTATTATCTTGTACGTCAGCATAGTAAGGGCTAAAGTTCCATTTTGGATGATACACATGGTACCAACCATACATTTTTACAGCTATAGCTCCAGCTTGAACTGCTGTTTTAGCCGTATTGTACCAGTCGCCCCATTCATTTGGCAGTACATTATACACATAATCTCCAAAATCAACAAGGTGAGTTCCGGAACCATAATGACTTATATTTACTGAGTTTGTCATGTAAACCCTGATATTAGAAGGCCTCGTATGTTCATCAAATGCTGTGCTATCTATGCCTATTTCATATTCAATAGCTCTAGGATTTAATTTCTCATCTTTTAGCTGTTTTTCACTTGCAGCAATATTATCAATAACCGCACCTTTCATGTTCATTATTTGCCCTTTTTTATCAAGAGTACTTTCGATTTTAGCAGCAATATTTTCGTCATCTGAATTAAATCCATTGCCAGTATCTTTTAAGTATTCTATAGATGGGACTGATAGCCTTACTATTTTCCAGCTTCCATCTTCTTTTGTGACAACAATAACACGATGGTTTGTACCATTATATAGCCATTTATCTTCTTTATCCACTTTGAAGTTAATTTCGGCATAAAAAACACGTGTATCATCCAAATTTAAGTTTTCTCCAGATGAAATACCTGCAGCTACTACACCTACTTCCTTTGGAAGCTCTTTAATTTGGATCAACTTGGCTTCCTTCTCTTTAAAGAATTTGATTCTGATTTATTACTTGAAAGAAATTGTGTCATGGCTGTGCGATTAGAATTGGTAAAATAGTTCATATACTCATAAGGATCCTGATCGTTAATTGCTTGAATCATCCCTTTAATTACTGCAATAGGGTCATCAAAATTTGTTGTATTGCTCAGACTAACCGATTCTTTTGCGCTTGCTTTCGGTATTGAAGTAAACCCTGTAATCACTATACCTATTAAAAACGCCGTTATAAACAGTACTGCTGTTAATCTTGTTTGATGTTTCATAAAAGCTCTCCCTCCCTCATATTTAAGGGGAATATTTCATAATCCTTTTCCTCACCTCCATTTTCCGTATTTCCCCTTCTACTTATATAAAAGCTAAATTATTCTAAAAATATTCCACATCATAAAAATTATTTTTATCATTTTGCATATTATGCTCTTAACTCCCCATGCTTCACCTCTATTATAAAATTAAAAATTATAAATTTTATTAATTATTCCTTAATTTCCTATTACAATCTTGTAACATAATTAGCATAAAATTTTTACTAATTCCCCAAACTTGCCAGATAAACACCTACATCCTGATTGCATATGCAAAATAAAAAATAAAAGACACCAACTATTTTTGATTGGTGTCTAACATAGAATTTTAATATTCAACCTTAGATTCGCTTATTTACTTATAACTGTATTTTCGTTTCAATCTAATAAAGTGAAAAATTGTTATAAAGGCAATAAAAATTGTCAACGCAATTAAATAGTATACTTGATTGCCAAGATATTTCCCATTAAGCGACGGACGACCTGTTGTCATCCCTGCATCATTCAAACCGGCTTTAAGAGTAGGACCAATAGCGGAAATTATCTCGTCTTTTGTATATATTTTTTTGTCTTTAAGACCATAAAGCTCGCTTTTACCTTCGCCGTGAATAATAGGGATAAAATATTCCCAACTATTTGCTTCAATATAAAGAAAATCGGAATGCAACGAAGGTATTCTGAAATGAATAAATGTTTTTGCTTCTTTTAAATTATTGTTATCAAGATATGAAGTTATATCATCAGGATTGCTTACAAAATCAATAGAATTAGGCGAAAGATAGCCGCCAATTTCACCAACATTCCATCTATTGTCCAAAAAAGATACTAATTGACGCTACACTTCTATTATTAAATTTTACAGGTATTTCCCACTCATAGGATGTATTTAACAACGCATTAGAAATATTTTTCCTATCTATTAGATCTTGAATAACTTCTTTATTAGCAATATATACTTTATATGCTTTCCCATATATTAAATCGTCAGGATTGCTTACATTCATTAACTCTTTGCGCCCCAGCTCATGTTTGTTATCGACTAAAAATTTTTTTAGGATTTGACTGGCTATCGCTAATTGCACGCTCTACCTGATCTTTTTCTTTAGCCAGATCCAATTGTTGTTTAACCAAAGTATTTATTGGAGTAGCCGCAAAAGCTGGAAAAGTTGATATTAATATCAATATAGCAATCACAACAAAAGTAAGAACCTTTTTCAAAATAATTCACCTCCTTCTCATTCATACTATTCCCAAAATAGAGAATCTGTCCAATACCAGCTAGTGTTACTTACATAATATGAGTAAGTTGCGCCGTGTCCGTATCCATCCCAAGGATCGTTATAAATAACATAGTTTGTGCTGGTATCATAACCTTTAATAACCATAGCGTGTCCTCCTCCGGAAGTCCATTGTATTCTCGTATAGATAGGCCTCCGTGATTTATTTGATATTGCACCGCTGTATACGACAATGAATTATATTGTATAGAACCTGCTTTACTGGTGTATTTCTTTACATAGTATTCTGCATCAGTTGTATATCCTGGTTGATTAAAGTTCGTACCATACTTATCTTTTGCAATTTCAACTGTACGATCTGTTGTGTCACCTTTAAAATATGAAATTATCATAGAAGTACTAGTAGCCCAACAAAGATTGTCATAAGGCTGTTGAGAATATTGAGGCACAGATAATACAGATCTAGCAGCGAAAGCACTATTAATCTGAAAAACTAGCACAAAACTTATCAATAAAAATCCTAAAATAAAGGCTCTATTTTCTATCTTTCTATGCTTCATTTTTCCTCACCTCCATTTTCTGTATTTCCCCTTCTACCTATATAAAAGCTAAATTTCTCTAAAAATATTCCACATCATAAAATTAATTTTGTCATTTTTTGCATATTATGTTTCATTTTATATCAAATTTTTTGATTGCTTTTATTATTACCTCAACAATGTCCTGACTTATATCATCTTTTATGTCCATATCAATATTTCTCATGTTTTTCTTTATAAGAGGCTGAAATCGCAATATTATCTCTTGCATAGCATCTTTATCCCCTTCTTTAGCCTTTAAAATAATTTCAAAAAGGCTTTTATCTTTGCACATACTTTCAAGAACCCTCCATAAACTTTCTTATTTTCCTAAGGGCTTTTTTCTTAATCTTACTTATGGATGATTGTGATTTATTTAATATTTTAGCTACTTCTTTTTGTGGTATATCTTGCATTATATTTAGCATTACAACATTAAATTCTTCCGCTTCCAGCAGTTCCTTGAATTTTGAAATCATTAATCTATCTATTATTTCATCTTCAATTAACACATTATCGTATATCGTACTGTCAATAATTTTCCCATCATTTTCGATATTGCCATTACAATCTACCAAGTCTAATATCAAAAGCTCTTTCTTTTTAATGTTATTATATTTTTTTTATAGCTTTTACTGCTTCATAATTAATAGATTTTTCAATAAACTTAATAAATGCAAATTCTACATCGCTCTCTCCCATACTCTTAACCTCCCATGCCTCACCTTTATTATAAATTTAAAAATTATAAATTTTATTAATTATTCCTTAATTTTCTATTACAATCTTGTAACATAATCAATAAAATTTTTTACAAAAAAAAAAGCAACTGCCTTAATCGGCAATTGCAAATCATTAAATCACATCGCAAAAAGCTCTTTTACTTCTTCTTCACTCAACTTAGTTATAAACGTCTCACCTGGGTTTATGACAGAATTTATTATCTCTTTTTTCCTCTCTTGCAGCTTTACAATTTTTTCTTCAATTGTACCCTGCGTTATAAGCTTTATGACTTGTACTGTATTCACCTGCCCAATCCTGTGAGCTCTATCTGTCGCTTGATCTTCTATCGCCGGATTCCACCAGGGGTCAAAGTGTATGACAGTATCTGCACCTACCAGGTTTAGCCCTGTTCCACCTGCTTTCAATGAAATTAAAAACACATCCGAATCGCCTTTGTTGAAGGCTTTGACTAATTCCCCTCTCTCTTTCGTTTTTGTATCTCCGTCTAAATACAAGTATGAAATTTTTTCTCTTTTTAAATTGTCTTCTATAAGCTTAAGCGCTGTCGTAAATTGAGAAAAAATCAGCGCCCTGTGGCCACTTTCTTTCAATTCTTGAATCAGTTCCATCAAAAGCTCCATCTTGCCACTGGTACCTTTGTAATTTTCTACAAACATTGATGGATGGCAGCATATCTGCCTTAACCTTGTTAAAGCAGTTATTATCTTTATCTGGCTTCTTTCGAAGCCTTTATTTCGTATCTCTTCCTCTATTTCAGTCTTAGCATTCTCTAGATACGCCATGTAAAGCTCCTTTTGTTCCTTCGTAAGTTCAGCAAATGACGTTGTCTCTATTTTTTGCGGCAGTTCTTTTAAAACATCCTTTTTTAACCTTCGCAGTATAAAAGGTCTTATATGCTTGCTTAAGTCATTAAGCGCCTCTTCATTTTTGTATTTCACTATTGGCTTCTCATACTTCTCCACAAATTTTCTGTGAGACAGAAGGTATCCAGGCATTAAGAAGTCAAATATAGACCACAATTCAGTCAGAGAATTTTCTATAGGCGTACCAGTAAGCGCAAAATACCCTTTGGCTTTTATCCTTTTAACAGATTCTGCATTCTGAGACTTTGGATTTTTTATATGCTGTGCTTCATCCAAAATACAATAGCTAAATTCAATATTCTCATAGCTTTCTATATCCCTTCTAATCAATGGATATGAAGTTATGACGACGTCAGACTCCTCTATGCTTTTAATAAGACTTCCTCTTTCGCTTTTGTTGCCAGATACCACTAAAGTCTTAAGAGATGGCGCGAACCTTTGTATTTCACTTTCCCAATTGTAGATAAGAGTCGTAGGACAGATGACTATTGCCGGTTCCTTATGCTTTTCTTTTTCATCCAGCAAAAATGCTATAGTCTGTATCGTCTTTCCTAATCCCATGTCATCTGCCAATATTCCACCAAATCCATGTAATGACAATGTTTTAAGCCATTTAAACCCAACTTCCTGATATTTTCGAAGGACACCATTTAACTTCTTAGGCACTTCAAATTCAGTATCCATTGGATTTTTTATGGCTTTAACTAAGCTATCTAATTTTTCATCCTTAGCAATCTTTAATCTATCACTTTCAAGTTTTTCATCAATATAAAGCGCTTTATATTTTGGAATCTTTACAATATCTTTCTTTAAATCCTTGCTGCTTAAGTCCAATGAATCAATGAAATTTGCGATTTTCACCAATTCATCATCAATAGGCAAAAAAGATCCATCAGGCAACTTGAAAAATTTCTTCTTCATTTTTATCGAATCAAATATCTTTGGGATGAGATCTCTATCTATATCGTCAATAGAAAAGCTAAATTCCAATAAATCGTCGTCTTGAATCCTAATGCTGCTGCTATATGATCTTTTGTAGAATTTCATCCTTTTAAACGATTCAGAATAGTACACATCAGCGTATTTTTGAAGCACAGGCAAATAATTCGATACAAAGTTAAATATTGAGTCTTCATCATCCAAGTAAACCGATTTATCTTTTACCTTAAATTCACACTTTTCAAAGATATCCAATATGCGTTTTTCTGCAGCTTCGTCCCTAATTAAAATGCAGTCATGCTTTATTTTCGTCTTTGTATCATCGTACAGATTTATGTTATACTCACCGTAAGTAAAATTTATATCAGCGGTTATTCTTTCTCCTTCTTTATCAAGGTAAATCTTCGTAACAAGTGGTCCGTTATAAAAATCAGATTTTACATCTTCATCAATCGTGACGCTTCCTGCTTTATCTATATGGGGAAGTATTACTTCTGCAAACTTCTGCTTATCCTTCTCAGTAAATACAACGCTATTGGTGTTATTAATAATGTACATATTGTAAAATGGCGCTAATGCAAAACGCTGCTTATCAGAAACCTTGTATATTTTCCCATTATACACAAAAAAAATTGCCTTTCCTATCTAATGCCCTTACTTTTTCAATTTCCTCAACGATAAGTCTAAGGTTTTTACCGTTATTGCCTTTTTCAAGTTTAAAGTTAATAGGAAGATCCTCGAAAGCCACGTCTACATCGTAATAGCTTTTCCCATCCAAAACTAAATTAAAGTGACTTCCATTCATCACCTCGATAAATTTCTCTAAATTTGATGGCGTAAGCCTCACATACTTTCCCGAAACGACCGAGTCGACTCTATAATATGAATTTTCGGTATTAATCTTGTCAATCTCGTATATCTCCCTCAAGAATTTTATAAGCTTCATATCTTCGTCTTTAAAAGTATTCACACTTGGATCAAATGAAAATCCTTTGCCAAACTCAACAACCATGCCCTCATCAATATCATCAAAAAACTTCTTTATGCTTTTAACTACGTACAATTTGTCAATGCCCATTCTAAGGCTTAAAGATGTGTTTAATTGGTCAGACTCCAATGTAACCTCTATATTAACAGGCTGTTTTAATTCGTCTGGTATGTATTCCCTTTCCTCAAACTCTTTAAACAAATCATAAGCAACTTTGTTTTTCAGATTATCCTCTATCTCAGCTTGATTATTTTTTATATACATTAAAACTGCCGCAATATGCTTACAATCGCCGCCGTATTTTGCCTTTGCAGGGCATGTACAGCTTGTATACAGTTCACCATGATACCTTTGTACCATTACCCTGTACAAAGATGTGCCCATTACAAAAGCTTGAAATACAGTGCCAGCTTTGTTGTAAGTAAAATTGTGTATCCTGCCTGCCAAATAATATTCAATGCCTCTTTTATAGACGCTATCATTTTCACACCTGTTTTTAATCTCCGCATCAGTTAACTGAATCATAACTACCATCCCAATCAATATAACTTTTGTTATTAATAATTATATCAAACATAAGAAAAAAAAGCATATAAAGAACATAACTCTTAATACGCCAGTAAAAATTTCTATATCGCTTTTATCATATTGCTTAGATCTATAAAGTGCTTTATCTCTTCATTCAATAATGTGATTGCAACTTTCTTTGTAGAATCAAACTTAGCATCTTTGACTATCTCATCGTAAAATATTATAGAATCTTTCTCCGCCCTTATTGCTAATTCTACAGCATCTTCATATTTATTTATTTTCCCCAGTACTTCACTTACAGCATCTTTCGATGGGAATACAGATGTATTGTAAAGCAATGTTAAATAAATAGATGCCTCTATGTCAAAGTACAGACTGTCATCGCC
>NZ_BBKT01000013.1 GCF_000747665.1 Thermoanaerobacterium saccharolyticum | reverse complement strand
ACGATTTAGCAAAAAGATTTTTCCTTAAAAGTTACTCTATGCACAAAGATTTAGGCAACAAAACAGGTATGGCATGTAATCTGACTGAATTAGGCAGAATAGAGTTCTACTTAGAAAATTATGATAAAGCTCTTGAACACATAAATTCATCCATGAATATATTGAAAGAGCTAAATGCAGAAGAAGAGATTGGCAGATTGTACACTGTGCTGGGAACTATACATCTAAAACTTAAAGACTTTAACCAATCTGCATCGGAACTAAATAAATCATTGGAAATATTGAAAAAGCTGGGGCTTAAAAGAGAACTTTCAGATGCTTACAAAGCTTTAGGCAACTTGTATATATCAATTGGTAAACCTGATTTAGCCAGTGAAAATTTTAATAAATCCATTGAGCTTTTATGTGATTATTACAAATAGGAGGCATTTTAATTGAACTCATTCTATATCTTTCTTGAAAAACTTACCGACAGTGTTTTCCCTGCATTGAAGCATAGAAATTTCAGATTGTTTTGGTTTGGACAAATGATATCACTCATAGGCACGTGGATGCAAAATATTGGTCAAGATTGGTTAGTCCTTAAATTGACCAATTCTGCATTTTTGTTGGGTGTTGTAAGCGCCCTTCAATTTCTGCCTATGCTTTTTTTATCTCTTTTTGCTGGTGTAGTAATAGATAGGTTACCAAAGAGAAAAATCCTTATATTTACTCAGACAAGTCTGATGGTGACAGCTTTGGCTCTTGCGACGCTAACTGCACTAAATGCAATAAACTACTGGGAAATACTCGTTTTAGCAACCATCGTCGGTTTCATAAATACCATAGACAACCCTGCAAGACAATCATTTATAATCGATTTAGTTGGCAAAGAAGACTTGATGAATGCAATATCGCTTAATTCTTCAATATTCAATGCAGCCAGAATTATAGGACCTGGTATCGCAGGCGTGCTTATAGGTCTTTTAGGTTATGCACTGTGCTTTTACCTTAACGCATTAAGCTTTATTGCAGTAATCACTGGTTTAATCCTTATTGACGTAAAAATGAACAAATCAAGAGCAATGTTAAAAAAAGAAGATGTGATAGCCGACATAAAAGAAGGGCTTCTCTACATCAAAAATACTCCAATAATCTTCGCTACTATACTTATGATGGCAGTTTTAAGCACATTCGCCATAAATTTCAATGTTTTAGTACCTGTGTTCGCAAAAACATCTTAAATCAAAATTCCACAGGATACGGTTTTCTCATGTCATCCATGGGTGTTGGCGCATTAATAGGCGCTCTCATACTTGCATCATTAAGCAAGAAAGGTGCGAAACCATTTTACCTCATATTAGGTGGATGTGGCTTATGTGTCTTCCAAATCTTAATCGGTTTTCAAAGCTACTATTGGCTTACAACAATTCTCCTTGCTTTGTCTGGATTTTCTATGATTACTTTCTCCGCATCAGCAAATACCACTGTACAGCTTAATTCCAGCAATAAATTTAGAGGGAGAGTCATGAGCGTATACTCTTTGGTATTTGGAGGCGTCACACCTATCGGTGCTATCTACGCAGGAAGCCTTGCAGAAAAAGTAGGAGCACACATGACGTTTGTAATAAGCGGTCTTATAGGCATCGCATATATATTGTATGTAGTACTGTTTAAGTACAAAAAGAGCTTTTCTTTAGACATTGTAGAAGACGACTAAAAAGACCAGCTTTAATATTGCTGGTCCTCATCATATATAAACTTTGCAGATGGAAACATCTCAATAGCCCTTGGTAAAATCCCCTGCACATACGCAATTAAAAGTCCATAATTTACAATCGGAATTTCCTTGCCTTTTGCGTAGGATATCCTGTACATCATTTCCCTCTTATTAAGCATACAGCCACCGCAATGAACAATAAGTTCGTACTGGTCAAGATTATCTGGAAACGCCATTCCGCTGGAAAAATCAAATTGAATATCACCGCCTACAATTTGGCGTATCCACCTGGGTATTTTTACTTTTCCTATATCATCCGACTGCCTGTGATGCGTACATCCCTCGGCTATAAGAACCTTGTCACCTGGTTTAAGCCTTTCTAATGCTTTAAGCCCTTTTGTCAATTCGTCAAGGTCACCTTTGTACCTTGCAAAAAGAATTGAAAAAGACGTTAAAGGTATGTCCCGAGGTGTGTCAGCACTTACTTTTAAGAAAACTTGTGAATCAGTAATAACTAATGCTGGTTTCTTCCCTAAATTCTCCAATGTCTCTTTCAGCTCGTATTCTTTCGTGACAACAGCAATAGCATCACTTTCAATCACATCTCTTATCACCTGTTGCTGAGGCAGTATAAGCCTTCCCTTAGGTGCAGCCTTATCTATCGGTACTACCAGTACCACAAAATCACCAGGATTTATCAAATCAGACACCAAAGAAAGCTCTTTATCATCATAAGGAGCCTTTTTTATTATCTGTCTTTTAAGCTCTTCTATTCCATAACCATTATTGGCAGATGTCTCGACAAGCTCTAATTTCAACTTCTTTTCCCAATCAGCTTTTTGATTGAAATGAAATTGAGCTAAATCTGCCTTGTTTAAAACACCTACCACCGGAATATTTTTTTCTCTGATCTTCTCTAAAATTTCCTCTTCAAACTCCGACGGCCCAACCATACCATCTATCACAAGTAAAGCAAGATCAGTCCTATTTAGCACTTCATACGTTTTTTTAACTCTCAGTTCACCCAGCTCTCCTGTATCGTCAAGTCCTGCAGTATCTATTATAACTACAGGGCCTATTGGCAGTATCTCCATAGCTTTTTGCACAGGGTCTGTTGTGGTTCCTGCTACATCAGAGACAATAGCGATGTTTTGATTAGTAAGAGCGTTTATTATGCTTGATTTTCCAGCATTTCTCCTGCCAAATATTGATATGTGCAGCCTCGATGCATTTGGCGTTGTATTCATCTATTTTCCCCTCTCAATCTTTTTAAACCCGGTATGCCAGGTTTCGTCATTTCGTATTCATTAAGTATGGCATCAAGCTGTTCTTCTTTAAAATATTTTTTAGCAACTTCCCTTATGGTCTTTCCTTCTTCTTTAGCCTCCTTTGCTATCATGGATGCTTTTTCATATCCCAAATGAGGACTTAACACAATCGCATAAGATAAGCTCTTTTCTACCATTTCTTCAAGGTGATGTCGATTTGCTTTAATTCCTTTTATACATTTATATATAAACATATCCACTCCATTTTTAAGAAGGTCAATCTCATTGAAAAGATTATAGGCAATAAGCGGCAACGTGAAATTAAGCTCAAATTCCCCAGATTGTGCTCCTAATGTGATAGCATAATCGCAGGCCAATACCTGATATGCTGCTTGCTTCACTGCCTCAGGTATTACTGGATTTATTTTGCCTGGCATTATCGACGAACCAGCTTGCACTTCTGGTATGGTTATCTCCATAAGTCCACATCTTGGACCTGATGACATAAGCCTAATATCATTAGATATTTTAATAAGGTTTGTAGCTGCAGCTTTCAACATGCCTGAAACTTCCACAAAAACATCGTTATTTTGAGTAGGATCCATCATGTACTCAGCTCTGGCAAGTCCAATTCCTGTTATATCTCTTAAAATCTCAATGATGCTATAGATATACCTTATGTCAGCATTTAGCCCTGTACCGACGGCAGTCCCTCCTATATTCACCTGCCTTAGCCTTTCCTCTACTTTGTATATCCTCCACCTATCCCTTGCAATTGCCTGTGCATACGCTCCAAACTCCTGCCCCAGCATCACAGGCACAGCATCTTGCAGTTCCGTCCTGCCCATCTTAATTACGTCTTTAAACTCATCTTCCTTTTCTTGAAGTGCTACTTGCAGATTAGCAAAGCTTTCACTTAAAGGTTTTAAAAGTTTAATAGCTGCTATTCTTACAGCAGTAGGAAAAACGTCGTTTGTGGATTGGCTTAAGTTTACATGATCGATAGGACTTACTAAGTCGTAATTTCCTTTTTTGCCGCCAAGCAGCTCTATCGCCCTGTTTGCTATGACTTCATTCATATTCATATTTGCAGATGTACCTGCTCCACCCTGAAGTGCATCAACGATAAATTGGTCATGAAATTTGCCTTCTATTATTTCATCGCATGCAATAATTATAGCATCTGCAATTTTTTTATCAAGCAATTTTATGTTTTTATTGGCTATGGCCGCCGCCTTCTTTACCTGTGCCAGCGCTATTATAAGCTCTCTATGAATTGATTGACCTGACAAATTGAAATTTTCATGAGCCCTCAGACTGTGAATGCCGTAATAAGCATCATCAGGCACTTCCATATATCCTAAAATATCGTGTTCTATCCTGTAGCCCATCTTTTCACCTTCTTAACATATATTCCAGTAAAGCAGCAAAGCTTTCATACAATATATTAACATATTTTTATCAAAAAAATATGTTAATATAATACTACTTGATTTTAATTTATATGAGGTGTATAATATTTACAAAAGATAATTTTTATCAAAAGAAATAAATTATCTTTAAATTAAAAGGAGGTTTTCTCATGACAAATTTATTTGGAGTTTACAAATGCAAGGAGTGCGGAAATGTTGTAGAAGTTTTAAACGCTGGTGATGGAACATTGACATGCTGTGAAAAGCCAATGGAAGAGCAGATAGTAAATACAGTTGATGCCAGCAAAGAAAAACACGTTCCTGTTATATTAAAAGACGGCGATACAGTAACAGTAAAAGTTGGCAGCGTAGAACATCCTATGGAGGAAAAACACTACATAGAGTGGATTTCGATTTTAGCTGACGGAATTTACATGAGAAAGATGTTAAAACCAGGAGATAAACCTGAGGCAACATTCAAGACGGATGCAGCAAAGATTCAAGCTTGGGCATATTGCAATTTGCACGGCTTGTGGACTGCAGAGATTTAAACTTTACTCCTCCTATTTTTGCATTTGTTTATGCATAAAAGATGTCCTGATGCGGACATCTTTTTGTTTTGTTCACAACATTCCTTGAAATGTAGTATACAAAAGTATTCCGTTTAAAAGTATTATAAAAATCGAAATTACCCACCCTGTAATTGTAGTAACCAAATTATTTACAAATACTCCCATGTATTCTCTTTTAGATGTTATAAATAATAGCGGTATTATAGCAAATGGAAGAGCAAAGCTTAAAACAACTTGGCTTAATATTAGAGCATTCATTGGATTTACGCCTAAGAAAAGAACTGTCATTGACGGTATTATCGTAATAAGCCTTTTTAAAAGTGGAGGAAAAGTTTTATTTAAAAATCCATCCATAACCGTCTCACCTGCCATAGTCCCAACTGCAGATGATGAAAAACCAGATGATAAAAGGGCTAATGCAAAAGCTATACTGGAAAAAGGTCCTAATAGCGGTTCTAACGATTTATGAGCATCTTCTATAGAATTTACATAGACGCCATTTTTAAAGAAAACTGCTGCTGACACAATTACCATAGCCGCATTGACAATAAAAGCGATATTCATGGCTATAATAATGTCCACCCTTTCCATCGACAAATGGTGCCTTTTTTCTTTTAAACTTAAATTTTTGTTTCTGCTTTGGACTAATTGAGAATGAAGAAATATTACATGAGGCATTACTGTTGCTCCCAGCATGCCAACTGCTATATACAAAGCATTTTTATCAACAATTGTTGGCATCAAGGTACTAAGCCCTATCTTTATCCACTCTGGCTTTGCTAAAAACATTTCAAATCCATACGCTAAGCATATTACACCTATCAATATTTCAATGATCGACTCCACTGCCTTCTGTCCAAATCTCTGCAGATGCGTTATGAAAAGCGTCACAATTCCAGTTATAACACCTGCATAGGCCAATGGAACCCTAAAAAGAAGGTATATTCCAACAGCGCCGCCTAAAAATTCTGCCATCGTGGTTGCAATGGATGCAATCTCAGAGACCAAAAAAAGCAATAAATTAGTCTTTTTGGAAAATACGGCTCCGCACATTTGAGACAGATTTTTTTCAGTAGCTATCCCTAATTTAGCCGACAAATACTGTAGAAAGATTGCAATAATGTTGCTCCACAAGATGACCCATAAAAGGCTGTAATTGTACTTAGCTCCTCCAGTTATATTTGTAGCAAAATTGCCAGGATCTATATAAGCAACGCTTACTACAAACGCTGGACCTAAGTACTTTAAAAAATCAGCAATCTTCTTTACAATCAGATTTTCTGAGGCTTTCTTGTTTCTTTCAGAAAAATCTGTCACAGCTACACTGCTTGAATCTTTCATTTATGTCACATCCTTTTTTCACATTGGCAAAATTATTAGCCAATCCTAAAATTTAAAATCCTAACATAGAATATGTTAAACGAACGTATTTCGTTACATTTAAAAAGAAGGTGAATAAATTGCAGGACAAGTATCACACTTTTAGCGAATACATGAAGAAAGAGAGTAACTCATTGACAGCGTCTATGGAAGATTATCTCGAAATGATATGCAGATTATCAGTCAAATCAGGCTATGTAAGACTGCATGAATTAGCAGAGGCATTGAATGTCCAGCCGCCATCCGCTACAAAGATGGTCCAAAAACTTTCTGAGCTTAATCTCATAGACTATGAAAAGTACGGCGTCATAACTTTAAGCAATGAAGGCAAATCAATTGGCGAAGCTCTTATAAAAAGGCATAATACAATTTTAGAACTTCTAAAGACGCTTGGAATCGAAGAAAACAATCTTCTTGAAGAAACAGAAAAAATAGAACACACCGTAAGCACAGAAACGCTTCATTGCTTCTTACGTTTCATGGACTTTTTAGAACAAAATAATGATATTAAAGAAAAATTAGCACAGTACATGAAATCAAAAAAAGATTAAAAGTGGATTAAAATTTACAATTCTGTAATAATTGCAATTTTTAATATGCTATAATTATAAATGTACACTATTTTGCAAAAAGGAATGGGGATTTTAATGTCATTATTTAAATTGGGAATCGATGTAGTTCTTCATCTCGACAAGTATTTAGGCACCATAATCCAAACGTATGGTACCGCCACATATTTACTTATATTTCTCATATTGTTTTTTGAGACAGGTATAGTTATAACACCATTTTTGCCTGGAGACTCGCTAATATTTGCTGCAGGTGCTTTTGCTGCCATAGGTTCACTAAATGTATTTACATTATTTATAGTAGTCTCATTGGCTGCAATATTAGGTGACACTGTAAACTACCACATAGGAAAATTTATAGGCGAAAAGATATACGAAGCTGAAAACTTAAAATTGATAAAGAAAGAACACCTTTTAGAAGCCAGAAACTTCTATGATAAATACGGTAGTATGACAATAGTATTAGGAAGATTTATACCTATCATAAGGACGTTTGTGCCATTTGTAGCAGGCATAGGTGAGATGAATTACCTCCACTTCCTCACCTACAACGCATTAGGCGGCATAGTATGGGCAGCGTTATTCTCGTTTGGCGGATACTACTTTGGAAATCTTGAAGTTGTCAAAACACATTTTGGATTCGTCACAATAGCCATAATCGTGATTTCTTTGATACCTGCTTTAGTGACTTTCTTGAAAAAAAAGTAAGCGAGATATAATCCCGCTTTTTTTTTTACGTTTTTATTTGATAATGCTTTATCATAATTCTTTAATTAAAAAATATTTTTGGTTAAATTATTGACAATAAAATTAATATATTGTAATATTAAGATATAATAATACTTTTAATAGGAGGAAGAATCATGAAAGTTGTAATTGTCGGGGGCGTTGCTGGCGGCGCATCTGCTGCAGCAAGATTGAGAAGACTTGATGAAGACGCTGAAATAATACTCTTTGAAAAGGGAGAATATATATCTTATGCCAACTGTGGTCTGCCGTATTATATAGGCGAAGTCATAAAAGAACGTGAAAAATTAGTCGTTCAAACACCAGAAGCTATGTCAAAGCGCTTCAACATCGACATAAGGACATTATCAGAAGTCACAAAGATAAATCCTGATGAAAAAACCGTAGTTGTTCATGATATAAAAAATGACAAAACTTACACAGAAAGCTATGACAAACTGATACTATCACCTGGTGCAGAACCTATAAAACCTCCAATGCCAGGCATAGATGGCAAGAACATTTTTACGCTTAGGACTATTCCAGATACCTATAGGATAAAAGACTTTGTCGACAACAACAAACCTAAAAAAGCCGTTGTAGTAGGCGGTGGTTTCATAGGACTTGAAGTTGCAGAAAATTTAAAAGAAGCAGGACTTGATGTGACAATCGTAGAATTGGCTGACCATGTAATGGCACCACTTGATTACGAAATGGCTGCAATTGTGCACCAGCGCCTTAAAGATAAAGGTGTAAATCTCATATTAAAGGATGGTGTAAAAGAGTTTCACCACAAAGAAGGCATAACAACTGTCGTATTGAGTAGCGGCAATACGTTAATCACTGACATGGTCGTATTAGGCATAGGCGTAAGGCCAGACACCAAATTAGCAAAAGACGCAGGCCTTGCAATCGGCGAAAGAGGTGGCATAAAAGTCAATGAATACATGCAGACATCAAATCCTGATATATACGCTGTAGGCGATGCTATAGAGGTAAAAGACTATATAAACGGAAGCAATACTTTGATTCCATTAGCCGGACCTGCAAACAAACAAGGCCGTATTGCAGCAGACAATATTTGCGGAAGAAAAAGCAAATATGATGGTACGCAAGGTACTTCTGTTGCAAAAATTTTCGACTTGACTGTGGCAGCAACGGGAAACAATGAAACAATCTTAAAAAGAGCCGGGATAGATTATGAAAAAGTCATAATACACCCAAATTCACATGCCAGCTACTATCCTGATGCACTGCCTATGACCATTAAACTCATATTTAAAAAAGGTGATGGAAAAATCTTAGGCGCTCAAATAGTTGGATTTGACGGTGTTGATAAGAGAATAGACGTCATTGCTACTGCAATACGCAGCAATATGACAGTTTACGACTTAGAAGAACTTGAATTAGCATACGCTCCACCATACTCATCAGCAAAAGACCCTGTAAACATGGTTGGTTTTGCAGCTTCCAATATATTAAAAGGTGATATAATCGTATTCCATTGGGACGAAGTTAAAGATATAGATTTGTCTAAATCTTTAATACTTGACGTAAGAACAGATCTTGAGTATCAGCTTGGAAACATCAAAGGCTCTATAAACATACCTGTAGATGAGCTAAGAGAAAATCTTCACAAGATTCCAAAAGACAAAGATATATACGTATACTGTCAAGTAGGCTTAAGAGGATATATAGCTTGCAGGATACTGATGCAAAATGGCTTTAAATCTGTCAAAAACCTAAGTGGCGGTTATAAAATATACGAAATCGCAACATCAGATTTCACCGATATAACAGTGAGATACGACGATGAACAGACAGAGTGCGGCATGTGCGTAACAGATAAAAAAAAAATCAGATGATGCAGTGGCAACATTAGAGATCGATGCTTGTGGGCTTCAATGTCCAGGTCCTATAATGCAGACATTTAACGCAATAAAAAATCTAAAAGATGGAGACATACTAAAGATAAAAGCTTCGGACCCTGGATTTGAAAATGACATTAAGACATGGTGTCAAAGAACAGGAAATGCGCTTCTTAACTTATACCATGAAGGAAAAATCATTGTAGCAGAGATAAGAAAAAATGCATCTGCAAAAGCAGTTGAAACAAAGACATCTTCTGATAAAAACGATAAGGCCATCATAGTATTCAGTGGCGACTTAGACAAAGCCATAGCCGCATTTATAATAGCAAATGGAGCTGCTGCAATGGGAAGAAAGGTGACTCTTTTCTTCACATTCTGGGGACTCAATATACTGAGAAAGCCAGAAAAAGTTTCAATCAAAAAAGATTTCTTAAGTAAGATGTTTGGCGCGATGATGCCAAGGGGTTCTAAGAAGTTAAAACTTTCGAAGATGAACATGTTTGGCATAGGACCTAAAATGATACGATACATCATGAACAAGAAAAACGTATCTTCACTGGAAGATTTAATACAGCAAGCGCTTAAAAACGGTGTAAGGATTGTGGCATGTAACATGTCGTCTGACATAATGGGCATAACTAAAGATGAGCTTATAGATGGTGTTGAATTAGGCGGTGTTGCGTCATTTATAGGTGCGGCTGAGCAGTCAGACACTACACTCTTTATATAAAAGTTGGAGGGATTTCCACTGAAAAACAGTGCTATAGATATCGAAAAAGATTTTAAAAAGTATGAAACGATAGCAGAAAAATTAAAAGCCATAGCTCATCCGTACAGGCTTTGCATCGTAAGAGGACTTCTATCAGGAGAATGCAACGTAACTACGATACAAGAATGCTTAAACTTGCCTCAATCCACAGTGTCGCAGCACATATCAAAGCTAAAATCTGCCGGCATAATAGAGGGAAAACGAAACGGACTTGAAATCTGCTATCGAGTTGTAGACAATGACATAATAAATGCTGTAAAACTTTTATTTAATGATTAAGAGATAGGATTTACCCTATCTCTTATATTTTTAATCATTCAACTGTGGTGACCCTATTGTCTTTTTGTTTTTTATCGTGTTCTTTAAATCAATTGCACTGTACACATCTTCATCTATCACATCGCAAAATGACTTTAACTCATCTATTGATAGCTCTTCTATGGCACAATTTTTATCTATGGCGTACAATACGACTTTACCAGTTATCTCATGTGCTTTTCTAAATGGAATTCCTTTAGATACAAGGTAATCTGCAAAATCTGTAGCATTCATATAGCCGTATTTTGCTGCATTTGCCATATTATCACTTTTTACTTTTATCGTTTTTACCATGCCATTAAAAACCGCAATTGACAATTTCAAAGTATCTATAGCATCAAAAAGCGCTTCTTTGTCCTCCTGCATATCTTTATTGTATGCCAAAGGAAGTCCTTTCATGACTGTAAGCAGCGTCATGAGGCTACCATACACTCGCCCTGCCTTACCTCGTATAAGCTCCGCAGCATCTGGATTTTTCTTCTGAGGCATCATGCTGCTTCCTGTTGAGTACCTGTCATCCAGCTCTATAAAATCAAATTCTTTGCTGGACCATAACACAATTTCTTCGCAAAAGCGGCTTAGGTGCATCATCATGATTGAAGAAAAGCTCAAAAATTCTATCACAAAATCCCTATCGCTAACTGCATCGAGGCTGTTTTTAGTTATGTCGTCAAACCCAAGAAGTTTTGCCACGTACATTCTGTCTATATTGTACGATGTGCCTGCTAAAGCGCCTGAACCTAATGGCATCACATTTACCCTTTTTACCACATCATTAAGCCTTGATAAGTCTCTTTTAAACATCTCCACATACGCCATCATGTGATGTCCAAAAGTGACAGGCTGAGCCCTTTGCAAATGGGTATATCCAGGCATGATCGCATTCTTATGCTCAAAAGCCTTATTTTTAAGCGTGTCAATTAAAGTTTCAATGTTTTTCCCAATTTCACCTGCAACATCTCTTAAATAAAGCCTCACATCCGTTGCTACTTGGTCATTGCGGCTTCTTCCTGTATGAAGCTTTTTGCCTACATCACCTATTTTTTCAGTCAAAAGCCTTTCAACGTACGTGTGTACATCTTCGTCGTCAGGTATAAAACCTGTATCAGTTTCCCTTAAAATCTCATTTAACCCATCTACAATAAGCTTTGTCTCATCATCCTTTAATACGCCTGCCTTGTTTAAACCTTTCGCATGGGCTATGGAACCTTCTACATCGTATTTGAAAAGGCGCATATCGAAAGAAATGGAGGAATTAAAATCCTCCATAAGTTTGTCTGTATCTCCTTTAAACCTACCGCCCCACAGCTTCATCAAAATCTTCCTTTCTGCTTATATCCATAAGCGCTTTTATTTTAAGCGGCAATCCGAATAAGTTTATAAACCCTTCTGCATCCTTTTGATTGTAAACTTCATCTTCGCCAAATGTAGCAAATTCTTCACTGTACAGTGAATACGGCGACTTTGAACCTGCATTTATCAAGTTTCCTTTGTAAAGTTTAAGCCTTACAGTACCAGTCACATTCTGCTGAGTCACATCCACAAACGCATCTAAAGACTCTCTAAGCGGTGAAAACCACAATCCATTGTAGACAATGTCTGCATACTTTTGCGCCACCAAATCTTTAAACCTCATGGTTTCCTTGTCCAAAACCAAATACTCCAATTCTTTGTGAGCTGCATAAAGAACCGTTCCTGCAGGTGTCTCATATACACCGCGAGACTTAATGCCTACAAGCCTATTTTCTACAATATCAGCTATGCCTATACCATTTCTTCCAGCTATCAAATTAAGCTCTTCTATCATCTTCGAAGGACTTGCGTATGACCTTCCATTTACTTTTACAGGTATTCCCTTTTCAAACTCTAAGACGACGTACTCTGGCTCATCCGGCGCATTCTCAGGTGGAACAACCATATCGTACAAACTATTTTTAGGCTCATTCCACGGATCTTCCAAATCACCGCCTTCATGGCTTATGTGCCATAAATTGTTGTCAACGCTGTATATCTTTTCCTTTGTGACAGGGACAGGAATGCCTTTTTTCTTAGCATAGTCTATTTCTTGCTCCCTGGACTTAAAGTCCCATATCCTCCACGGTGCTATTATATCTATTGATGGATCAAGAGCTTTTATTGATACTTCAAATCTTACTTGGTCATTCCCTTTTCCAGTAGCACCATGCACTATCGCCTTTGCGCCTTCTTTGTGAGCTATCTCCACAAGCTTTTTAGCAATGAGAGGCCTTGCAAATGAAGTGCCTAATAGATACTTGCCTTCATACACAGCTCCTGCCTTTAATGTAGGAAAAATATAATCCTCCACAAACTCATCTTTTACATCTTCAACATATACCTTGCTGGCACCACTTAGTAGTGCCTTCTCTTTTATGCTATTAAGCTCGCTTCCCTGGCCTACATCTATACACGCAGCTATTATCTCACATTCGTAATTTTCTTTAAGCCATGGTATTATAACAGACGTATCTAAACCGCCTGAATACGCCAGAACCACTTTTTCTCCTTTTAACATATAAATCTTCCTTTCCAAATTAATTTTACAAAACAGATTTCTTTAAGTTTTTAGACTGCAACTCATGATACTCATTTAGCGACAGATAGTTAAGTCCGCTTATTTTCACCTTCTGCACCGCCTGAATGGCTGCTTTTGCCGTATCAAGCGATGTAAACAGCGGAACTCTGTATTCACATGCAGTTCTCCTCAGTATAAATCCATCATTGTCTACTTTCTTGCCATGATTCGGTATATTGATGATTAATGAAAAATACCCTTCTTTTAACAGCCTTATGGCATCTTTTATATTCACATGCTTAACACTAATTCCAGCAGAATTAAAATATCTTGCTGTACCGGATGTGCCAAATAACTCATATCCAGCATCATGATACTTCTTTACCGTACTCATTGCATCGTTTATACTTCCATTGGCTATAGAAATTAAGATCCTTCCACTGACAGGTATATCTAAGTTGGCTCCTGCCATAGCCTTGTAAAGAGCTCCTTCGTAGCTTAGATCTATGCCCATTATTTCTCCAGTAGATTTCATCTCAGGTCCCAACATCACTTCAACATTAGTAAGTTTCTCTGTTGAAAATACAGGTGCCTTTACGATTGTATGATCTGTCTTAGGCCATAAAACATCTTTGTAGCCTAAGCTCTTTAATGTGTCGCCTAACGCGATTTTTACGGCTATGTCTATCATAGGAACTCCTGTTGCCTTGCTTATTACAGGAACTGTTCTTGAAGCCCTCGGATTTACCTCCAAAACGTAGACAACGCCGTCTTTAACCACAAATTGAATATTGATAAGCCCTTTTACTTTTAAAGCACACGATATTTTCTTGGTGTACTCTACAATTGTAGATATTTCATGATCCGATAGATTTCTCGCAGGGTAAATTGAAAAACTGTCACCAGAATGGACACCTGCTCTTTCTATATGCTCCATTATCCCAGGAATCAAGACATCAGTGCCATCGGATATGGCATCTACTTCAACTTCTCTTCCTTCAATGTATTTGTCGATCAAGACAGGCTTCCCTGGAGATACTTTCATAGCATTTGAAACATAATCTATTATCTCTTGAAGTGTGTTTACTTTTTCCATCGATTGGCCACCTATTACATATGAAGGTCTCACTAAAAGAGGGAATCCTATTGTCAGCGCTACATCTTTTGCATCACCTACTGATAGCGCATATCCACCTTTTGGCTGGTTTATATTCAGCTTTTTAAGAAGCTTAGAAAACTTTTCTCTGTCTTCACTGTCATCGATGCTTTCAAATGAAGTGCCCAATATATTTACACCATTATCAGACAATCCTTGTGCCAAGTTTATAGCTGTTTGGCCTCCAAACATTACCAAAACGCCAAGAGGTTTTTCTTTTTCAATGATATTCAATACATCTTCCAGCGTCAGTGGTTCAAAGTATAGCCTATCGCCTGTATCAAAATCTGTGCTTACTGTCTCAGGATTGTTATTTATTATGATTGATTTGATTCCCTTGCTTTTAAGAGCCCAAAGTGCTTTTACTGAGCAATAATCAAATTCTACGCCCTGCCCTATTCTAATAGGTCCTGAACCTAAAACTATGACTTTCTTTATGTCATGATGAATAGACACTTCATCATTTTCTCCGTACGTTGAATAAATATACTGCGTAACAGATTCAAACTCTGCCGCACAAGTATCGACCATCTTATAAGATGGGAATATTCCGTAGCTTTTCCTTAACTTCATGACATCTTTTTCGTCTAACCCTTTGATATTGGCAATTTCTCTATCTGAAAAGCCCATTCGCTTTGCCTTCCATAAAACCTCTTTTGTCAAATCATTTATGAATATCTCTTTTTCCATCCTTACTACATTTAAAAGTTTATTTATAAACCACTTATCTATCTTTGACAGCTCATTTATATGATTCACAGTGACACCGCGGCGAAGTGCCTCGGCTATATAAAATAGCCTCATGTCATTTGGCTTTTTAATGTTATCGATGATCTCCTCATCGCTTAATTTCTTTATATTTTCATTTGTAAGTCCATAGGCTTTTATCTCTAAAGACCTTACGGCCTTTAGGAGGGATGCTTCAAAGCATCGGTCTATTGCCATCGTCTCTCCTGTAGCTTTCATCTGTGTGCCAATCTTTCTGTCTGTCTCATAAAATTTATCAAAAGGCCACCTTGGAATCTTTGTAACAACATAGTCAAGCGATGGCTCAAACAAAGCTGTAGTCTTTCCTGTGACAGGGTTTTTTATCTCATCAAGCGTAAAGCCAACAGCTATTTTAGCAGCTATCTTGGCTATAGGATAACCTGTAGCTTTTGATGCCAAAGCACTTGAGCGGCTAACCCTCGGATTTACCTCTATAACGTAATACTGATGGCTATTCGGGTCCAATGCAAACTGAACATTGCATCCGCCTTCAATCTTCAATGCCTTTATGATTTTCAGGCTGGCAGTCCTCAGCATTTGATACTCGTAATCTGTCAATGTCTGTGACGGCGCAACAACGATGCTGTCACCTGTGTGCACACCTACAGGGTCAAAATTTTCCATATTGCATATTGTTATGCAATTGTCATTGCTGTCCCTCATCACCTCGTATTCTATCTCTTTGTAACCATACAATGATTTCTCTATCAATACTTCATGTGCCATGCTTTTCTTCAAACCCAAGTCAACTATAACCTTAAGTTCATCCACATTGTATGCTATGCCGCCGCCAGTTCCACCTAATGTAAAGGCAGGCCTTATTATAAGTGGATAGCCGCACTTTTCTGCAAATTTAATCGCATCATCTACATTATTTACAGTCGTGCTTTCTGCTATAGGTTCTCCTATTTCTTCCATCTTCTTTTTAAACAATTCCCTGTCTTCAGCAGTCTTTATTGATTCAATAGAAGTTCCCAATACCTTTAGATTGTATTTATCGATTATTCCGCTTTCTTTAAGCTTTACGACTACATTAAGCCCTGTCTGGCCACCGATTGTCCCTAATATTCCATCTGGCCTTTCTTTGTCTATGATGGCTTCCAACACATCAACTTCCGGATTTTCTATATAAACCACATCGGCGATCTCTGTATCTGTCATTATTGTAGCAGGATTGTTATTCACTAAGATAACTTTTAATCCTTCTTCTTTCAATGATTTGCATGCTTGTGTTCCGGAATAGTCAAACTCTGCAGCTTGACCTATCACGATAGGCCCTGAGCCTATAACAAGCACTTTATTCACTCCTTCATATTTCGGCAAGATAAGACCTCCTTCTATAAACACAAGTTATATCCATGAACTTATCAAAAATGTACGTTGAATCATGTGGGCCAGGACACGCTTCTGGATGATATTGTACGGAAAATACCGGCAGGTACTTATGCTTTATTCCTTCCACCGTATTGTCATTTAAGTTTATGTGAGTGACAATTATTTCATCGCTATTTATAGAGCTTTCTTCTACAGCGTATCCATGGTTTTGCGATGTTACAAATGACTTGCCTATCATCAAGTCTTTTACAGGCTGATTTGAACCTCTATGACCAAATTTCATCTTTATGGTATTGCACCCCATAGCAAGTGCAATTATCTGATGTCCTAAGCATATACCTAAAACTGGTATCTTACCTATAAAAAACTTCGCCAGCTCTATGGCAGAAGTTGCATCTTTTGGATCTCCCGGACCATTTGAAAAAAATACGGCTTCAGGCTCAATCGCCATTACGTCTTCTACGCAAACATCGTAAGGAAACACGTATAGGTCAAATCCTACGTTCCTCAGCATGTTCAAAATGTTCTTTTTGGTGCCAAGATCTATAAACGCCAATTTTGGCCCTTCTCCTTGTATGTGATACAGCTTTTTCGTAGACACTTCTTTAAGCAAATCCACTTTAATATCAGGCACTAAAGCATTGGCATCGTCAGTTATGATGCCTCTCATAGTTCCATTTGATCTCAATTTTTTAGTCAACTCTCTCGTATCGACACCTGATAATACCGGTATCCCATTTTTGTCGAGATAGTCAAGCAATGAAGAATCTGAGAGAAAATGGCTGGGGCTATCACAGTACTCTCTTACAACATATCCTCTAATATGCGGCTTTTCCGATTGAAAGTCGTACTTATTAATACCGTAATTTCCAATAAGCGGATATGTCATGACGACGATCTGCCCAGCATAAGACGGATCTGTGATGATTTCCTGATATCCAGTCATGCCTGTATTAAAGACAACTTCCCCAAAACCTTGAAAATTCTTGCTTATAATATTGCCTTCAAAAATGCTGCCATCTTCCAGCTTCAAGTAGCCTTTCATCTTAAAACCCCATTTCATGTAATACATCATCAAGAATTATCGTAGCAGTATCAAGCTCATCAGTAGTAACAATAAGTGGCGGTACAAACCTCAAGACATTGTGGTTTACGCAGTTTATGAGAAGACCTTTTTCCAAGGCTTTTAGCACTATCTCACCTGCATCATCTAAATTCATTTCGCACCCTATCATCAATCCCTTGCCTCTTACATCTTTTATGACTTTGTACCTATCTTTTAATCCATTAAGTTTTTCCTTAAAATATTCTCCTTTTTTCACTACATCATCAAGAAAACCTTCCTTTGTAACTTCCTTCATTACTGCAATTCCAGCAGCACATGCAAGTGGATTTCCTCCAAATGTTGATGCATGATCACCAGGTTTAAATACTGCCACATTTTCCTTTGCCACAATTGCACCTATTGGCACTCCCCCGCCTAATGCCTTTGCCAACGTCATAATATCCGGTTCTATGCCAGTGTGCTGATATGCAAAGAGTTTTCCTGTCCGTCCAATGCCTGTCTGTACTTCATCTACAATCAAGGCAATGTCAGTTTCATCGCATATTTCTCTAACCTTTTTTAAATACTCAAGGCTTCCCTCATGTATGCCGCCTTCCCCTTGTATAATCTCTATCATGATTGCGCATACATCATCATCTAAAGCGTCGTAAATATCGTCAATGTCATTGTAGTTTACGTACTTAAATCCTTCCAGCAATGGTCCAAAGCCTTTGTGATATTTCACCTGTCCTGTTGCTGTAAGAGCACCAAATGTCCTTCCGTGAAATGAATTTTTTGCGCTGATAATCTTATACCTTTTATCACCGTATTTACTCGATGCGTATTTTCTTGCAAGCTTTATGGCACCTTCATTAGCTTCTGCACCGCTGTTGGCGAAAAACACTTTGTCACCAAACGAGTTTTCCGCAATCATCTTGGCCAGTTCAATCTGGTTTTCATTCCAGTAAAGATTTGAACAGTGTATCAAAGTCTCCGCTTGACTTTTTATGGCATCTACTATTGGTGGATAGCAGTGTCCAAATGCATTTACAGCAATGCCTGCTACAAAATCAAGGTACATATTTCCATCTGTGTCCCAGACTTTTGTTCCACTGCCTTTTGATAATGTAATAGGATATCGTCCGTAAGTATTCATCACGTACTTTTTATCATCAGAGATTGTCATCGTCAAAACACTCCTTTCCTATCATAGTGCCAATACCTTCATCAGTGAAAATCTCTAAAAGAAGCGAATGTGTCAATCTTCCATCGATTATGTGCGCCCTCTTAACTCCATTTTCTACTGCTTGAATACAGCATTTTAATTTAGGTATCATGCCTCCTGTAATCTTTTCTGTTGCCATAAGCTCTTTAGCCGCATCTAAATCAATTCTCGATATAACGCTGCTTTTATCATTCACATCTGACAGTATGCCTTCCACATCTGTCAAAAGTATGAATTTCTCAGCTTTTAAAGCTTCAGCTATTTTGCCTGCTGCTGTATCAGCATTTACATTGTAAGTCTTCCCATCTTTCCCCACAGCACATGGAGCTATAACCGGTATAAATCCCTTGTCAAGCATCATCTTTATAACATCAATATTGACTTCTTCAATTTTCCCAACAAAGCCTATATCTCCATTTGCAGTATCTTTCTCGGCTACGAGAAGCTTGCCATCTTTTCCGCTTATTCCTATAGCCTTGCCGCCTATCTCGTTTAGCATTGAAACTATCTCTTTATTTATCTTTCCTGTAAGGACCATCTCAACTACTTCCATGGTCTTCTCATCTGTAACCCTCAAGCCATTTATAAATTTCGACTCTATATTGAGGCTTTCAAGCATCTTGTTTATGTCAGGACCGCCACCGTGTACGACGACTGGATTTAGTCCAACGTACTTTAATAAAACTATGTCCTGCATTACCATTTTCTTTATTTTGCAATCTATCATTGCATTGCCGCCATACTTTATCACAACAGTAGCACCGGAAAACTTTTTAATGTAGGGTAGGGCCTCTATCAATATTTCAGCTTTTGCGATTTCATCGCCGTATTTTTGCCTTTTAATCATGTTCTGTAGCTCCCGTTTATCTTCACATAATCGTAGCTTAAATCACAGCCCCACGCTAAAGCATCATATTTTCCGGCATTTAAATCAACTACTATTGAAATCTCTTTTTCGCTTAAAATCTCTTTCGCTTTATCTTCGCTAAAAGGAACGTAACCGCCATTTTCACAAACCTTAATGTGTCCTTTATTGCTTTTTAAATATATATCAACGGTATCTGGCGAAAAGTTAGCTCCTGAATAGCCCAAAGCCGCAATGATTCTTCCCCAATTGGCGTCTTCACCAAATATAGCCGTCTTGACCAAATTTGAATTGACGATAGACTTAGAAGCAAGGATCGCGTCATCTTCCGTAGGCGCATTGACTACACTTACTTCCATGAACTTAGTAGCACCTTCACCATCTTTGGCTATTTGCTTTGCCAAATGCTTGTTTACGTACAAAAGTGCGTTGTAAAAAATCTCATACTCATGTGTATCTTCCTCTATCGTAGGATTGCCTGCCATACCATTTGCCAGCATTATTACAGTATCATTTGTGCTCATGTCTCCATCGACAGATATCATGTTGTAAGATCTCTTTACAGTATCCTTTAAAGCTTTATTCAAAGCGCTTTTTGATATATCAGCATCTGTCGTGATAAAAGACAGCATAGTAGCCATATTAGGAGAAATCATTCCGGACCCTTTAGCAATGCCGCCTATATAAACTTCATAGCCTTTTATGTTCAACTTTACAGCAACTTCTTTTGTAAATGTATCTGTGGTAAGAATCGCTTCTGCAGCATCTTTACCACCATCTTTCGATAGTCCTTGAGAAGCTAACTCTATTCCTTTAGCTACCTTTTCCATGGGAAGTGTCACACCGATAACACCCGTTGAGCAGACAAGCACATCGTCTTTATCTATGTTTAATTTCTCTGACGCCATATTAGCCATAGACGAGGCATCTTCATATCCCCTTTGTCCTGTACACGCATTGGCATTGCCACTATTTACAACTATTGCCTGCGCCTCACCGCTTTTTATTTTTTCCATGTCTAAAATCACTGGAGCCGCTTTTACCTTATTTGTAGTAAATGCTGCCGCAGCATTGGCCTTTTTCTCAGAGTATATTATGGCAAAATCCTTTTTCGCTTTCTTTATGCCTGCAAACACACCTGAGGCTAAAAAGCCTTTTGGAGATGTGACATTTCCCTCAATCACCTCAAAATCCTCCATTATCATATCCTCCTTAAGCTTATCATTATGGAAAAACTGGCACCATCTTTAATCCTTTAACTTCATCGATGCCAAACATTATATTCATATTTTGGACAGCTTGCCCTGATGCGCCTTTCACCAAATTATCAATAGAAGACATGACTATCAATGTGTTAGTTCGCTTATCACACCCAAGCCCTATGTGGCAGAAATTTGAGCCATATACGCTTTTTGTAGAAGGGTATTCACCGATATCTAATACTTTCACAAAATATTCATCTTTATAAAACTCACTGTAAATCTCGTGAATGCTTTCTATGGAAATATCTTTTTTCAATCGGCAGTACATGGTGCTTAATATTCCTCTTGTCATTGGCGTCAAATGGGGAGTAAAAACAACTTTTGTATCTTCAAAATTCAACTTTGAAAGCTCTTGCTCTATTTCTGGTATGTGTCTGTGCTTTGCTACATTGTAAGGTTTTATGTTTTCATTGCACTCTGCATACATATTGCCTTGCTTTGGACTGTGGCCTGCACCAGATACACCAGATTTCGAATCAATTATTATATGGTCTTCTATCATTCCGCTTTTTAAAGCAGGTGCCAATCCCAGAATGACAGATGTAGGATAGCATCCCGGATTTCCTACAACCATCGCTTTTTTAATCTCCTGTCTATGAATCTCCGGAAGTCCATATACTCTACTTATGCTGCCGTAATCATTTTTATCTGACCCATACCACTCCTTATACATATTAAAATCATCAAATCTAAAATCCGCACCAAGGTCAATGAGTTTCACTCCACTGCTGCATAATTTTTCAGCTATATTCATTGCATATCCAGACGGAAGTGCTGCAAATACCACATCGCAATTTTCAACAATGTCGTCAATTTTTAGCTCATGAAGCTCAACATCGCAAAATCCCTTCAAAGAATGATACACATCTTCAATTTTTTTGCCATTGAAGTTTTGAGATGACAAATATTTTATCTGAACATCTTCGTGATTAGATAAGATTCGAATGAGTTCTACGCCTGTATAACCTGTGGCTCCTAATATGCCAACTCTCACCATTGAGATCCCACCTTCAATATTTTATATATATTAATTTTTGCTTATATTTATGCATTAAACATTAAAAAAATAACGCGAAATATGTATAAATAGTAGTTGGTTTTAT
>NZ_BBKT01000014.1 GCF_000747665.1 Thermoanaerobacterium saccharolyticum | reverse complement strand
TTATATGCTCTAATCTACTTCAGTTGATAATTCTCTCATAGCTTTCATACCTTCAGTAGAATCATCAAATTCTGATAAAAATTTATCTATTTCATGTCCCATATTATTTCCATCAATATGTACAATTCCTATGTAATTTTCACCTTCTGATTGTCCAAGCTCATCTAATTCCATTGGAAACTCATATTTCTCTCCATTATAATTAAAATTGTTAAATTGATTATTATCTCTTAATATATCTCTCTTACATTTAGTTTCAGTTGATATGTATATCTCTCTATTATCTTCTATAAATGAATCTATAGCTGGATACTCATTATTTGCAGAAGGTTTTGTTATTGGTAATCCAAGAAGCCTCGTCCCTCTGAAATTCATATTTTTCTTTTGTTCTAATTTATTTAACAATTCATTCCTTTTTTCCTTAAAGTCATCCTTGTCTATATCAATTTCGCAATAAGCCGTAACATATCCAATTGAAGTAGCATTTTTTAATAAAATAGTTGAAAATTCCTCATTAACCTTTTTCATTATATTTTTATCTTTATATAGTAAAGCAGCATTTCCACCACCTATATAAATAATCCTAACATCAGTATCCATCATATTATCCTTATAGTCGTCTGAATATTTAAAATTACAATTTTTTATCGCATCAATCAAAAATTCCTTAAACATTTTTCTTATTAATTCAGAACCACCAACAATTTCTTTTAATTTGTTTGAGCTAAATATATAGTTTTGTATTCCAGTCGAATCATACAAACAAAATATCATTCTACCACCTCATCTTGAAAAACACTTTTTAATTTATTCTCAAGCTTTTCAGTATCGATTAAATCATCTATTGATAAATATTCTGCATTTTTATTGTTTATAGCATCAAATGATGAAAGATCTTTTTTAAGTTCTTCTAAATTGTTATCTTTGGTAAATTCATTACTGGATATTACTTTATGGTATATTGGACTTACTACAATTACTTTTGCATGTTCACCTGCTAATTGATTTGCTCTGTAAATTGCCTCAAATGCTTTTTCTTTAACTGTTTTTATCCTCTGTGATATTGTGCACGAAAATAAGTATGTACAATATCCTTTTATGGCTATAACATCTATTTCGCATTTTCTATTATTATATTTAACTTTAACTGACTTATATAAATTATCTATCTTTACATCGTCTTTGATATTTTTTAAATGCTGTAAAATATAGTCCTCCAGCCATTTACCAGTTAAAAAGTCACCTAACGATATTAGTTGATTATTGTCAACGCTTTTAAGATCTTTATATGGAATAATATCTCCAAATATTTCTTTTAATTTATTAAAAGCCTCATTACATTTATTATTATTTTTTATTTTATTTATTTTATTTGTATCATAATCCGATCTATTTTTATTTATTTCATTAATTTCTTCATTTAGTTGATTATAAGCATTTTTAAAATCTTGATTATTTTTATTTAATAGCTCTAAAGCTATTTTCGAAAATCTATCTATATTTATTTTTGGAAAATATAACTCATCACGTAATTCACGTTCATTTGCTTCCATATTATGTAGCTTAAAAAGAGTGGAAGCCTTAACTTTAATATAATCTCTTAAATCTCCATCAAATGGATATTTTTTTACCTCTGTATCATCATTTGCTATAACATTGATTTTATTTGTTTTTGGGTCTAAGTCAGAAAAGATGCATTCGATGTTATTATTTTTGCAATAATTCTTTACTTCATTATAACTAATTACAGACATAACCTTAGTACCACCTGTATAATTCAGATGAATAGATTCAATAGTATCCTTTTTAGAATTTTCTTGGTTTAATGAAGACAATTTTTTCTTTATCTTTTCCTTTATCGTTTTTGGATCACGTTCATAAAACCCCAAATTAATTTGTTCAAATTTTAATTTATTACCGATTAATTTTTTAATATTCTCAAAATACTTACATGTATCTTCAGAATGAACACATAATGCGATATCCGGACATGGCAATTCTTTTTTATCTTCCCTGCTGTCATTTAATAAGTAATTTAACACTGCATAAATAGGCAAAGGATTCGAACCTATTAACGCTATAAATACATTCATTCATAACTACCTCCATTATTTATCAATTTGCATTTTGATAACTAATTCGACATATTATATCAATTTCCTTCTCTAAAGTATATTTTTATTGGTTTTTATCAGATAAATTAAAAACACATATTTAAACAGCATCATCCCCTACTAGCGTATAGCCTTAGTTTCTCATAGGTAGGCTAAAAATTTGTTCTTTATGTATGATAAGATTTTCGATTTAATGTTTCAATTCCTCATAGGTAGGCTAAAAATCAATGGTATCCATGACGACAATTATGCCGATTGGACAAGTTTCAATTCCTCATAGGTAGGCTAAAAATTGAACAACTCAAAAATAATGATGTTATGCAACAAGCAAGTTTCAATTCCTCATAGGTAGGCTAAAAATAAATGGCAAAAGTTATATTTGCGAATAATGGAGAAAGTTTCAATTCCTCATAGGTAGGCTAAAAATAAGCTAACGGTTTTAAGCAAGCTAATATTGATGAAAGTTTCAATTCCTCATAGGTAGGCTAAAAATTTATCTGCCCGGATTGTGAAAACCATTATTTTACTTGGTTTCAATTCCTCATATGTAGGCTAAAAATGACAGATACAAATGTGGTAGCAATGCATGTAGACCCAGGTTTCAATTCCTCATAGGTAGGCTAAAAATCTGGCAGCGGTGTCGGCAAAACACATTTGCCAGAGATGTTTCAATTCCTCATAGGTAGGCTAAAAATTTGCAATTGTGCAAGACTTAGAAAAAAATAAAAAAACGTTTCAATTCCTCATAGGTAGGCTAAAAATGAAGCCGTCGACGTAAAACCGTCGACACTGTAAAAGTTTCAATTCCTCATAGGTAGGCTAAAAATGCTAAAATAAAGTTTTTGAATATGCCTTTTTTTACTTATATATWATGTTTCAATTCCTCATAGGTAGGCTAAAAATATTAGACAAGTATTTGATTTTTTAAAAAACAACGTAGTTTCAATTCCTCATAGGTAGGCTAAAAATTTAAGGATGTATTTACAGGGAATTTTAACGATCTGAAGTTTCAATTCCTCATAGGTAGGCTAAAAATCTTTTGTCTTGTATTCGTTTATATCTATTTTTTGAGCGTTTCAATTCCTCATAGGTAGGCTAAAAATTTTTTTTGTTGAATTTTTACCAAATGGCACTAACATATGTTTCAATTCCTCATAGGTAGGCTAAAAATTAATCAACCTGGTCATTTTAGGGTACATGTCGGAAGGTTTCAATTCCTCATAGGTAGGCTAAAAATGAATGTGATCAAAACGGTGGTTTTAGGTGTTGTATTATGTTTCAATTCCTCATAGGTAGGCTAAAAATGCATCCACTTCCTCTTATGAAGCCATTCTATTTTTGCAAGAAAACATATCAATGTCAAGCTCTCTTGCTTGATGATTTAGTAATCTCTCATTCTTCCTGATAAAAACTTAAAGCATAAATTCCTATATTGTCGTCGATGCCCTACACTTTTTGCATTATCTAATGTAGACGACAATTTACTACACAATCTAACAACTTTATATGATATATATTCTACATAATTCTCCAAATTCCTTCTTGAATTTTAACAAAAGCATGAAAGAAGTCTCCCATCCTCTATAGGTAGGAGATGAATTTCTATTGTCTGTCGTAGAATAATATTCCATAATAGATACAGAAAATTTTATTGTAGAAAGCCAAGGTGAGAAAGAATGATGATATGTCAGCATTTTCTCATAGAGCCAACAAAAGAACAAGAAGAAAAGCTTTTTTATACATTGTATTTGTGCCGCAAATTATACAACTATTCACTGGATCAAAGAATAAAACATTACAAACAATATGGCAAAGGACTTACATATAAAGAACAGCAGAACATGCTTCCAAAATATAAAAAAGAACATACAGAATACAAATTAGTACAGTCGCAAATATTACAGGATGTGTTGAGAAGATTAGATAGAGCATATAAAAACTTCTTTGACAAAAGAGCCAAATATCCTAAATTCAAAGATAAATATCACTATACATCCATAACACTTCCGCAATGCGAAGCAAAAAGAAACTTTGGGAATATGTATACATAAAAAATATAGGACATATAAAAATCAAAGCACATAGGAACTTTGACCCAAATAAAGTCAAAACAATAAACATAAAATACCATGCAGGAAAGTGGTATATAAATCTATCAGTTGAAGTAGAAGAAGAAAAAGAAAAAACAGTCATAAGAGAAAAAGCAATAGGAGTAGACAAAGGAATAAACTCAATAGCTGCAACATCAGATGGAGAATTATACTCAAATCCTAAATGGCTACAAAAATCAGAGAAGAAACTAAAAAGACTGCAAAGACAACTTTCAAGAAAAAAAGAAAGGAAGCAAAAACAGAGAAAAGCAAAAGAAAAGATTAGCGAAACTTCATGAAAAAGTAGCGAATCAGAGAAGGGACTATCTACATAAGATAAGCTATAACATAGTAAAACATAATGACATCATATGCATTGAAGATTTGCAAGTAAAAAATATGATGAAAAATCATAAACTTGCAAAATCAATAGCAAATGCAGGATGGGGAATGTTAGACAAATATCTCCAGTATAAAGCAGAAAAAGAAGGGAAAAATCTTCGTAAAAGTAAATCCAGCATATACATCACAAAGATGTTCAAGATGCGGGGAAGTAGTAGAAAAAGACTTATCAGTAAGAATACACAAATGCGAGTGCGGATTAGAGATAGACAGAGATGTAAATGCAGCAATGAATGTACTATATGAAGGATTAAAACAATTAGGCATAGCAGCATAAGAGTAATAATTTTGTAGGGAAGGTTCCTCCCGAAGTTACGCCTATGGAGATTGTGTAAGACCTGCTGTGAATAGCAGTAGGCAACGGTCTATGAAGTAGGAAGCTCCACCCTCTATAGGATGGAGTAGGTTCACAAAAATACTCCATCCTATAGAGAATGGAGTAGATTCACCGATGCTTGAATTATTATCACTGCAACAATATAATAATATTAAGAGCGTAAACTCCGTACACTAAATCATCGCCAATATCTAACAAAATCTCTGTCACTTTTGGTGGAGAGCAGTCAATGTAGGTTTCTTTTCAAAATACAAAAGTACGTTCAAATTTGAGAGCGATTCGCCGCTACTAAGTCAATAAAATTAATGATTTAAAGAAATATAGCAAAAATAAATGGGTATAATCACTCACTTAAAAAGGTGGGTGATTTTTTATTTTTAATATAAGATAAGCATATCAAATGCATTAAATGAACACGACAAAAAAGCTTTAAAATAAGTCTTAAATACTATTGAATTTATAAAATTTATAAATTAGAATAAATCTATGAGAAAAATTTTGTACTAAAGAGAGGTCTTTGTTGATGGAGGAAGAAAAAATTCTTTTTTTATTAGAAAAAATTAACAATAATATAGGAAACTTAAATAAAGCAATAACTGATTTAAGGTCTGATGTAGATAGTGTAAAAGAGGAAATGACTGGTTTAAAGTCGGAAGTGTATAGTGTAAAAGAGGAAATGACTGGTTTAAAGTCGGAAGTGTATAGTGTAAAAGAGGAAATGACTGGTTTAAAGTCGGAATTACACACTGCAAAAGAAGAAATAAAGAAACTTGGCACTAAAATTGATAATGAGATAGCTGATAAAATAAGAGCTTTATTTGATGATAGGCAGATTGTGCACGAAAAAAATTGATGAAATAAGTGAAAAAATTGATAGAGTACAAATGGATGTAAATAACATGACGATTAAAACGTTATATCACGACAATAAAATATTGGAATTAGGGCAAAAGCTGAGCAACAGGTAATCTCAGCTTTTTTGTTTTTTTCTCTTTATACAACAAAATAAGCATGGGTTATTTCCACAAAGATTGTAATCCATCTTTTTCTCCATTGTTGTGCATATATTACTTGCATACATCGCCATAAATTTAATTGTATATTTTATTATTATTTACCTCTTATATATTTTTCTACTAAGGCTCCCTCCAGATTGTCCCACTCACTTACGGTAATTGAAGTGCAGTTCAAAAGTTTTAAAATTGTATAGACTATTATTGTACCAGCAACGATAATATCAGCTCTTTCAGGCTGTAAGCCATTTAAAAGTCTTCTCTCGTCCAAGCTCAACGACATCATTAAGTCCAGCAACCTTTTTATTTCGCTTTTACTAAGCACATATCCATGAACTAATTCTCTCGAATATATTTCTAAATCCTGTGACATAGCGGCAAGTGTTGTTATTGTACCACCTATGCCTACTATATCTGTAGGTATTTCTCGATTCTCGCTGATAAACGGCGTAAGCATGTCTGTTATATATAGGCTTATATTATTGTACTCATCAATCGAAATAGGATCATTCTTTACAAATTTCTCAGTAAGTCTTAAAGCACCTATGTCAAAACTTTTTTTTCACGAGGTTTTCATTAAGATATGAAAATTCTGTGCTTCCTCCACCAACATCTAAAACCAGCACATTATCTTTTTTTGTTCCGTACGAGACACCAATATATCCATAAAGGCTTTCAGTTTCACCATCTATTATATCAACATTTATACCGAGTTTTGTAAGTTCATTCATAAGACTATCAGCATTTTTAGCATCTCTAACTGCAGATGTGGCAAAAGCATATATGTCTTGTACCTTGAGATTTTCAGCATCATCTAAAAAAGCTTTTATTGCATTTACTGTTCTTCCAATCGCATCGGTGGATAATTTCCTATTTTTTGACACAGAATCTCCAAGCCTCGTTATTTTAACATCTTTCTTTATGTGTTTAATATTTTCTCCATCCACATCGCAGACAAGATGGCGGACAGAATTTGTTCCTATATCGATAATAGAATACCTCATAATAGTCCTCCCATAAAAAATCTTCGGGCTTACCCGAAGTTTTAATAACTAGCATTTCTTTTATAACCGCCGCCTCTTCTTTTTGAATCAAAATTCTTCTTAAGCTGCTGCTGCCTTTCATCAGAATCCTTTAAAAATTTTGATATTCTTTCTTCAAAAGATATATTATTATTCCGATTGTTGTAGCTGTCACTGTCATAGCCTTTGTTGTTTTTTGTCTGTTTTGGCTTTGGCAAAGCCTTTTTTATTGACAGGCTTATTCTTCCACCCTTATCCATAGAAAGAATCTTTACCTTCACCTTGTCGTTTTCTTTCAAAAACTCGTTTATGTCTTTTACATACGTGTTAGCAACTTCTGATATGTGGACTAGTCCTGTTTTGCCTTCTGGTAATTGAACAAACGCTCCAAAATCTGTGATATTTAGAACAGTTCCTTCAACTACCTCTCCTACCTGAAATGGCATATAAATGTTTATCCTCCCTCTTCTTATTTGATTACTAATATGTTTATTATATATTAAAAAGTCATTTCTATCAAGCATAATAAAAAATTCGCCTTAATTCGAGGAATTTTGTGCATCCTTAGCAGTATCTATAAACATTATCTCTCCTTTTTTGATAAGCCCTAATTTTTGCCTGGCTTCATTTTCGATAAATTCATCTGTCTTTATATATTTTATCTGATTATTTAATTTTTTATTCTCTTCTTCAGCAGCATTTACTTGCATAGTAGCTGCATTCAATTTTTTATCCAGCACATTTAACGTCATTTGCTGTTTTACAAGCGTAAATAATATGTATACGACAAAAAGAATCAAAAGAGCAGATTTTAACTTTATTTTTCTCCTTTGCTTCATGGTCAACATACCTCTCACACATTTTTAATCCTTTAGATATAGATATATTCGACATTTATTAGAAAAATCCTTTATTTTTTTCTCTTAAAAATATTAAAATGTGATATTGTATTATTGATTAATTTACCAGGAATACCTAGCACCTTTGAAATATATCGCAACGGCACCGATAAAATTTTATAAATAGCAACAAATGGATATGATGCAATTTTATATACCCTTATCACTGTATTTCTTATGACATTATAAAAAAATAGCAGTATTTTCATCACAATAGGACTTAAAAATATATCGTACAAAAGTATGCCAATCAAAAGACCAAGAAATGAGTAAAACCTTATTTCCGCGTAATTGCTTACATATAAAAAAAAATATAAATACGATTGTAGCCAATATCCAATAGATAATATCTCCTATGTCAGTTCCAATCCTCTTTGGCCTTAGTATAAATCTAAACAATTTATATATATCGTATAAAATAGCGATTATTATGCCACCATATAGCATGACTAGAAAAGAATAAAGTTGACTCTCAACATTCATTACCATTTACATTATACCTCCTCATATTATATTATATTTATGTGGGAATTTGATATGATTCATTTAATGCGCCAACCGATATTTATGACAATCTTACATAACTTTCAGTCTTAAACTATTTACAAAGTTTAAAAATCTAAACAAAGGAGAAATTGAATATGAGTATTGTATTTGTTTCAGGTCATAAAAATCCAGATACTGATTCCATTTGTTCAGCAATTGCATACGCTAATTTAAAGAGAATAGCTGACAAAATAGATGCAGTACCAGTAAGGCTTGGACCTATTAACAGGGAAACGCAATTTGTATTAGACTATTTTAATGTAAATGAACCACTATTGATAGACAATGTATATACTCAGGTTGGCGATATTGCTTATGATAAACCACTTACCATAAGCGAAAAAGCACCAATGTATGAAGCTTGGAATATTTTATTAAGTAACAATTCCAAGACAATTGTGGTTGTAGATGATGAAAATAAATTAAAAGGCATTGCTACTATGGGAGACCTTGCAAAAGCATATCTGACATCATCACACGAGTTGTCAAATTACACTATCCCAGTTGAAAACATCATAAAGACATTAAACGGAAAGCTAATCTTAAAAAATGAAGAATTTGTAAGAGGCGACATAATTGTCGCCGCCATGCAAACGAAAACTGTAGTAAGCAGAATAGAACCTGGCATGACATTAATCGTAGGAAACAGAGAAAACATACAATTAGAATCAATAAAAAAAGGCGCAAAGACCATAATAATCACTGGTGGTGAAGACCCATCGAATACAGTCATAGAAGAAGCAAAAAAGTTTGACTCCACCTTAATAGTAGTACCTTGCGACACTTTTGATACCATAAAGCTTATAAACCAGTGCTTGCCTGTATCATTGATAATGATCAAAGATGACATTGTCACATTTAAAGATAGTGATTACATAGATGATGTAAGACAGACGATGTTAAAATACAGATATAGAAATTTCCCTGTGGTTGATGATGAAGGAAAAGTATTGGGTCTATTAGCAAGGCGTCACATATTGGACTATGAAAGAAAGAAAATAATACTTGTTGATCATAACGAATTGTCTCAAGCTGTTGATGGGATAGAGGATGCTACTATCCTTGAAATCATTGACCACCACCGAGTTGGCGGTATTGAAACAAATCAACCTATACTATTTAGAAATCAACCTGTAGGCTGTTCTTCTACAATAATCAATAAAATCTATGAAGAGAGAGGTATAACGCCAGATAAGCGTATTGCAGGACTCATGTGTGCGGCCATATTATCAGACACGCTTGTATTCAAATCACCAACATGCACACCAGAAGATATAAGAGCAGCAAAAAAATTAGCTGAAATAGCTGATATAGATATAGAGTCTTTTGGCAAAGAGATGTTTGAAGCCGGCACATCCTTAAAAGGCAAAACAGTTGAAGAGATATTTTATACCGACTTTAAAGAATTTTTAATCGGCAACTTAAAAGTTGGCATAGGACAAGTCAATACACTATCAAGCATCGGAAATCTTAAAGATGATCTTCTTAAATTCATGGAAGAGGAAAGGAAAAACAAAAGTTTTGATATGCTTTTGTTAATGCTGACAGATATAATCAACGAGGGCTCTTTGTTCTTGTTTGCAGGCAATCACAAGGAGTTATTAGAAAGAGCATTTAGCATAAATATCGATGACAATCATTTTTACCTTCCATACGTCATATCGAGGAAAAAGCAAGTTGTACCTCCAATAGCAAAAGCGATAAACTTAAAATAGTTTATCGCTTTTTTCTAAATATTCTATGATGTCTCTAAAATCTCCAAATGCAATAAATGGAATGCCATTGTCCTCACAGTACTTTAATAACACACCTTTTGCAAAAAGCAAATCGGCATGTTTTGAAATGCAAATATCAGAGTAACCATCGCCAATATAGATAATCCGCGTGTTTTCATTCTTATACTTTTTTAAGATGTCCAACTTGCAAGAACCACATTTATCGCAATCATCAGATGTATTAAATGATGCCACAATTTTACCGTCGCGAAAATCAAGCTTATTGCTAAAATACTCTATACCAATATTGTATTTATCTAAGACAGTCCTTATGTTGAAGTCATAGCCATCGCTAACTATTATAACTTTATAGCCTCTATCTTTGCAGAACCGCATGAAATCTTTAAAGTATAAATCTATTTCCATCGTCAAAAGCAATGATTTCAATTTTTCTTCATCCATATCCATAAGCTTAAATGTCTCTAATGCACATTCTTCTGTAGTTATCTTGCCTTCTTCCCAATCTTTCTCTATCTCTTGCCAACCGTCTTTAGCAAAAGCCTTTACCATCGCATAGCAAGTGTCTTCTTTTGTTATTGTACCATCAAAGTCTACAAGTACATAAGTATCCATAAAGCATATCCCCTTTAAATCATCTATTATTATAATACATGATTTAAAGGAACATATCAATTCTCAAATTCATCTAAACATCCTGCTTAAAAAGCCACCAGATTTGCCCATTAGTCCACCTCTATCGCTGTACACGATACTTATAAGTTCGCCATCTATCGATACATTGCCATCATCCAAATTCAGCTTATTTATGTGAAGTTCTTGACCTTTAATCGTGAGAATCCCCATTGAAGTTTCCAACACGACAGTTTCATCATCAAAGCTTACGACGTTGTCCACGCCTGTTATTTGCATCTTTTCCCTATTTTGCACAGAAATATTTTGCGGTTTATTGATGTTTGTCCCTTTTCTATCATCCATAATAACACCTCCTCTTTTAGAATAATTTTATGTCCACGACAAATTTTTAGAACAAAAAAGAGAGCATTAAGCCCTCTTTACTTCCAAAGTTTTACAATATTTATATTTTTGAAATAATGCATTATGATGTTGCTGGCTTTAGCTCCGTTTTTAGCCATTTGATATGCACCCCATTGGGACATGCCAACACCGTGTCCAAAACCTCTTCCTTTTATTGTAAGATTATTCCCATCGTATTTGACGCTGTCTAACATTGTAGACTTCATCTTTTCACTTCCGATAGCAATCCTGAAATCTGGCGCATTTACAGGTATTTTATCAAAATTCAGAAGTACTGTCCTACCAGATATTCCTTTTGCTCCTATCTTCACTGTTTTAAAATCGCTTATTTCTATACCCATCTTGTTTAACGCATCTAAGACTTCCTGTTTTGTAAAAGTATATGACCAATTTCTTATATTGGGAGGAGCAACTTTAATATCATCTGACTTTACACTTTCGGTATATGGCGGCTCACTTTTTTTTATAATTAAGCCCTTCTTTAGCCAATGCAGTTCTTCCTGCAGCATCTGAATGAAACCATGCTTCGATGTATTTTCCATCGTATACGGCTACTAATCCTCTCGTGTAATTCACTGCTTTCTTTATATTCGAATTGATATTTGACGGATTCCATGCCTGCGCTTCTTCGAAGTCCGTCGATATATCAGCGTTTGTGTATTTTGATTTTTCATTATTGACAAAATTCAAAACATAGCTTCTCGCCAATATTGCTTGTGCTTTCAATGCCTCAAGAGGCCAATCGTTTTTTATTTCACCTGCAACTGTCCCCATGACATATTGTTCCAAAGGCATTGTCTCTATTTTCCCTGTCTGCACAATGTAGACTCTTAAGACAGGCTCTTTATTGTAACCACGGCTGATTTTATCAGGTATTTTGGGAAGCGTTATCTTCTCTTTTGTCGCCTCCATAGGCTTTTTGGCGGGAGTACCACATGACGTAGAAACAAACATAAAGATAAGAAAAATTAAAATCCACTTTATTTTAGTCATAAAAAATCCCTCCCATTCAAAATTCATTCCTTTCTTAGTATGGGAAGGATTGTCGTATTTAATTCTTTTTTTATAGTAGCCTGTACATTTTAGCAGCGTCATCTTTAAGCGCATGCTCTTTTATGTCTAAAACTTCCACCTTTATTATTCTGCTGCCAAAATTAATCTCTACAATATCGCCTACTTTTAATATATCACCTGCTTTTGCTACTTTGCCATTTACAGATACCATACCTTTGTCGCAAGCTTCTTTTGCCACTGTCCTTCTCTTTATAAGCCTGGACACTTTCAAAAACTTATCAAGCCGCATCTCTTCGTCCTCCAAAAAAACAATCAGGTCATACGACCTGATCTTATGCATTTACTAAATCTTTTAATGCCTTTCCTGCTTTAAATACTGGTGCCTTTGAAGCAGGAATCGTAATTTCTTCTTTTGTCTGAGGATTTCTGCCTTTTCTTTCTGCTCTTTCCCTCACTTCAAATGTTCCAAAACCTACTAACTGAACTTTGTCTCCTTGTTTTAAAGCTTCTTGAACTGCATCAACAAATGCATTCAATGCCTTTTCTGCATCCTTTTTTGTTAACTCACTTTTTTCTGCAATCTTAGTAACAAGATCTGCCTTATTCACCATAATACCTCCTTAGTAATTTATACTACACTTATTTATTCTTCACAAATCTTAAAAATCCTGCTAGTTTAAGCTTATTTTTGTGCTTTTTTATTAAATTTATTCATTTTTGCCTCATTCCAAAGGCTATCCATCTCAGATAATGTCATATCTTCCAATTTATGTCCAGATTTCTCTGCTGCATCTTCTATGTAATTGAACCTTTGGATGAATTTTTCAATGGTCTTATGGACAGCGATTTCGGGGTCAATTTTTAAAAATCTAGCAACATTTACGACAGCAAAAATCAAATCTCCTAATTCTTCTACTTTATCATTTTCGTCTTTCCCTTTATACACCTCCTTAAATTCATTTAATTCCTCATAGACTTTTGCCATTGCGTCGTCTACATTGTCCCAGTCAAAGCCTACTTTTGCCGCTTTTTCTTGTACTTTATAACCTCTAATCAATGCTGGCATAGACCTTGGAACACTTTTTAACTCATTTGTGCGGGATTTAAAGCCTTTTTCATCTCTCTTTATCTCATCCCACCTTTTTAGAACATCTGCTGAAGTGGCTATTTCCTCCACTCCAAACACATGAGGATGCCTGTAAATCATCTTTTTGCACTCGGCATCACATACATCATGAAAATTAAATGCCTTTCTCTCATCAGCAATCTGAGAGTGAAAAACCACTTGCAACAAGACGTCTCCAAGCTCTTCCAATAAACTTTCGTCTGAATCCTTCTCTATTGCATCGATTACTTCATAACATTCTTCAATCAAATATCTTTTTAATGTGCTGTGATCCTGCTCTTTATCCCAGGGACATCCATTCTCGTCTCTGAGCTTTGCCATTATGTCAAGCAAGTCATCTATATCGTACCTTACTTTAAAAGTACCTTTGGCAGGCGGTATGAATATAGATGTAAGGTAATCAATCCAGTCTACCATATCAATTTTATACAAAGGCATGGTCTCAATTCGCTGTTCGCCTTTTACACCAGCACTTTTTACGACCGTCACCAAAAATTCGTCGCCGTAAATGTCCATAAGCTTAAGCTTTACTTCAGAAGCTACCCTTTTATTGTAAACCTGTGTTACTAAATTATTGCACCTTTTATCAGGTTTTATACTATCAAGCGACAGTCCGTCGATGATTTTCAATCCATAAATAGGATCTATTTTTAATTCATTTACGACAACATCGACAAAGCTCATAGCAGGAACAACTTCTACCTTTATATCGTCACTGTCATTTAAAAACTTTAACAGATACTCAACAGTTTTTTCCGCAACTAAAGGATTGCCCGGAACAGCATAGACTACTTCACCGCATTTTTCGGCAATTTCTATTATTTCCCGAGTAATATTATCATAAACTTCCTCAAATGTCGAGGCTTTTTCATAAACTTTATCAAAAGTTTCAAAAGACAATCCCATGTCCCTTAAATATTTTACAACAGGGTGCTTTTCCGTTCTTAAATACAACTTATCTGCATTCTTCATTTTGTCAATAGTTTCAATTGTCATGTGTTCAAACCCACCAGGTCCAAGCCCTACTATGGTTAATTTGCCCATTTTTACACCTCCACCTATTTAATTAATATTATACCATTGAATTTACACAAAAAAACAAATTTCTACAATATCAAGCCAGCAAAAATTTTACTTTGCTTAAAATATATTAATAGCGCAAATAAAAGCGATTGAAAATTTCAACTAGTTAAATTATAATATATTTTAAATAAAAAGGGGGAGGGAGGCCAATTTCTAATGGATGTGGTCAAATTAGGAAAGAAAATCAGAGATGAAAGAAAAAAACTCCTTTTAAAACAGGGTGATATTTCGGGTGATGAATTTTCAAAAGGCTATATAAGTTTAATAGAAAAAGGAAAGATAAATCCTTCGCTAAAGGCTTTAGATTTTATTGCGAAGAAGCTGAATAAACCGCTGGTGTACTTTCTTGACGACGATTACAAAGACAAATCAGAGCTCATGGACGAGATAAATACTTACAAAAAAGTATTGAAATTAGTGATCGAAGGAAGAAAGTCACTTGACAGTGGAAATTTAACCGATGCTATATCTCACTATCAAAAAGCTTTAGAGCTTAATGTAGATGAATACACTTTAAATATAATAAGTTTTTATTTAGGCAGAACATACACAAAAATCGAAAACTACAAATCTGCTTTAGATTCATTTAATAGATGCTTGCCTTACTTCTCTCAAAATTCTTTACACGAAATTCTTGTTGAAATATATTATAGCATAGGTCTGTGTCATGAAAAATTACAAAATGCTGATACTTCACTAATTTTTTATTTGAAAGCTATCGACGAATTCGAAAAAAGCAGTATAATTAATTATGAACTTAAATGTAAGATACTTTATAGCATTGGCAATCTTTACAACAAGCTAGGAGAACTCATAAAATCGAGGGATTACTATTTAAACTGTTTAAACTATGCTACAATGACAAACACTGTTAACTACATTGCAAAGTGCAACAATGGTCTTGGACTTATAAGCTACAAACTAAAGGAATACAATGACGCTTTAAATTACATAAGGAAATCTTTGGTGATAAGCAAAGCCTTAAACATAAAAAGCGACATTGCCAGCGAATACAACTTATTGGGATTCGTCTATACAGACCTTAAGAAATACGATTTAGCAAAAAGATTTTTCCTTAAAAGTTACTCTATGCACAAAGATTTAGGCAACAAAACAGGTATGGCATGTAATCTGACTGAATTAGGCAGAATAGAGTTCTACTTAGAAAATTATGATAAAGCTCTTGAACACATAAATTCATCCATGAATATATTGAAAGAGCTAAATGCAGAAGAAGAGATTGGCAGATTGTACACTGTGCTGGGAACTATACATCTAAAACTTAAAGACTTTAACCAATCTGCATCGGAACTAAATAAATCATTGGAAATATTGAAAAAGCTGGGGCTTAAAAGAGAACTTTCAGATGCTTACAAAGCTTTAGGCAACTTGTATATATCAATTGGTAAACCTGAATTTAGCCAGTGAAAATTTTAATAAATCCATTGAGCTTTTATGTGATTATTACAAATAGGAGGCATTTTAATTGAACTCATTCTATATCTTTCTTGAAAAACTTACCGACAGTGTTTTTCCCTGCATTGAAGCATAGAAATTTCAGATTTGTTTTGGTTTGGACAAATGATATCACTCATAGGCACTGTGGATGCAAAATATTGGTCAAGATTGGTTAG
>NZ_BBKT01000015.1 GCF_000747665.1 Thermoanaerobacterium saccharolyticum | reverse complement strand
TAGCAGCAGCCGCAAAAGAGCAAAGAAATCAAGGGCAAAACATAGTAGAAGCGGTAGAAAATATAACAAACCAAGCAGAACAGGTAAGTCAAGCGACAAAAGAGCAAGCAAAAGGAGTAGAAGAGATAGTACAAGGAGTAAATAATGCAAGAGAACAAGTAAGACAGATAGCGGTAGCCGCAAAAGAAATAAATGCAAATATCGGCGAAGAAATGAACAATTCAAATGTTATAAATAAACAAGCAGAACAAATTGAAAAGTTAATTAAAAAACAATTTTCAGAATTTAATCAAGTCACGGCATTTGTGAAAGAATTTAGCACTTTATTAAGTTTAAATGGAAAAGATGTTGAAAAATCTATCGATACTACTGAGGAACTTCTTAGCAATGTAGAACAAATAAAAAATATATTAAGAGGCTTTGAAATATGATATGCTCTGTACTATTGAAGAAGTTCCATTCTTCAGTAGTACAATTTTTGTTTAGGGGATGAACAAATATGATAACAAATGAACAGAATTATTTAGGGGATTTGGCGAATTATATATACGATTTTTGTGGAATTGATTATAAAAACAATTTAAACAATCTCAAGATGAAAATTGAAGCAAGGATTAAAGAATTAGGGCTATCTGTTTGGGAATATTTTGGCTATATCAAAATGGAACCAGAAGAATTGGATGTATTAATAGAATTAATAACTGTGAATGAAACATATTTTTTTAGAGAAGAAAATTTACTAGAAGAATTTAAGAACTCAATTTTGCCTGAATATATTAATTCTGCAAACAATAATATACGTATATGGTCTGCTGCCTGTTCGACGGGTGAAGAGCCGTACACAATCGGTATGTTAATTGAAGATAGCGGTTTATTTAAGGACCATGAAGTTCAAATTATAGCGACAGACATTAATAAAATGGTATTAGAAAGAGCCAAAAAAGGTCTTTATAAGAAAAATTCATTATCATTTAGGAGAACTACTAAAGATGTATATGACAAATTTTTTATAGATCATGGAGAATACTATAAAGTTAAAGATGAAATTACCAAAATGGTGGAATTTAAGAGAATAAATCTTTTGGATAACGATCTTGAAGAGAAAATAGGTAAATGTGATATTATATTTTGCAGGAATGTTTTAATATATTTTGATGAATATGCAATTCGAAAAATAATCAACGATTTTTATAGAATTTTAAATCCTGGCGGTTACTTGTTACTAGGTCATGCTGAGTCAATAACTGGTATTCACAGTGGATTTGAAGTAATCCATAAGCCTTCCGTTTTCTATTATAAAAGAAAGGGATGATATAGTGGAAAAGTTTGGTGTTTTAGTTGTAGATGATTCGTCTTTTATGAGAAAGTGTATTACTAAAATTATAGAAAAGAACCCTAAACTTTCTGTTGTAGGAATCGCTAGAGATGGATATGAAGCGATAGAAAAAGTTCAAAATCTTAATCCAGATATAATAACTATGGATATTGAAATGCCTAATTTGGATGGTATTATAGCTCTTAAAAAGATTAAAAAATTGTATGATATACCCATTGTTATGTTGAGCAATTATACAGAGGAAGGTGCTGAACCCACTATAGAAGCGCTAGAAGCAGGTGCAGAAGATTTTTTTCTAAAAAGCGAATTAATCAAACAAGATGTTGACGATAAGCTTATCGATAATTTTATAAATAAGTTGATAAATATTATAGAAAGCAAAAAAGTACAAAAACAATGTTTAGAAATTAACAAAGACGAAATAGTTAATAAAAGAGAGTTTAGCAATGATAAACCAAAGGCAAAAGTAAATATAATTATCATAGGTACATCTACAGGAGGACCAGTTGCTTTACAATCTATACTGCCAAATTTTCCATCAGATTTGCCTGTTCCCGTACTTGTTCTCCAACACATGCCACCCGGTTTTACTAAGTCTCTAGCTGAGAGATTTGATTCGTTTTGCCAACTTCATGTAAAAGAAGCAGAGGATGAGGAAATTTTACAGGCTGGCAATATTTATATTGCTCCGTCAGGATTTCAAACTACTTTGCACTTGAAAAGTGATAATAAAGTTGTTTTTAAAATTATAGACAGCTCAAATGATAATATTTTATACAAACCATCAATTGATGTTACGTTAAATTCTGCAGCGCCTATTTATAAAGATCATCTATTAGCTGCTATACTTACTGGAATGGGTAATGATGGCCTTGCCGGATGTAAATCAGTAAAAAAATATGGAGGGCATGTCATTATTGAATCCGAAGAGACATGCGTTGTTTATGGAATGCCAAAAGCAGTTTTTGAAGCTAAGCTATATGATGTTCAAGTGCCGCTACAGGATATTTTAAAAGAAATAATGATGTATGTACAATAGTACAACTTACGTCAGCCATGATTTTTAATTATTTTTTAATAATTTCGACATTTGTCTGAAAATAAAATATGATATAATATGATATGGTATAATATTAGTATTAAATATTTTTTGAGGGGATATGTTATGGAGAATAATACACAACTTAGGCGTAGTGATAGAAATAAAAAGAAAAAAAGTAAAAGCGCCTTTAAGAAAGTCTTCAATGTTGTGCTGTGGGGTGTCATTATATTGCTGTTAGCAGGCATTGGCGCTGTTGGCGGCAAAGTTTTAGCTATAATCAAAAATACGCCTCCACTGTCGCAGGATGCCTTGACGAAGATGAAGCAGTCGTCCATAGTATATGTGAAAAACAGCGATGGAAGCTGGAGTCAAGCTGCTATTTTACACGGTTCTGATAACAGACTTTGGGTTTCTATAGATAAAATTCCTGAAAATTTACAAAATGCCGTTGTGGCCATAGAGGATCAAAGATTTTACAAGAATAACTTAGGTATTGATCCTAAGAGGATAATTGGGGCACTTTTGGTTGACATAAAAGCTGGTGGCAAACCTGTGGAAGGTGCCAGCACTATAACACAGCAGCTTGTCAAGAATACTATGCTTACGGATGAAAAGACATTGACGAGAAAGATTCAAGAGGCTGTATTAGCGTGGCAATTAGAGCAGAAGTACACGAAAAAGCAGATACTTGAAGCATATCTTAATACCATTTATTTGGGTGGCCCACATATAAATGCGTATGGTGTTCAAGCAGCAGCCCTTCAGTATTTTGGCAAGGATGTAAGTCAGTTAGATCTTGCAGAATGTGCTATGATTGCCGGCATTACTAATAATCCTTCTATGTACTCGCCTGATTCCAATATACAGCAAGCGACAGAGAGACAACACCTTGTTTTGAGTGAAATGCTGAAACAAGGATTTATTACACAAGAACAGTATAATAGTGCCATCAATGAAAAGCTTAATTTCGTTTTCAAGAATCTCAATTTGTCGACGTATAGCCATGGTTATTTTATAGATCAAGTCATAAATGATGCTACGGATGCTCTTGTCAAAAAGTTAGGAATCACTCGTTCGGAGGCATTAAATCAAATATATAATGGCGGACTTAGGATATATTCAACAATGGATTCCAATATACAGACGATAATGGAAAATGCGTTTAAAAATCCGAAGCTTTTCCCTGTAGATCCAACTACAAAAGAGGCTGTACAGGGCGCTATGGTAGTTATAGATTGGAAGACTGGAGAAATCAAGGGCATTGTAGGCGGTAGAAATACAAATGACTTTAAATATGTCACAAGAGGCATAAGTTTCGCTGACTCAAAGAGGCAGCCAGGGTCATCCATAAAGCCCTTGACTGTGTATGGACCTGCACTGCAAAGTGGTCTTACTGCTGCTACAGTTGTAGATGACGTTCCTACCACATTTACGCTTCCTGGTGCAAAGCCGTATACGCCCCACAACTATGAAAGCAATTATTACCATGGTTTAGTGACCCTAAGAGAAGCAATTACAGATTCATTGAATGTGCCTGCTGTGCAGGTGGTCAACAAAATAGGCATAAATGTATCTGCAAGTTACGGAAAAAAATTCGGACTTGACATAACTAAAAACGATATGTACCTTCCAGCATTGGCGTTAGGCGGTTTAAGCCAAGGTATCACACCGATACAAGAAGCGGCTGCTTATGGAGCAATTGCCAATAAAGGCATGTATATAAGTCCGATTACTTTTACAAAAATTACAGATTCAACAGGGAAAGTATTAGTAGACAATAAACCTGAAGAGCATGTAGTGCTAAGTGAGCAAAATGCTTATATATTGAGAAGTATGATGATGGACGTTGTAGATCATGGAACAGGTACTGCCGCAAAGCTTTCTAATATGGATGTAGCAGGCAAGACAGGCACATCTGAGAATTCAGGCAACATTTGGTTCTCTGGTTTTACGCCTTACTATGTTGGCACTGTGTGGATGGGTTATCCATCATCGAATAACCCTGTGAAAAATTACGGTGTGCCGCAGGTAGGTGGTACTTTCCCTGCTCAGATGTGGAGGACTGTCATGTCACAAATACATCAAAATCTTCCACCGACACATTTTACAGACAAACCATCTGGAATAGTATATGAGACGGTCTGCAAAGATTCTGGCGATTTACCGACAGATCTATGCAGAGAAGATCCGAGAGGAGACAGGACATATACTGAGATGTTTGCTGTCGGCACACAGCCTACAGAGTACTGCACTGTTCACGTGTCAGCTCAGATAGATACATTGACAGGAAAACTGGCATCTTCCTGGACGCCGCCTTTCCTTGTGAAACAAGAGGTGTTTATCAATCCGCCAGGCAGGACGCCAGGACAGAATGCATACGCTGCTGACGGCAAATACGTATTGCCTACACAGTCAGATAGTGGAAGCGATGTATTGCCGGGAAATAATCAGAATGACAATGGCTCACAAACCGGGAATCCATCAACCAATAGCGGTGATACTACTGCTCCAACAAATGGTACGGAACCAGGGAATACAAACACTGAAAGCACCGGACAAAGCAGCACATCCAGCAATGGCGGGCAAAGCAATAGCGGTACAAATAGCAGTAATACTAATAGCAGTGGGCAAGGAAATTCTACTACGAATCAAAAGGGCATTGGGAATATAATAAATTCTATACTTGGACACTAAAGCAAAAGATGGCTATGTATGTAGCCATCTTTTCTTTTACAATATAATATTGCTATTGTGAATAATGTATCAACTCATAGGAAAAAATTATTGAAGGAATATTGAGATGTCTGTAGAAATATATAGTTAGGGGGGCGAATATTATGAAAAGTATGGATTACTTAAAAGAGATTTCAAGGTTTGAGCACCGTGGTTCAGCCACAAAAAATGAAAGAAAGGCAGCAGACTACATCGCAGAAAAGCTTAAAAGTTTAGGCTATGATGTGGGTGTACAGGAATTTAAAGCAACACGAGACAATCTCTACATTCTGCCTCTTCAATTTGGTGTCCTTCTTTTCATCATGGGAGCAGCATCGCTTGTATACGATAAATTTTTAAATATTGTGGAGCTTATAGTTTCTCTTATTGCAGTATTTTTGCTGATTTTAGAGTCAAGCGGCAGGTCTTTTGAAACAAGCATAATGCCTAAGCACAGATCCAAAAACGTATTCACAAAGTTTGAGAAAAACGATAAAAAGAAAATAATCATATCTGCCCACATTGATACACAAAAAGGAAGTCTAATGTTCAGCCCAAAGATTGTTGGCAGATTAAAAATGATTTTCAATGTTGGGTATGTTGGATTTGCCCTTATACCATTGGGTATCGCACTTAAAGTGATGAACATTTCTTTTGTATCAAATGCTTTATTGGGATTAGGCATACTTATAACTTTTGCAATGATTGTATTTTTGCTTATATGCCAGTTAGGCGGGAAGTACACAAATGGCGCTAATGACAATGGTTCTGGCGTATCTTTGGCATTAGCAATTGCAGATCACTATGCAAACAACAAAGATAAATTTCCTGATGATGTGCAACTGGTTTTCCTCTTTACAGGCAGCGAAGAGACTGGCGAAAGGGGAATGAAATATTTCTTAAAAAAGCATAGAAGGCTTTTAAACAGTGATACGCAGTTTGTAATACTGGATAACCTTGGAGCAGGAAAGTTGACATACCTTGAAGGAGAAGGCATGTTAATATACAGGAAAGCAGGCAAAATGCTTTTAGACGTTGCAGATCTTATGGCAAAAGAGTATCCAAAAAATACGGTTCAGAGAAGGAGAAACCTGCTTTTGCCCACAGATGCACTGCCTGTTTTAGCAAATGGATTCGACGCTATAGCGTTTTTATCCATGGATGAAGACGGATCTATAAAAAATTATCATTGGTTTACAGATACTATAGAAAACGTGGATTCGAAGCTTTTAAGATATGAAGAAAGCTTTTTGATAGAGTACATCTTAAGGGTGTCAAATAAAATTAGCAATTTAAAAAACGTTGAAGCAATTGAGTAGGAGTAGGGATATACCACCTACTCCTTTGATTTATTGAAATAGCCTGTCAGGATGAATATTAAAAAGATGGATAGTATTCCACCGATTATAGCAGTAGCTAACTGCGGGAATGTAAAGGCTGCTGCAATCTTTTGCGGGACTTTGATGCCAAACATTACGAGGATGTACTTTACGGAAGCTGCAAGCCATAAAAATTTTACAACTGCACCTACTATCATGCCTATGATGTTGTTTTTAATAGCCGAGAAAAGCACTACGTACAGTGCATTTCCAATCATTATAAATGGTATAAGTATTGGAAAGCCCATAAGTCCTACTAAAAACGCGATAATTGGCGTCAAAAGCCCTATTGTGATGCCAGACCAGATTCCTACGAAATAAGCTGATACAATAAGCATCGCATTTACGATTGAACCTGTTACAAGCTGCGGCATCTTGATGAATTGTATGATTATAGTGAATGCCAGTAAAATAGCGGTTCTTGTTATAAATTTTGCGTCAAATTTTTTGGGTGATGTACTGTTTACCATGGTATCACCTCCAATATCAATTTATTTAACTATATTTTAACACTATAGTGTAATGTTGTTAAGCAATTATCAATAAAGTATTAAAAATATTAATTATGTATTAAATCTATCTCAGAATCATTGACGAAAGGCACTGGGCAAGGTTATCATTTGTGTGGGGGAGTAAATAAAAAAATTGGAGGCTTGATGATGAGAAAATACAGTTTATTGATAGCACTTGTTGTTATCGCATCGATTTTTACTGGCTACCTGCTTTATAGCAATTTCAATACAAAGCAAAGGGAAAATCAACAATCGCAAAGCCAAAAAACCGCAACAAATGATATTTCTGCTTCTGATAATAATACAAATGATGTGGGAAATAGCAGCAACGACAGCAATAATGATAATGGCAGCAAACAAGATGAGAATTCTGTTTCGGAAAATCGCAACGGTGATCTGATAAATCAAATAGTAAGCCTTGCAAAAGAAGGTAAAGTAATAAACTGCGATTTTGTCACAGGCAAAACTACTATAGATGACATAGAAAAGGTGTATGGAAACCCTGACAAGCAAGAGTACATTTCGTCTGCAAAAGGAACTTATACAACTTTTACCAAAAAGGATCTTGTATTTGGATTTAATAAAGGAATGCAGGTTTTTGAAACCAGATCATTTGATCCCAGATTACAAGCTATTTCAAGAAGCGAAATTGAAAATGTATTGGGGAAAGCTCCGTATAAAGCTACTGTAAGCGGCACTCCAAATCAAACTGTTTTAGGATATACGATGAATTCCGACTACAAGCTTGAATTTGTCATATCAGATACGACGAATCTTGTTGATCATGTAAATGTGCTGTATCCTGCTGCAACAGTTAATTCAATGGCAGACGATCCAGGACGCAAATGGTAATCTATCTTGTTGCATTTTAAGAGTATTTGTAATAAAATATTGATAAATATATATTGTTAATGCAATGATGTGGAGTAGTAAGCTAAGACTTTTTCAGAGAGCCTTGTGACGGTGAGAAAAGGCATTGTGTTAGCTGAACTCGCCATTGAGCATGCATATTAAAAGTATGCACGGTTGTACCGTTATATGAAACAAGTGGGCTTGCGTCAAAAAGAGTGGTACCACGGAAGCGATGCTTTCGTCTCTTTATGATGTGAAGCCTTTTTTATGCAAAAAATATTAATAGGAGTGAGAAGATGGCTTATTCAAGGGATATTGATAAAAAATGGCAAAAAAAGTGGGAAGATACAAAACTATACAAGTTTAATCCGGATAACATCGACAAAAAATTGTACTGTCTTGAGATGTTTTCATATCCGTCAGGCGCTAAGCTTCACGCAGGGCATTGGTATAACTACGGGCCTGCTGATTCATGGGCAAGGATGAAAAGGATGCAAGGATATGAAGTCTTTCATCCAATGGGTTTTGACGCGTTTGGATTGCCGGCAGAAAACTACGCCATAAAGACAGGCATACATCCACAGGATTCTACGCTTCAAAACATAAAGACGATGGAAAGACAGTTAAGAGAGATGGGTGCCACATTTGATTGGGATTATGAGGTTATAACCTGTTTGCCAGATTACTACAAATGGACACAGTGGGTTTTCTTGCAACTGTATAAAAAAGGGTTGGCTTACAGGAAAAAGGCTCCTGTCAATTGGTGTCCAAGCTGCAAGACAGTCCTTGCAAATGAGCAAGTTGTAGAAGGCACTTGTGAAAGATGCGGTTCTGAAGTGACTAAAAAGGATTTGACTCAGTGGTTTTTGAAAATAACTGAATATGCAGAAGAACTTTTAGATAAGCTTGATGAGCTGGACTGGCCTGAAAAGACGAAAATGATGCAGAGAAACTGGATAGGAAAATCTGACGGTGCTGAGATAGAATTTAAAGTCGACGGAAAAGACATATCGTTTAAAGTTTTTACAACAAGAGCTGACACACTATACGGTGTTACATACGTGGTCTTGGCTCCAGAAAATGAAATAGTAGATCTCATAACGACAGATGAGCATAGAAGAAATGTAGAAGAATATAAAGAATACGCCAGAAAACAAAGCGAGATAGAGAGGCTTTCAACGGAAAAAGAGAAGACAGGCGTATTTACAGGAGCGTACGCTATTCACCCTATTACAGGTGAGAAAGTGCCTATATGGATATCCGATTACGTTCTTGCTACATATGGGACAGGCTGTGTCATGGCAGTACCTGCCCATGACGAGAGAGATTATGCATTTGCTAAGAAGTACGACTTGCCAATAAAGAGAGTCATCAAGGGAAATGATGGCGTAGACGACTCACTGCCATTTGTTGAATACGGTATTCTTGTAGACAGCGGTGATTTTACAGGAAGTAAATCAGAAGATGCAAGGATAGAAATAGTGAAGATGCTCGAGAAAGAAGGCAAAGGAGCACTTAAGGTAAATTACAGGCTTAGGGATTGGCTTGTATCAAGGCAAAGGTATTGGGGTGCACCTATACCAATAATACACTGCGATAAGTGCGGACTGGTACCTGTGCCTGAAGAAGATTTGCCAGTGCTATTGCCTTACAATGTGGAATTTTCTCCAGATGGTGAGTCGCCTCTTAAAAAGTCTGAGGAATTTATGAATACCACATGCCCTAAATGCGGCGGCAAAGCATTAAGAGACCCAGATACACTTGATACATTTGTCGATTCATCGTGGTACTTCTTAAGGTATCCTGACAACAAAAACGACAAAGAGCCTTTCAACAAAGAGCTCATTGATAAGATGCTTCCAGTTGACAAATATATAGGCGGTGCTGAACATGCTTGCATGCACCTTTTATATGCCAGATTTGTCACAAAAGCGTTGAGAGACTTAGGGTATCTTGATTTTGATGAGCCTTTTAAATCTCTTATACACCAAGGCATAATATTAGGACCTGATGGAAACAAGATGAGCAAATCAAGAGGCAATACAATATCACCTGATGAGTACATCAATGAATACGGCTCAGATGTATTTAGAATGTACTTGATGTTTGGATTTGCCTTTACGGAAGGCGGTCCGTGGAATGATGATGGCATTAAAGCTATGTCCCGCTTCATACAGAGAATTGAAAGGCTTGTAGATAAATTCATAGAGGACAAAGATAAAGCAGGTAAAGATGAGATTTCAAAAGATGAGAAGGAACTTAACTATGTGAGAAATTATACGATAAAAAGCGTGACAGAAGATGCTGAAAAGTTCCAGTTTAATACCGCTATAGCAAGGATAATGGAGCTTGTAAATGCCCTTTATAAATACGATGGAGAAGTTGAGAATAAGAATATGAAACTATATGAAGAAACCATTGCAGATCTTGTAAGGCTTTTGGCACCTTTTGCGCCTCATTTTGCAGAAGAGATGTGGGAGAGAATTGGATACAGCTACTCTGTTTTTAATCAAAAGTGGCCAAAATACGATGATAAGGCTTTGGTAAAGGATACTGTTGAGATTGCAATTCAGGTTAACGGCAAAGTAAGAGGACGCCTTGAAATTTCTCCTGATGCAAGTGAAAAGGAAATTCAAGGTGAGGTGCTTTCAGCAGAAAGCATAAAACAATACATTGACGGTAAAGAAATAGTTAAAGTCGTAGTTGTGAAAAATAGACTTGTGAATATAGTCGTAAAATAGGCAGTAAAGAACTGCCTATTTTTAATCTTTTTTGTCTACGCCATTTCCGGCTTCAACTTCATCCACGATTTCATCTCTCATGCCATGAATGCTTTCAAGTCTGTGACGGTTTTTCTCCTTGATTCTTCCGATTTCTTCTTGAGAAAGTTCCTCAGCGTGTAGTTTTAAGTAGTCTTCTGCTTCTCTATAATTTTCTATCGTATCGTGAATCATATCCTGTAATTTTCCCACGTTATCAGAACGATCATCAGGCTTTGGAGGATTTTTGTAACGTCCTTTTTCTTCAGCCATCTGTATCACACTCCCAAAAAAGTATTTTTCAAAATTATTTTTAACTTTTATATTCAATATATGTATTGAAAAAATTAGAAAAGTTTATGGGGATTATAGAATAATAGGTTTTAGACAAAATAATAAATGTACATTAACGTTTTGATTCATCAGCACATAATATAATGTACCATAGGAAATATATTGAGGTGCCAAAATGGATTTACACTATATTTTAATAGCTTTCATATTGGTGTACATCTTTATTACGGGATTCCACGATGAAGGGAATCTCATAGCTACGATTATTTCGTCAAGATCTATTGGCATAAGAAGCGCTTTTATAACGGCATCGTTAGCTCAATTTATCGGTACAGCTACTTTAAGCACTACAGTCGCATCTACCATCAGCAAAGACGTGCTTAAGCTTAAATACCTTACAATTGCCGGCAATGATCTTGAAACGATGATATTTACAGGCTTACTTGGCGCTGTTGTTTGGAATCTAATCACATGGTATATAGGTATGCCTTCCAGCTCATCACATGCATTAGTTGGAGGGATGATAGGACCTTTCATAGTCAAGTATGGGATTGATTCTATTAATATTTATGGCATACTATTAAAAGTTATAATACCACTTTTTTTTATCTCCGGTTTTTGGCTTTTTGATAGGGTATTTGGTGATGTATTTGACAAGCCATATTTTGAGGAGAGCTGGAGTAAAAGTCAATACTGTCTTAAAAAGGCTTCAATATTTAACTCTCTTTATTTTAAATGCTGGTCAAGGTGCTAATGATGCCCAAAAAGGAATGGGGCTTATATATATATTGACGATAGGAAGTAGTCTATCAAAAAGCAGTGAATTTCATAATACGATTAAAATTTTGTCGGCTTTTATGATATCTCTTGGGCTTCTTTTTGGCGGTCTTAGAATGATTAAAAGTGTTGGAACCAGGATATACAGAGTTAAGCCGTTTCATTCTTTCAATGCACAGATATCTTCTTTATTTATAGTTATAACTGCTGCAGTCTTTGGACTGCCTACAAGTGGAACTCAGATAATCAATTCTTCTGTACTTGGAGTTGGTGCGAAAGAAAGGCCCACCGCTGTAAGGTGGCAGTTTGCAAAAGGCATGTTTGCATCGTGGATTATCACAATACCGGCATCTTTTGCGATATCTTCAATTTTGTTTTTGATTTCTAAAACCATGTGAAGGTGTGATACAAATGGGATTGTTTAATTGGCTTTTTTCAAAAGGCATAGATTTTTACAAATTGCTGCAGGAGCATTCTGATTTAACTTTAAAAGGTGTTCAGGCATTGGCTCTCTATATGACTACTGGTAAAGACGACGATGGTGAAAAAGTGATAAGTATAGAAAAAGAGGCCGACAACAAGAGAAAAGAGCTTATTGATGAACTTGATAGCACATTTATAACACCTATTGAAAGAGAAGACATATATGAGCTATCAAGTGCCATTGACAATATACTTGACTATTGCGAAACAACGGTAAAAGAAATGGAGATATATGAGCTTAGACCGACAGCAGAACTTAAGGAAATGGTGGATGTCATATTAAGAGGTACAGAGCTTATTGCCAAAAGTGTTTATAACCTTGATAAGGATAAGAAAGTAGCGATGGAATGCGCTCTAAAAGCTAAAAAACTTGAAAATGAGATGGAATCATATTACAGAAAGTATTTAGCTAAGCTTATAAAAAGCGATGATATAAAGTACATCTTGAAGATGAGAGAAATATACAGGCACTTAAATAACTGCGCTGATAAGATGGATTTGGCGGGAGAAATATTAGGTCATATCCTTGTGAAGGAAATATGAATATTATACATTTGGCATACTTATTGTATGCCTTATTTTTTTACATAATTATTCGTAGTGGCAGTAGATAAGGCATCATTTATTTTAATAAATGTTTAATTATTAAAATAAATTAATAATATTAATAATTTATTTTGAATTATTATTCACTTGATGGTATAATTTTTTTAAATTTTAAATGGGGGGATTTAGGTGAGGAAGTTTATTGCATTTCTAATTGCGTCAATTTTTTTGACAGCAAGCATTTTATCAGGTTGTGGAAATACCAGTAACAAGACATCTGCTCAAAGCAACTTAAATTCGACTCAGCAAGTTTTGCATTTAAATCTTGGTGATGAACCTCCAATGCTTGATCCAGCAAAATCTACTGACGGCGTTTCATTTCAAATACTTAATGCTGTATTAGAAGGTTTAGTTCGAATCGGAGATGATGAAAAGCCGAAAGAAGGATCAGGGTTAGCAAAAAGCTGGGAAGTGTCAAATGATGGTCTTACATATGTGTTCCATTTAAAGGATAATATCAAATGGAGCGATGGCAACCCTATAACGGCTTATGATTTTGAATATTCGTGGAAAAGGGCATTAGACCCTAAAACGGCGTCAGAGTATGCCTACATAATGTATCCTATAAAAAACGCAGAAGCCTATAATTCGGGTAAGGCAAGCGCTGATTCTGTAGGTATAAAAGCATTGGATGACAAGACACTTAAAGTAGAGCTTCAAGAGCCTACACCATATTTCTTAAGTTTGACGGCTTTTATCACATATTTGCCACTTGAGAAATCTTTTGTGGAAAAAGAAGGCGATAAGTTGGCATCAAGCCCTTCTGATTTAGTATACAGTGGTCCATTTATATTGAAGACATGGAACCATGAACAAAACATTGTCCTTGTTAAAAATGATAACTATTGGGATAAGGATAATGTCAAATTAAGTGAGATCGATTTTGACATGGTAAAAGATTTGAATACAGTAGCACAGGGTTATGATTCAGGCCAATATGATGAAATCAATATAAGTGGTGATTATGTTCCTAAATACAAGGATCAGGTTAAAGTCCATCCAAATGGATTCACATATTTCTTAGGTTTTAACAATTTAAATCCCATATTTAAAAATGCAAATATCAGGAAGGCATTTACACTTGCTATAGATAGGAAGTCTTTTACGGAGAATGTTTTGAAGGATGGCTCTATCCCTGCATATGCTTTTGTGCCTAATGGTATCACAGGGTTGAATGGAGACTTTAGGAAGGAAGCCGGTGAAGCTTTATTTAAAGAAGATGTAAATGAGGCGAAAAGCCTTCTTAAAAAGGGAATGGAAGAGCTTAATATAACAAAATTTCCTAAGATAACTTTACTGGCAGATGACACAGATGTTGCAAAGAAGGAAGCCCAGGCAATTCAGCAATTTTGGAAAAATAATCTTGGCGTAGATGTAACTATCCAGAACGTGTCATACAAGATAAGGCTTCAGATGTTTTCTAAACAGCAGTACGATGTCTGCTTGACAAGATGGGGCGCTGACTACAACGATCCTATGACATTTTTAGATTTATGGACTACAAATGCAGGCAATAACAATGTAAAGTATTCTAATCCTAAATACGATGAACTCATAAAAGAGGCAAAATCTACAAATGATAATGCGGTCCGCATGGAAAAAATGAAAGAAGCTGAGAAAATTTTGATGGATGATATGCCTGTTGGACCTTTATTCTATTCTGCAACAGCTTATGTTCAGAGAGACTATGTAAAAGGATGGGTAAGGCATTCTGTCGGTGTTGACAGCGATTGGAAGTGGACCTATATAGAAAATCATTAAAGCATTAAAGGCATTCCATATTAAGGAATGCCTTTAATGTTGTACGTTTCTTTTTTCATAATTTCTATATATTAGATAGCCTATTATCAAAAACAACAGCGTTCCGCCAACTAATTTAATTTCGTACCACAAGAGGTTTCCTAATTCCATCCCTGCAGGAGGAATTATTGCTAAGACGATTGAAAATGATACGACTAACAATCCAATGCCTCCTACTAGCCATGCACCAAAATTTCCAAAAGGTATTTTATACAATCTTTTTACATCTGGTCTTTTGTATCTTAGAACAATTAATGCAGAAAACATTACAAGGTATGGTATAAAATATAGTATTGATGTCATGGCAGACAGCAGCCAGTAAGCAGATTCTACAGTCGGTGTTGAAAAAGCCATCAGTATCAGTAAACTTACAATGACGGCTTGTGTTATCATGGCATTTACAGGTGTGCCGTATTTATCATGAGATTTCGTAAAAAATGGCGGCATTATGCCTTTTGAACTAGTGAAAATCATGTTTATCGGTCCTATTATCCATGCATTTATTCCGCCTATCCCTCCTATAAATATCAAAAATGCTGCAATGCCAATCATGTATTTTAAACCCATCTTATTAAATATGATTTGTATTGCTTGCATGATTCCTGTGGCTAAACCTATTTCCTTTGGAGGAACTATAAAAGTTATTGAAATAGTGCCAAGGATGTAAAGGCTGGTATGATCATTGCAGACATAAGTATAGCGCGAGGAAACGCCTTTTCAGGATTTTCTGTCCTCTCAGCTAATGTCGGCGCCAGCTCAAGTCCTGCGTAAGCAAATATCATGGATGAAAAGAAGACGATATTGCTTAGACTTGATAGATTTGGGAAAAGTGATGAAACTGTGTATGTAGCTTGAATTTTTTGGTGAAGCCCTGTAACCCAGTATATAGAAAAACCAATAAGCAGTATTCCCGGTATTATTGTTCCAAAAAGGCCGCCTGCATTTGAAAGCCATTTGCTTAAGCTAAGACCATTGACATTTACAAGCGTTATTATCCAGAAAAGTACAAATATGAATATGGATACGAATCGGTCATTATCTGCAAGCTTAGGATTCACCATATAAGCAGCAGTGCTGGCGATGTATATCAGCATAGATGGATAATACACCACATTAGTAAGCCAATATGACCATGATGTTAAAAAGCCGTATTTGTCGCCAAATGCTTCCTTCGCCCATACGTACAAGCCGCCTTCATAAGGCCATCCTGTAGAGAGTTCAGCAACTGCAAGTCCTTGCGGTATGAAAAACAAAACAGAAGCTAAGATCCAAAGCATCACAGAAGATGCTCCATATTTTGCGGCAAGTGGAAGCCATCTTAAACCTATGATTGCGACTACATTCATAAGGACGATGTCATGCACTTTAAGAATCCTTTGTTTTTCCACAGATTTGCCTCCTTAAAATTTTTTAATTAGCAAAATAATTTTATCATAGAAATATACCTATGTATATATTCTGCAGAAAAAAGAATCTTATAAAATCAGCATATTTAAAATTTTGATTTGTACTTCAGTTGAGGTAATATTAGATTAGAAATGCAATGATATCCAAAGCAATATAAAATATTCAATCAAAATGAATCCATACTTTATACTGGAGGGATATAAATGGCGTACAAAAGGTACCATTTGCCAGAAGGTTTTATACTGGGTGCGGCTGCATCTGCATGGCAGACAGAAGGCTGGTCTGGGAAAAAGGATTATCAAGATTCTTTCATGGATCTGTGGTACAAATCAAATCCTGAACTATGGCACAACGGTTATGGTCCTACTATAGCTACAGACTTTTACAACAGATACCATGAAGATGTCAAGTTGATGAAAGAAATAGGGATAAATGCTTACAGGACGTCTATAGACTGGTCAAGGTTTATAAAAGATTATGAGACAGCAGAAGTTGATGAAGATGCCGCTCAATATTACAGCGGTTTAATTGATGATTTGATAAAAAATGGTGTTGAGCCTATGATATGCCTTGAGCATTACGAACTGCCGGCCGCGTTATTTCAAAAATACGGTGGATGGGGGGCAAAGCACGTTGTAGAGCTTTATGTAAAGTATGCTGAGCAAGTGTTTAAATTGTATGGCGATAGAGTCAAGTATTTCTTTACATTTAATGAACCAATTGTCGTACAAACTAGAGCTTTTCTTGACAGCATAAGGTATCCTTTTTTTCAGGATACAAAGATGGCCATGCAATGGAGCTACAATAAGATTCTCGCCAGTGCAAAAGCTATCGAAGCTTATAAACGAGGGAATTATAACAAAGACGGTAAGATTGGCATAATTCTAAACATTGAAGTGACATATCCGCGGTCATCCGCTGAACATGATATTGCGGCAGCAAAAATTTACGATCTGTTTTTTAATAGGATTTTTCTTGATCCATGTGTCAAAGGAGTGCTGCCGGATGAATTATTGAACATACTAAATTATCATCAATGTTGTTTTGAATTTACAGAAGAAGAATTAGATATAATAAAAAACAACACGGTACAGATACTGGGATTAAATTTATATGCACCTACCCGTGTCAAAGCAAGGGACTCAGCATGGAATCCATCGACGCCATTTCATCCTTCGTATTATTATGAGAAATTTGAACTGCCGGGCAGAAGAATGAATCTATCGCGAGGATGGGAAATATATCCGAGAATCATGTACGATATGGCTATGAGGATAAAAAATGAATATGGAAATATTGAATGGCTTGTAACAGAAAACGGCATGGGAGTAGAAAATGAGCAAAACTTTAAAAATGAAGATGGAGTTATACAGGACGACTACAGGATAGAATTTATTTCAGAACATTTAAAATGGCTTTTAAAAGCTGTAGAAGAAGGATCTAACTGCAAAGGGTATATGCTGTGGGCATTTACAGACAATGTATCGCCACAGAACGCATTTAAAAACAGGTATGGGTTGGTAGAAATTGATTTGGATGATAATAGAAATAGGCGGATTAAGAAATCAGGTTATTGGTATAAAGAAGTGTTGAAAAATCGGTATTTTGATTACAAAGACTTTACTCCAGAATACAAATAAAGTAAGCATGTGTGTCTTATCTTTACATATATATATTGATATATACTGAAGAAAGGGAAGAATAAAATGAAATTAAAAATTGGTTTTATAGGATTTGGGAAAAGTACAAATAGGTATCACTTGCCGTATGTACTATTAAGAGATAGTATGGAAGTTAAGAAAATATATTATAGAACTAGAAAGAAAGAACTAGAGGAAAGATACGAAAGATATAATATCGAATTTACAAATGATTTATTAAGTTTATTAGAAGACGATGAAATTAAGCTTGTATCAATATGCACTCCACATGGTACACATTATGAGTTGGCAAAATTGTGTTTAGAGCATGACAAAAATGTGCTGGTAGAAAAACCTTTTACAACCACATTAAAAGAGGCTGAAGAAATATTAAGTTTAGCTGAAGAAAAGGGTCTTATCGCTATGCCGTTTCAAAATAGAAGATTTGACAGTGATTTCTTAGCGTTAAAGGATGTGATTACCAACAAGTATGTAGGAGACATTGTAGAGGTCGAATCCCATTTCGATTATTTTAGAAGACAATATCCTGATTTTAATGGGGAATATTATGACGGTGCCTTTTTTGGTCTAGGCGTTCATACCATTGACCAAATGGTATCTCTATTTGGGAAACCCAACAAAGTTTATTATGATATTAGGTCAATCAGGAACAAAAATAACCCCGATGATTATTATCATGTGGAACTGTTTTATGACAATTTTAAGGCAATAGTTAAGACTAATCATTTAGTAAAAAGTCCTTATCCTAAATTTATTTTGCATGGAACGAAAGGAAGCTTTATAAAATACGGCATAGATAAACAAGAAGAATGCTTGAAGGCCGGCATGATGCCTCATGATGCAGGATTTGGATTAGATCCTGAGGAAAATTACGGGAAAGTCGCATACGTAGATGATTGTGGAAATGATAAAGATCTGATAATTAAGACACCTGTAGGAGATTATGGAAAAGTATATGATAACCTGTATGATGCAATAGTCAATAAAAAAGAAAAACTTGTAAGTGATTTTGAAATACTTACAGTAATGGAGATATTGGAGACAGGATTTAAAGGGGATAATCCTAGAGTACATGTGTTTGAATGATATTATCTAAGACCCGGCTATTTAAAAATTGCTGGGTTTTATTTTTATTAACTTTTATATGATTGTAAAGCAAAAGTGTTTTGATGTGTATTGCAGTATGGTATAATAACCTCGTAGGAGGTATTTTTTATGAAAAGAATTGATAAAGTTTACGAGAAACTTAAAGAAATATGCCTAAGACAACTAAAAAACGATGGTGTGATAACAGGATGCGCTGCAATTGATTTGGCTAATGAGCTTAATATTCATAGAGCAAATGTATCAAGTGATCTAAATAAAATGCATAAAGATGGTAAAATAGTTAAAATCGAAGGGAAGCCAGTCTTGTTCAGCATAAAGCAAGATGAATTAAGTAAAAATTTTAATACGGGCGAAGAAGACGCTTTTAGAAAGATAATTGGTTCAAATCTAAGCCTTAAAAATGCGGTTCAACAAGCAAAAGCGGCTATCATGTATCCACCACATGGACTTCATACATTAATATTAGGTGAGACGGGAACTGGCAAATCCATGTTTGCAGAGACAATGTACGAATACGCTAAAGAGATAGGCAGGATTAAGACGAACGCTCCATTTGTAGCTTTTAACTGTGCTGATTACGCCAACAATCCGCAGCTTCTCATGGCCCAGCTATTTGGAGTGAAGAAAGGGGCGTACACTGGTGCAGATAAAGATAAGATAGGGATAGTAGAAAAAGCGGACAAGGGGATACTATTTCTTGACGAAGTCCATAGACTGCCACCAGAAGGACAAGAGATGCTCTTTTATCTTATAGACAAAGGTATGTTTAGACACTTAGGTGAAACAGACGCACAGCATAAAGTAGATATCCTTATAATATGTGCGACTACAGAAAATGTGGAATCAATACTCCTTAAGACTTTTACACGACGAATTCCGATGGTGATAAATTTGCCATCGTTAAAAGAAAGGACTTATGAAGAGAGATTTGAAATAATAAAGAATTTTATGATTGATGAGGCAACTATAATCAAAAACGATATCTCTATCACATCAAACGCATTGAAGGCATTTCTGCTTTATGACTGTCCAAACAACATAGGACAGCTAAAAAGCGACATAAAACTTTGCGCGGCAAAGGCATATCTTGGATTCATGATGAATAGAGACAGGGAAGTAGTAATACACACAGAAGATCTTCCACAATATATAAAGAGAGGGCTTTTCAAATACAAAGAGGAGAAGGATAAAATTGACAAATTTGCAAAAGACGACAAAATAATGTTTTCGATAGACAAAATGGATATCATCGCATCTGAAGATAGTAAATCATTTAACTTTTATGAAGCACTGGAAGAAAAGCGTAAATCTCTGGAGAAAAAAGGCATAAACGAAGATGACATAAAACTCATAATGAATCTTGATATAGAAACGTATCTGAAAAGATATATTAACGAAGCCAAAAGATATAATTTAGAAGAGCTTTATAAAGTTGTCGACAAGAGAATTGTTGATATTGTGGATAATTTTCTGAATCATGCAGGGAAAATGTTAAAAAGAGAGTTTAGTGAAAAGACACTGTATGGACTTTCTATGCATGTTGCCAGCTCAATCGAAAGGATATCAAGCGGCAAGAAAATAGAAAACCATCAATTAGATGATATAAAGAGGATATACAAAGACGAGTTTGAAGTTTCTAAAGAGCTTAAAAAATTGATAGAGAGAGAATTTGATATAGAAGTTCCAGAAGATGAAGTAGGCTTCATAACAATGTTTTTGTGCCTCGACATAAAACAAGAAAAAGATGAAGAAAAGGTTAGCGTTATAGTCGCTATGCACGGTGAGTCCACAGCTACATCTATAGCAGATGTATCAAATAGATTGTTGGGAGAAAATTTTGTCGTAGGATACAATATGCCACTTGACCAGAAACCTGAAATTGCCCTTAATAATCTATGTGACCTAATTAAAAAAACGAATAAGGGGAAAGGCGTATTACTTCTTGTAGACATGGGTTCATTAGTTTTCTTTGGCGATATGGTATACGAAAAAACAGGCATTCCAGTCAAGACGGTCGAAATGGCATCCACACCTATGGTATTAGAAGCAGGAAGAAAAGCATTATTAAATGCATCCCTTGAGGAAGTTTACGATTCTGCGCTTAATTTAAGTCCTTATATAGGAAGGATATATAAGGATAACTTTGAGATGCAAAACGGCTTTAAAAATGACGTCATAATAACTGCATGCATTACAGGTGAAGGAACAGCATTGAAATTAAAATCCATCTTAGAAAAAAAGCTTGATCTGAAATCAGCAGGAATTGACATCATACCTTTAAATATAGAGGATAAAAGAGAGTTTAAGCGAAAGCTGCAGAATATAAAAAGAGAAAAGAACGTATTAGCCGTAGTAAGCGCATTTGACCCAGGCGATGATACACTTAAATACATTTCAACTACTGATGTGTTTGACAATCGGAAACTAAGTTCTTTAAAAGCTATGATTGATTCAAGAGATGCACTTGATACTATAAACAACATGAAAGAAATAATCGCAGAAAACGTAGATATCGATGCCGATAGATACATCAATGCGTTTAAAGAATTTTACCTAAATATCGCAGAAAACAATGTAATCCTCGACAACGATAAAATAATCGGGCTAATACTACATCTTGCTTGTGCTATAGAACGTGTATTAAATGGCGGCGAATTAATACGGATTAAAAACTGTAAATCAATTATAGAAAACAATATATCAAAATACGAGATGATAAAGACCTCTGTAAAGCCAGTAAATGAAGCCTTTAACGTGACTTTATCAGACGATGAATACGTCAGCATAATGAAAATAATTTATTCACTTTAATACACATATGTGTATTGATTACGGTTACAAACAATACAGATTAATACAAGTATTTTAACGACATAAGAAGCCGTGAAATTCAGGCTTTTGTTATTCGAAATTACTTTGGCACGGTATTTGCATTATCTATAAGCAGAAAATTAAATTGGAGGTGAAACAAAATTAGATGAAAATAGTATTGGTTTGTTCAGCAGGGATGTCGACAAGTTTACTTGTAAAAAAAATGAAAGATGCAGCAGCTAAAAAAGGTGTAGAAGTTGAGATTGAAGCATATGCCGAAGCTGATTTGAAGCGAAACTTGGAAAATGTAGATGTTATATTGATTGGACCACAAGTAAGATATTTGCTTGAAAAAATCAAGCAAATTGCTGAACCAAAAGGCATTGCTGTGGATGTAATTGAATCGAAGCTTTATGGCAAAGTTGACGGTGAAGGAGTTTTGGATAAAGCTTTAAACATCTTAAAAAAGTAGAGAACTAATTTAATATTTATAAGCAGGAGGAGTGTAATGTGAAAAAAATTATGAGTTTTTTAGAAAAGTATTTTGTTCCCGTTGCTGCAAAGTTTGGTTCAGAAAGACATTTAGTTGCCATTCGTGATGGATTTGCAATGATAATGCCTCTTATACTTGCCGGTGCATTTGCAGTTTTGATAAACAATTTGCCAATACAAGCATATCAGAATTTTATGGTCGGAATATTTGGTAAATCATGGACAACTTTTGGTGGGAATTTGTGGAACGGTACTTTTGCAGTAATGTCGATCATACTTGTTGTATCAATAAGTTATAATTTGGCTTTGTCATATGAGTCAAATGGAATAGGTGCTGGGTTAGTGTCATTTGCATCTTTATTGATGTTGTATACACCATCAGCCAAAGATTGGGCAATACCGTATGCATTTTTGGGAGCTCAGGGCTTATTCGTATCGATAATTGTCGCTCTTATTTCTACAGAAATATTTGTGCGCTTATTGGGAAATCCAAAATTAGTTATAAAAATGCCTGAAGGAGTGCCACCTGCTGTTGCAAAATCTTTTGCTGCATTATTGCCATCCTTAATTGTATTATCTATTTGGGCACTGTTCAAATCAATAACTGTAGCTTTAGGGTTAGCAGATATTCATCAGGCTATATTTAATGCAATTCAAGCACCATTAACTGGCTTAGCTGATACATTAGGTTCTGCGATTGTAGTTGCATTTCTTATACATTTTTTATGGTTCTTCGGATTACATGGTACAAATATATTAGGACCAATATTAAATGCAGTTTACTTACCTGCTATAAATGACAATATAGCTGCATTAAAGGCAGGAAAAGCTATTCCACATATAGTGACAATGCCATTTTTTGATGCATTTGTTCATTTAGGTGGGGCTGGTACAACCATTGGATTGATTATAGCTATTTACATTGCATCAAGAAGAAAGAAAAAGAGGAATGAGATGCAGAACATAGCGAATTTAGCTATTGCACCCGGAATATTTAATATTAATGAACCGATGATTTTTGGTATGCCTTTAGTTTTAAATCCAATATTTTTCATACCGTTTATTTTGACACCAATTGTTCTAACAATTATTAGCTATTTTGCCATAACACTGGGTATAGTACCAAGGACTATTGCTATGATGCCTTGGACGACACCACCGATAATAGGAGGCTTTTTGGTAACAGGCTCGATTAGAGGTGCTATACTTGCGTTAGTGAATTTAATTATAAGTATAGTAATATATTTGCCTTTTGTATTAGCGGCAGAAAAAATTGAAGAAAAATCTAACAAAACAAATGAAGAAGCATTAGTGGAAGAAAAAATTAGATAGATATTAATTGTGATTGCATAATGGCGTGATAAGCAACGAATACATGATTATCGGCCTATTAAAAGTTTTTTGCTTATCATGCCACTATTAATAATTTATTGAAATTGAGGTGTATCATATTGAAAAGATTAGGTGTTTCAGTTTATTTGAATAGTAATAATTTGCAAGAAAATATACAGTATATTAATTTAGCGTCAAAATACGGATTTGAAATAGTGTTTACGACTTTAATTTCTATAAATGATAGTAACTTCGATAAATATTACAATGATTTTGTTAACTTAGTAAAATATTCTAATAATATTGGAATGAAAGTAATAGCGGATGTAGAGCCTGAAATATTAAAAAAAATTAAACATTTCTTATACAAATCTAACAAAATTATCTGAAATTGGACTTTACGGAGTGAGGCTCGATTTAGGATACAGTGGATTGGAAGAATCAATAATGACATTTAATAATCATGGGCTAAAAATTGTCTTAAATATGAGTAATGGAACAGATTATTTAGAAAATATTCTATCATATAGTCCAAATATATACAACATTATTGGATGTCATAATTTTTATCCTCATAGATACACAGGTTTAAGTTATGAACATTTTTATAAATGCAGCCGAAAATTTAAAGAATTTGGAGTAAGGACTGCTGCATTTGTGAGTTCAAATGATGCAAATTTTGGACCATGGCCTATTTCGGAAGGACTTTGTACTCTGGAAATGCATAGGAACCTTCCCATAGATATTCAGGCAAAACATTTATTTGCTACAGGATTAATAGATGATGTGATTATTGCTAATGCATTTGCATCCGAAAGTGAACTAAAAAAGCTTAGTCAAATAAATAAAGATATATTAGAATTTAGAGTGAACTTAGTTGATAACATAACACCTATAGATAGGAAAATAGTATTGGAAGAATTTCATTTTGTTAGAGGAGATATTTCGGAATATTTATTAAGATCTACTCAGAGCAGAGTTAAATATAAAGATCACAAATTTTTACCATATAATGTGATAGATATTAAAAGAGGAGATATATTAATAGACACATATTTATATCAAAATTACGCAGGCGAATTACAAATAGCGCTAAAAGATATTAAGAATACAGGGAAAACGAATGTAGTTGGTAAGATTGTTGATAATGAATTATTTTTATTAGATTATTTAAAACCGTGGTCAAAATTTAGTTTCGTAGAAAGCAAATAGTCATTATAATTTAGGAGGCAAAACAATGGAATTAGAAGAGATTGTATTTCAAATTATATTAAATGCGGGTAATGCTAAAAGCAACTGTTTTGATGCGCTGAAAAGTGCTAAAGAAGGTGATTTTAAATCAGCAGAAAATTATATTAATAAAGCCGAAGAAGAAATTATTAAAGCTCATAATATACAAACAAGTATGCTTCAAAAAGAGGCAAGTGGTGACCATCAAATAGTTACACTTCTATTAATGCATGCAGAAGATCATATGATGTCTGCAATTTTAGCCAAAGATTTAGTTATGGAAATGATCGATTTGTATAAATTGATTTATTCTGAAAAAGGTGTAAAATAACCGTAGTGTTAAAAATAACTACGGGAAGGAGAGTTCTTTAAATGTCTAAAAGAGGTTTGAAAATAGCCACCATAGGGGGAGGTTCAAGCTATACACCTGAATTGGTGGAAGGCTTCATAAAAAGGTATGATGAGTTGCCTGTAAAAGATTTGTACCTTGTGGACATTGAGAAAGGAAAAGAAAAGTTAGAGATAGTAGGAAATCTCGCAAAGCGAATGGTGGAAAAGGCAGGTGTAGATATAAATATTCACCTGACTTTGGATAGGCGTGAAGCAATAAAAGATGCAGATTTTGTAACTACACAGTTTAGGGTTGGACTTTTAGATGCTCGAATCAGGGATGAGAAAATACCTTTAAGATATGATGTAATAGGACAGGAGACTACAGGGCCTGGAGGATTTGCAAAAGCTCAAAGGACGATACCGGTGATACTCGATATATGTAAAGATATAGAAGAATTATCTCCAAATGCGTGGCTTATAAACTTTACAAATCCTTCGGGAATCATAACAGAAACAGTTTTGAAGCATACAAGGGTGAAAGCTATAGGACTTTGCAATGTTCCAATAGGTATGGTATATGGTATCGCAGAAATGTTAGATGTAGATGTAAAGAGGGTATCAATAGATTTTGCAGGGCTTAACCATCTTGTTTGGGGTATGCATGTGTATTTAGATGGCGATGATATTACAGAGGAATTAATAGACAGCTTTGCAGGTGGTAAGTCTATGTCAATGAAAAATGTGCCTGACTTACCATGGGAACCTGAGTTTATCAAATCTCTTGGAATGTATCCGTGCCCATACCACAGATATTATTATCTGACAGACAAAATGTTAGAGGAAGAAAAGAAAGATGCAGCAACAATAGGGACAAGGGGTGAACAGGTCAAAAAGCTTGAGAAGGAATTGTTTGAGTTATACAAAGACCCAAATCTCAATGTAAAACCGCCACAACTGGAGAAAAGAGGTGGGGCACATTATTCCGATGCTGCATGTTCATTGATAAACTCAATATACAATGATAAAAAGGACATTCATGTAGTGAATGTTAAAAACAATGGTACAATTTTAGATCTGCCAAATGATGCAGTTATCGAGACAAATGCTGTAATAGATAAAAATGGTGCGCATCCAATAAATATAGGGCATGTACCAACAAATATAAGAGGATTGATGCAGTCTGTAAAGGCGTATGAGGAATTAACAATAGAAGCAGGTGTAACGGGAAATTACTATACAGCACTTCAAGCTTTAACAGTACATCCGCTTGTACCATCATCAACTGTGACTAAAAAAATCTTGGACGATATTATTAGAGAGAACATAGATTACTTGCCGCAATATAAATGAGCAAATAAAAAAACCGGGCGTTCCGGTTTTTTTATTATACGGTTTTTACGAAGCTAAATTACAAAATAATAAAAAATACTTGAAATTTTGTTACGGAAGTTATATAATTATAAATAGAAAGAGGTGAAAACATTAACATGGCAGGAGATATAGAAAAAATTAAAGCAGTTATAAATAATTTAAAGCCGTCGGAAAAGAAAGTTGCAGAATATATAATAAAAAATGCTGATAAAATTTCAGAATTATCTATAGGTGAACTTTCGAAAAATAGCGGTACAAGTGAAGCAAGTGTTGTAAGATTTTGCAAAAATCTTGGATATAAAGGTTATCAAGATCTTAAGATAAAAATCTCTGTAGATTATACATATAAAACAAAAAGTATTCAGGGTTTTGTAAATATAAACGATGATATAAATTCTATTGTAGTTAAAATATCGAAAAATAATATGCAGTCAATAGAAAAGACAATGGATATGATTGATAGAGATGAGTTGCAAAAAGCAGTTGATGCCATATTAAATGCAAATAAAATAGATATTTATGGTGTTGGAGCATCTGCTATTGTGGCGCAAGATATGTTACAGAAATTTATGAGAATAAATAAATCATGTACAGCTTACAACGATTCCCATATGCAACTTGCATCTGCTGCAAATCTAAGTAATGGAGATGTTGCAGTAGGAATTTCTTATTCCGGTGAGACAATGGATACTGTAGATGCTTTGAAAATAGCGAAAAATTCGGGTGCTACGACAATTTGCATAACAAGATTTGGTAATTCATCCATAACAAATGTTTCAGACATTAAACTTTTCGTATATTCTACGGAAGCAATTTTTAGAAGTGGCGCAATGGCATCACGTATAGCCCAATTAAATGTCATAGATATACTGTTTTCTGTAATTGCTTGCAGAAAATATGAAGATATAATTAAGTATTTAGAAAATACAAGTGAAGCTGTATCATCAAGAAAATATTGAAGGAGGATTTTATGTTAAATATATTCAGAAAGAGCCGCAAAAGGTTATTGATAAAGGCACCAGTTGATGGCGATATAGTAGATATAGTAGAAGTTCCAGATGAAGTATTTTCTCAAAAACTTGTAGGTGATGGTGTAGCAGTAAATCCTAAATCAGATATTTTTGTATCACCAGTTGATGGTGTTATAACAACTGTGTTTCCGACAAAACATGCAATAGGCATTAAGACAATAGAAGGAATCGAGATAATGATACATGTTGGTGTAGATACTGTAAAATTGAATGGAGAAGGATTTATAACATTTGTTAATGAAGGCGATAAAGTAAAAGTCGGAGATAAATTATTACAAATAAATAAATTGATTTTAGAATCAAAAGCAAAGTCGCTCATATCGCCAATCATCATAACAAACATAGAGCGAATCAAAGAATTAAATAAAATTGTTGGTGCTGTAACTGCTGGTGAGACAGATATCATAGAAGCAGTTATTTAATTGCTTAAACATGAATTAAATTTTCATAAATATAATTTATTTATGAAATAATGTAACACGAAAGGGGGATAGGAAAGAATATCAATTTTTGCAAAATAAAAAACCAGAAAAGGAGGATGGAAAATGTCAAGAGAAAAAGACATAGCTGAAAGCATCATCAGGGAATTGGGTGGCAAGGAAAATGTCATATCAATTACCAATTGTATGACACGACTAAGGGTGTTAACAAGGGATTATGACAAAATCAATTATGAAGCACTTAAAAAAGTTGATGGTGTTATTAAAGTCAATGAAGAAGGAGGAGAGTTGCAGGTTATTTTAGGGCCAGGATTGGTGTCAAAAGTGGCCGGCGAGGCATCTAAAAAAATAGGGCTCAAGCTTGGCGATGCAAAAGAAATTAAAGCTGCTATAAATGAAAAAAATAAAACACCGTTTAAGCTTCTTTTAAGAAGGATTGCCAGCATATTTATTCCTCTTATTCCTGGATTAATAGGCGGTGGATTAATACTTGGACTAACTAATGTCGCAACAAAGTTTAACTGGATTGCTGATAAAAATTTGCTGGCTATGTTAAGTTTGTTTGGAAGTACAATTTTTACTTACATGGGCATCATGATAGGCATGAACACTGCTAAAGAATTTGGAGGTTCACCTACGCTTGGTGGCATACTTGCAGGCATCATCTATAATCCTGTTTTGGCAGATATTAAAATTGGTGGTAGTGCACTTGTTGTCGGTAGAGGCGGGATTATCTCAGTATTAATCGCAGCCGTATTTGCAAGCTGGCTTGAGAGAAATATAAGGAAAAGGATGCCGAATAGCATAGAATTACTTGCGACACCTCTATTAACAATTTTGATAGCAGGCTTTGCAACACTTTATGTATTGCAACCACTTGGTGGGTTTATAGCCGATGCCATAGGCAAAGCTGTGACAGTTGCGATTGCAGGTAAAGCTGGTGTATTTACAGGATTTATACTTGCAGGTACTTTCTTGCCGTTGGTTATGACGGGGTTACACCAAGGTTTAACACCTATACACATGCAACTAATTCAGTCGACAGGTGTTACAATACTTCTTCCAATATTGGCAATGGCAGGTGCAGGTCAGGTTGGTGCTGCAATTGCTGTATACGTCAAAACAAAAAGCAAACAGTTAAAAAAGATTATAGAAGGTTCAATACTTGTTGGAATTTTAGGTATTGGTGAGCCACTTATTTATGGTGTTACTTTGCCTCTCGGACGACCTTTTATAGGAGCATGCATTGGAGCAGCTTTTGGAGGAGCATTTGAAGCATTAAAGGTTGTAGGCGCAAGAGGATTAGGAATATCTGGTATACCTCTTGCTGCTTTAATAGAACCAAATAAAATAATTTATTATATCATCGGTTTAATTATATCATATATTGCAGGATTTATAGCAACTTATTTGCTGGGATTTGAGGATCCAGTAGATGAAGAAATAAAAGATTCCCAACCATTTAGTTTTGATGCATAAAAAAAGGGGCATTTTGCCCCTTTAAGGAGTTGATTATATGGCATTTGGTATATCTGTATATACTTCTGATGATTTTTCAAGTCAAAAAAATAAAGAATATATTAAAATGGCAAAAGATTTAGGTGTATGTGCAGTATTTACATCGATGCATATTCCAGAGATAGAATATGATAGAAAAATAAATGAGATTAAAGATTTGATAGAGTATATTAAATTATTAAATATGAAACTTACAATAGATATTTCACCTGTTACAATGAATATATTAGGTTCATCACCAGACAATCTTAAACCATTTTATGATTTAGAGATAGATTGCTTGAGACTTGATTATGGATTTACAACTGATGAAATAGCTGAAATGACAAACAACGAGTTCGATATAAAAATAGAATTAAATGCAAGTACAATAACAAAAGAACAAATAGATGAATTAATAAGCCAAAAGGCTGATTTGAATAAATTAAGAACCTGTCATAACTTTTATCCCAAACCATATACGGGGCTTTCGTATGAGTTTTTTAGAGAAAAAACTTTGATGATAAAAAATTATGGACTTAAAGTTTCGGCATTTATTCCATCCCAGAAAGGCAAACGAGGTCCAATATATGAAGGATTACCGACTCTTGAAATTCATAGAAATATAAAACCAGATATAGCTGCAAGACATTTAATCTATTCAGGAATAGATGATGTATACTTTGGAGATGCATACGCATCTTTTGATGAAATAAATGATGTTACGTCAATTGATAATAATGTGATTGAATTAAAAATTAATTTGGTTAGTGATATTACAGATTGTGAAAAAGATTTAATTTTTAATTGTATCCATACAAATAGGTCTGATTCGTCAGAATATATTGTGAGATCAGAAGAATCAAGAGGATATGCAAAAATCGGAATGGAAATAAAAGCCCATAACTGCATTGAGAGAAAAAAATATTGTGTAACAATAGATAATGAAAATTTCAAAAGGTATTCTGGAGAGCTAAATATTTGCATGGTTGATTTACCTAAAGATGAAAGGGTAAATGTAGTAGGGCATATAACTGAGGAAGAGTACATTCTGGCCGATTTAGTCAAACCAGGTGTAAAATTCAGATTTAGAAAGGGCTGATATCATGAACTTAGAAGTGCTAATGACTGAAGGGAGAAATCCAGATACAGTGGATATAGATAGGTTAAGCACAGAGGATATGTTAAGAAAAATAAACGAGGAAGATAAAAAAAGTTCCGATCGCTGTAGGAAAAGAAATACCAAACATTGCGAAAGCTATAGATATTGCAGCGGAAAAATTAAAAAAGGGCGGAAGGCTTATATATATTGGTGCTGGCACAAGTGGCAGGCTTGGAATACTTGACGCTTCTGAATGTCCTCCTACATTTGGCGTATCTCCTGAAATGGTCCAGGGAATTATCGCCGGTGGAGATACGGCTATAAGAAAAGCTGTTGAAGGTGCAGAAGATAATATGGAACTCGGTAAATCAGACTTGATTGAAAGGAATTTATCCAGTAATGATATTGTGGTAGGAATTGCGGCTAGTGGAAGGACACCTTATGTTTTAGGAGCACTTCATTATGCCAAAGAAATTGGAGTGACGACAATAGGTATATCGTGTAATCCAAACTGTGAGATGAAAAAATTAGTTGATGTAATGATAGCGCCTGTTGTTGGTCCTGAGGTTATTATGGGTTCTACGAGGATGAAAGCAGGAACTGCTCAGAAACTTGTATTAAATATGATTTCTACGGGAGTTATGATAAAGATTGGTAAAGTGTACAGCAATTTGATGGTTGATGTACAGGCGACAAACGAGAAATTAATTCACAGGGCAAAACGGATAGTTAAACTTGCAACAGGAGCTGATGATGTTACTATTGAGAGGATATTAAATGAGACAGATTATAATGTTAAATTGACGATACTAATCATACTCACAAGTCTTGAAAAACCTGAAGCCCAGAAGCTCTTAGAAAAGGCAGAAGGTTATATAGAGAAAGCGCTGAAAGAGAATAGAACAAAATAAATTCTACTATTATATTTATTGAACATTATAATATAATAAGAATACATAGGGAAAACATACTGTACAGTAGTTATTTTTGGCTGAAGAAAATTTTTCTTCAGCTTTTATAATTTGTATCAAATTGGAATAATTTTTTAATATCGAGAGAATTTTTGAGGTACATTTATATAATTTCAAATTAAGGCAATATTTGGAGTTTGTAATTGTTTTAATAACGATATAAAATTATATTAAAAGTTGTCTGACATCTGATATATTACAATTAAACATGTGACATAAATTCAAAATTTACATGATTTTAACACACACTTAATAATGGCTTTATAATTGTCTGCTATATTAAATTTGTAAGAAGTTGTACCATTCATCAAAGCAGCTAAAATTTTTTGACTTTAAGTTAATTCACATCTACGCTTCCAATGAATCGTGTTTAAACGAATATGACATAAGGGGGGATTGTGTTTATACTCAAAAATATTTCAAATAATAAGAGAAGTAGGAGGGTTTATATGTTAAAAGGTAGAGGCAAAGTTTTAAGTATCATTTTAACATTTGTCATGGTATTTGGGATGGCATTTTCAAGTATGCCTCAGATATCATACGCAGCTACATCAAAGACATTTGACTTTGTAGAAGTCACTGATTTTCATGGGTATCTGCAGGCATCAGGTAAATTAAGCGATGGAACGCCTATCACTCAGGAGAGAGGATCTGTACTGGCAAAAAGAATAAAGGACATAAAGGCAGCAAATCCTGATACAGTCATACTATCTGGTGGCGACATGTTTCAAGGTACGCCTCTTTCAAACATCTTAAAGGGACAACCTGTCATTGACATGATGAAAAGCATAGGCTTTGATGCTATGGCATTAGGAAATCACGAATACGACTGGGGTATTGATTCTGTCATCAATACCGGTAATGCCGTTTTGAAAGGAACTACAATACCTGTTTTAGCAGCTAATGTATACGACAAAACTACAGGCAAACCAGTAAGTTACACGAAACCATACATCGTAATTGAAAGAGATGGAGTAAAGATCGGCATCATTGGCATTGTTGATAACAAAGAATTTCCGACAATAATAATGCCTTCTCTTATCAAAAATGTAGATTTTAAAGATCCTGTGCCAATTGTAAATAACCTTGCACAACAGTTGAGAAATGATGGCGCGCAGATTGTAGTTGTATTGGCACATATGGGTGCTACAACTGATAAGAATACGGGTGTAACGACAGGCAATCTTATTGATTTTGCAAGGAATGTAAAAGGTGTAGATGCTATATTTGGCGGTCATACGCATACGATTGTCACAACCAGAGTAAATGGAATACCTGTAGGTGTTGCCAACAATGCAGGTATGGGATTTATCGATCTTAAGATAACAGTAAATGGTGATGGTACTATAAGCACAGGAGATATGGTTTACAATGATGATTACAGCTATTACAATACGAAGACGCCGGTAGTTGATGAAGATGTTCAAAGTATAGTCGATAAAGCTATACAAGAAGCTGGACCGTTATTTAGCCAAGTCATTGGTACTGCAGATGTAGACTTGACGAGGGCTCAAAGCGCAAATCCTTTTGGCGATTCGATTTTAGGAAATTGGACGTCAGAAGTAGTTAAGGATGCTGTAAATGCGGATTTTGCCTTTGAAAATAATGGAGGACTTAGAACTGACGTATTAAAAGGTGACATTACTGTTGGGACGATGTATACGCTTATGCCATTTGACAATACCATTGTTACAGTCAGCATGACTGGTGCAGAGATTAAGAAGGTATTAGAACAAGCTGTTCAGGATGGTGGTAAAGGGATTCAGGTTGCAGGTCTTTCATTTAAATATGATCCAAATAAACCATCCATGAATAGAGTCTTTGACATGAAGAAATCTGATGGAACACCAATAGATATGAATGCAAGATATCTTGTGGCAACAAATAATTTCATGGGAACTGGCGGAGATGGGTTTACGGAATTTACCGACCCTGATGTACAAAAATCATACATAGATACGCAGAAATTGGTCAGAGATGCATTTATCGATGCTGTAAAGGCACAAGGTCATATAACAGCAAAAATAGACAATAGAATATCACCTGCTACAATGATAGCTTCTAATGGGACGACTATAACAGTTTTAGCTACATCTGATGTACATGGGAATCTGGTGCCATGGGATTACAGCAGTGCAAAAGAGGCTAATCAGGGCCTTGCGAAGGTAGCAGGTTATGTTGACAAAGTAAGATCTGAAAATCCAAATGTCGTATTAGTAGACAATGGTGATACAATTCAAGGTACGCCGCTTTCATACTACTATGATAAAATTGACACGAAGTCTGAATATCCTATGGCAAAAGCCATGGGTGCTATGCACTATGATACGTGGACGTTAGGCAACCATGAATTCAATTATGGATTGGATGTCTTAAACAGGGTAATTGCTGATATGGAAAAAGAGAACATTCATGTTTTGTCTGCAAATACTTACAAAGATGATGGCACCAACTTTGTAGAACCTTACTACATCAAGACGATAACTACGCCTATGGGTGATGTGAAAGTAGGCATATTAGGACTTACTACAAAAGAAATTCCTTCATGGGAAGACAAATCTCATTATGCAGGGCTTAAATTTAATGACCTTGTAGAAGAAGCAAATAAATGGGTGCCTAAAATGAGAGCTGCGGGGGCAGACATAGTTGTTGTTGCTATGCACTCTGGTGAGGAGAGTCCATCAGATACTATACCGGAAAATCAGGTAAAAGCCGTAGCTCAAGGTGTAAATGGGATAGATGCGATAATAGCTGGCCATACACATGCTGTAATACAAATGGATACATTTAAAAACCCAGAAGGTAAAGATGTGATAGTGACACAGCCTGGTAAATGGGGGCAATACGTTTCAAGGATAGATTTTAACTTATCTAAAGATGAAAATGGAAAATGGATAATTGACAGCAAAACAAGCAAAGCTGTTGCAATGGATAACTCTATACTGCCTGATGAAAATATAATGCAGCTTGCAGAGCCATACCAAGAAGCGACTCTCAAATACGTAGGAACTAAGATAGGTACAGCTTCTGGTGATTTCTTAGGAAAAGATCAGTTGACAAAGGAAACGGCCTTGATGGATCTTATAAACAAAGTGCAAAAATACTATGCAAAGACAGATCTGTCAATAGCTGCACCACTAAGCAGCACTGCTCAGATATTAAAAGGCGATGTTACAATACAAGACATGATGAGTGTATATGTGTTTGAAAATTACTTATACGGAATAAAGATGACTGGAAAGCAGTTAAAGGATTGGATGGAATGGTCTGCTCGCTATTATCAGCAGGTCAAATCTCCAGATGATCCTATAACTAAGGATAAGACCCTCAATATACCAGATTACAATCTTGATCAGCTTTACGGCGCAAGTTATACGATAGATCTTACACAGCCTGTCGGAAACAGGATTAAGAATCTGACAGTCAATGGCAAACCAGTCAAAGACGACGATGTATTTACAGTAGCGATAAACAACTACAGGTTTAATGGCGGCGGGGGCTTTATGAAGGCAGCAGGCATAACAAATCCTGTAGTAGTATTTGACTCAGCTAAAGCTTATGGAGACGATGGACAGATAAGGAACTTAATGATAAGTTATATAAAGATGAAAGGCACTATAGATCCTGTAGTGGATAATTACTGGACAATATCAAAAACACCTGTTTCAGAAGGAAATATTGGAAGCAAAGGTATTGTCACAGCATCAGCTTTAAACGTGCGCTTAGGTGCTGGTACAAATTACAAAGTGATAGGCGTAGTAAGAGCTGGTCAATTTGTCAACATAGTAGGTGAAAACAATGGTTGGTACCAGATTGATTACAATGGGAAGACAGGATATGTATATGGCAAGTATGTAGTTGCGTCGCCAGATTTGTCAAATGTGTCCGTATTAAAATCGGTGAGGGTGACTGCTAAAGACGGACTTAACGTCAGAGTGAATAATTCCATAAGCGCATTAAAAATAGGAGCAGTACCATACGGATATGAATTAAAAGTAGTTGGCGAATACGACGGGTGGTATAAAGTTGAGTATAACGGTGTATATGGGTTTGTCTATGCAAAATACACAAAATAGGAAAATAAACTTAATAAAAAGGGAAAGCTGTAAGATGCAGCTTTCCCTTTTGTCATACATAAACAGTATAAAAGGCGGTTGGATAGAGACAAATATAATGATAGAATATAGATGATCTATTGTAGTGCTTAGTAGGAAGGGAATGAAGAGGAAGTTGTACATAGGAGATGTAGAGATCAAAAACAATGTTTTTTTAGCACCTATGGCAGGTGTCACAGATAAGCCTTATAGGCGTATATGCAGTGAGATGGGTTGTGGATTTACATACACAGAAATGGTCAGTGCTAAAGGTCTTTATTATGGAAGTGAGAATACAGAATTTCTTACAGATATAGATGATGATGAAAATGTGGCATTACAGATATTTGGTTCTGATCCTTATATAATGGGTGAGATCGCAAAGAGATTAAATGCGTCAAATGCAAAGACAATAGACATAAACATGGGTTGTCCGACTCCTAAAATAGTAAAAAACGGCGATGGTTCAGCTTTAATGCTTAAACCTGATTTAGCAGAAAGCGTGATTAAAGCAGTGGTAAAAAATTCTTCAAAGCCTGTCACTGTAAAGATAAGAAAAGGATGGGATGATGATCACGTAAATGCTGTTGAGATTGCTAAGATGGCTGAAAGCTGTGGTGTAAAAGCTGTAGCAGTTCACGGCAGGACAAGAGAGCAGTTTTACTCAGGTCATGCTGACTGGGATATTATAAAGAAAGTGAAAGATAATCTAAAAATACCTGTAATAGGCAATGGAGATATATTTACACCGGAAGATGCAAAAAGAATGATTGATGAGACGGGATGTGACGCAGTGATGGTTGGAAGGGGTGCTGAAGGGAATCCGTGGATTTTTAAAAGGATTCTTCACTATCTAAATACAGGTGAAATACTGCCAGAGCCTACTGTAAGCGAAAAGATTGACATGATCTTAAAGCACCTTGACATGATGATAGATTACAAAGGAGAACATATAGGAATATTGGAGATGAGAAAGCATATAGCATGGTATCTTAAAGGTATTCGCGGTGCATCAAAGATAAAGCAAATGATGTTTACCATGTCTGAATACAAAGAAATCAAAGAGCTTTTGATTAGCATTAAACAAATTGAATGATGTAAAAATACATGCACAAAACCCTTCTATAATAGCATAGACTAAAAAGAAGGGGGATTTGGAAATGCTTATAATGTCTAACAATAAATACCTATCAAGTAGCAATGATATTCCAAAACAGATTGAAATATCTGGCGTAAATATTGAAGAGTTTAATTTTAAAGAAAACTTAAAGAAAAAAAACCTCTTTAAAAAGGAGGACTTTTATAAAAGATTTCTCACCTTAAATGGAGCCATTATGATATCAAAACCTTTTGATGCAGGAGAAGTAAATAAATTCTATGTAAGTTTATACGATTTAATTAAAAACATCAACTCGGAAGAAGTATTTGGTGTGAAGTTTCCTTCGAGAAGCAGTGAAAAAACTATTTATAAAAACAGTATATCATTTGACAAGTTTACAATTGGAGACATAATAGTTGCTACAAGTCAGGGGTTTCACGTGCAAGGTGCAATAAGACATGCTGCGATATTTGACAGTAGGAGATATCATGGAAGCATAGATGATAAATGCCTATTAACAGCGGAACCGGACCAAGGCGTAATTTATGAAACCATAAGATTTTACAGAGAAAATTTCAGTGAGGCGTGGGGACTGACAGTTCCAAAGGCCACAATAGAAGAAAGAGTAAAAGCTGTTGATGAAGTGTCAAAGTTTGTTGGGAAACCTTACAGTTGGAGGGCTGATAAAAACGATGATGAAAACTGGTATTGCTCAAAAGTCCCATGGGCCGCATACAAAAAATCATCAGGAATAGACATAGACGGAAATGGAGGCTTTTGGGTGTTGCCAATTGATATCTTTGTATCAAAAGAAACAGAAGTATTTGAATATTCAAATTCATAAGGCAGGATTTCAACCTGCCTTTTAAAATTCAATTGAATATTAATTGTTTGTAATGTATAATTTAGGAAATCGCGATTTTATTTTATCATTGTAATGAGGGGGATATTTAATGGATCACAATAATTGGAAATTGAGGATTGGTTGGGTGCTTTTAATATTGGTGGGACTATGGAACGTGTTTGGATTTGTGATGACAATAGACTTTGGCAAATTTTATTTAAATATAATTGATATAGAGAATATCATTATTATCATATTTATGCTATATCTTGGATATATATTGATAAGATACAGTTGATGAACAAAAATTATGATAGTCTTTGGACTTATAGATTTAAAGTACATGCCTTAATAGGCTTTTTTACTATGAAAAAATTTTTATAAAAAACTGTAACAAATTTCTTAGAAATTTGTCTTATATTGTGAGAGAATGAATTTACAAAACAAAATCAGAAGGATCTTTTCAGGCATTTTTTCATATGTTTTAGATTGGAAAGAATAATACTGGATTTAAATGGAAGGCAGGTGATATTAGTGAATAGTTTAGTTCGAAATAATAAATACATTATTCATATAGTTCTATTGGCTATTTATATTTTATGGATATTGAACTTAGATTACTTTTATCCTTTTATAAGATTTAAGTCTTTGAAATTGAACGATATTTTTTCTTTGTGTATTCAGATAATTCCATTAATGCTGTTAATAAATGGTTTTAGATTTAAACATATTTCTGCAAAGATAGTGAATAGTGTGGTTTCAATACTATTAATAGTGATAAGTGCAACAATTGCAGCTATTATTTTATTTGCCACTATTACTCTTAATGTAAATGAGGCGTTTATGCCAATTCATAATATTAGGTTTGAATCAAGTTCCGTTATAGTTTATAGATCAAATTACGGTGCTACAACAGATTTTGGAATAACAGTTAAGCAGGAAAAAGAAGTCATAAAAGGTGTTTTGCTTGTTAAAAATTTACTTCGTAAAGATCATGTTTATGATATTTCAGTAAAGAAATTAGGTGGTAATGCGGTAGAATTAATGGGCAAAAAAATATATTTAAAGCGAAATGTGTATTTTCCATAAGATTTTTGTTAGATGATTGCCAAACCTGATCCAAAGTTTTCTTTTGGTATCTTTCATTATCCTAGTTAAAAACATAAAAGGAAGACATCGGTACGCTTTAAAAGTTGTAAAGGCAAATAAATTGAATTGATTGGACTTAAGACTATATTTTGTATAGTATTTGTACCTAAGCGAAGCGAAAGTAAGGGGTGTTATAATGAAAAATTCTAAATTATTGGTTATCAGTATAGTTATCACTTAATCAACAATATTTTTTGATAAATTTAAAGATTATTCAAACTTTAAACACGGATTAGGATTACCCTTCAAATTTTTAGAGTACTACGATTATAATATACCAAATAATAGTTTAGAATTACTTTATTTGAATAACATTACTAAAATAAGCTTTAGAGTTGATATGTTTTTATTTTCTGTCTTAGTCATATACTTAATTTTAAAATATTCTATTAAACTGTATTATAAAAAAGTGAAAAGATAACTGTAATGATGTTAGTAGATCTTAACTCAAAAAGCCGATCAAATTAATAATAAAGTGGGATGGTGGCGAAGAAGATTTATTACTTTAAGATATGGATATAAAAATTATTAATGGTCCTTTTTGGGCTTTTTTTATTTTAAAAAAATTTTTATAAAAAACTGTAACAGATTCCTTAAAAAATTGTCTTATATTATGAAAGAATAAATTTGTAAGTTTTACGGGGGATTTATATGGGAAATATGCAAATATATGAAGAAATACTTCATTCATATAAAAGATGCGTAAAAGCGGGGCTTACAAGTTCGATGGCGGATCCTGCAATAATTTCAAGAGGAAATGATTTGCAAATCAGATTAAAGAAAAATATGACATTGATTAAGACATTTAAAAATGTTGTTGGCAATATTTTAAGGAGCTTAAAGGGTAAGTACATATTTTTATTAACTGACGATGAAGGATATCTTTTGAATACGATGTGTCATGAAAAAATGCTATGTCACATCAATTTTGACTGTTTAATTGGCATATCTTTTAAAGAAGAAGCCATAGGTACAAATGCCATATCAATGGCGATGAAACTAAAAAGATTAGTATATTTAGAACCCCAATATCATTATTGTGAAATTCTAAAAAAATGGCATTGCATTGCTGCTCCAATAATTGTAGATGAAAAAATAATAGGATATTTAGATGTTTCAACGATAGAAAGAGACATGACAGAAGAAATAAATGTGGTTGTCGAATTGCTTTCAGATAAAATTGCTAATGAATATAAAAACTGTTTAAAGAATTCTGAACTAGTAAATAAAAATATAGATTTTACAGACAAACAAATAAAAATATTGATAATGCTTGCAAAAGGCTATAAAGAATTGACCATATCAAGAGAACTTGGGATTAAACCAGTTACCGTAAAATATCATAAGAAGAAAATAATTGAGAAACTTTGTGTAAAAAGCATTCAAGAAGCAATAGTAAAGGCAACAAAGTTAAATTTAATAGATATTGATTAAACTAGACTATATCTTTGTATAGTTTTTTGGTTTTTATGTAAAAACTATACAAAGATATAGTAGACATTGGAAATTTATCATTGTAAAATGAAAATAAAGAAATCAATTCGTTAAAGAATTGATTAAGTATTTAATATCAAAGGGGGGTGAATAATAATGATTTATCACTTTAGTAAATATACACAAATAGTAGAAAATAATAACAAAGTTGTTTTGGGAAATAGATTAAATGGTGAATGGATAAGGATATCTAAGGAAGTATATAATATTTTAGAAATGGGTATAAAAAATAAATTATCCATAAGTGAATTAATTAACTGTTTATATGATAACGATGATAAAAACTACTTAAAATCATTATACAAAGACATGTGCATTTGGTGTAGGGACCATACTTTAAAGAGCGGAAAAACCGCATGGAGGACAAAAGCCTGTCCCATATTAACTTTACAGTATAATAATGCTACAAGTTATCTCAAAAGTAAACATAAAGGCCGTAAAATAAAAGATGTGGCGGCCTGTGCCATGTACTTAATTTGATATTTTAGATACATGGCAATAGATGTGATTTCTAAATGATGATTTTAAAAAGAGGTAATTTCCAATTATCAATGTGTTTCTATTAAATTTTAAGAAGTGGGACAAATTTATTGTCTACAAAAATAATTATACGAGGAGGTATTGAAATGTTAAAGATCAACAAAATTGAAGACAAAGAAACAAAAATAGTAGTGGGTCAGGATAATTGCACAAAACCCGGAGCACCTTATTACTATCAGCCTGGTCAAGATTGTTTACAAGATTGCACTGCTTACGACAAACCACGTTACTGGGAAAGTCAATGGACTTAGAAATTGATAGTACAGGTAAGGCAATAGACAATTAAACATTATCTATTGCCTTATCCATATTTAAAAGATGATTTTTGTATTTTTATAAACTAATAGAGAAGTTGATAGAATAATATTAGATAAAAATAATCTTGGAAATATTCTTTTGAAGATAAATCAATTGTGGAGGCAAAGGTTGAAATTAAAAGTACAAATTGCAATAAGAATAAAATAGCATAGCAAACAAGCCATCTTTGATGACTTTTTAAAAATTAAATATCGAAGTAAGTGTTAAAGCTAAATAGCTGGCTTTATTTTATAGCCTTGAAGTTGAGCTAATAGTATAAGCTTGCTCAACCGTAATCTCGCGTTTTGCGGGAAAAGCATCAGATTTTTTATATAATTCAGCATTATATGGTTCTTTCTTCTTCAACATGCTGTATAATGTTGTAAGAAGCATTCTTGCAATAGCAATGATTGCCTTCTTGTGGCCGCGACGCTTTTTGATGTGCAAATAGTGGTTATGAATTTTATGGTGTTTTTCGCTTTTAACTACGGCAGTAGCACACTGCACAAGAAGCGGCTTAATGTAACATCTTGCTTTGGAAACCCGGACAAGATTTTTTCTTGCCTGTACTCTTATTGTTAGTTGGAGTAAGTCTAGCCCATGAGCATAAGTGTTTCGCTGAAGGAAAAGCCTCCATATTTATACCGACTATGCTTTCCTCTTCAAAATGTCATTTGATGATCTTTAATTTTCCAGCTTGTTCAGGCGTAATATAACCATCAACAGCGATAAAGCTCAGGAAGTTTTTTAGCATGGCACATTTTATTACGTTTTATGCCTTAAGCGAAGCGAAAGGAATGATTATAAAAATGAATAAATATCTTTTTGAAGTAATTTCAGCATATATAAAAAAGTATAGATCAAGATCATTAGCTATTTGTCTTGGCATTATCTTATGTACAGCATTAATAGTAGGAGTTGGAACTCTAGCTGATAGTGCCAAGCATGCTAATGTAACTAAAACAAAATATGAAAGCGGAATCTACCATGTTAGGTATAATATCGATATAGATGAATCAAAACTCAAAATGATAAAAAATGAACCGAATGTTGAAAAAATTGGCATCTCTTCATATTACGATTCTACTGTACCTGATGGGCGAATAATTCTAAATATAATAAAGGCAAATAAAGATTATGTACAGTTAACTAATTCTAAGGTAATTAAGGGAAGGTTTCCGGTAAAAGATGATGAAATAGCTATAGAAGAATGGGTTTTAAAAAACATGGGGGTAAATCCGGAGCCAGGTACTAAGATTAATTTCAATTTATATGGGGAAAAGACTAACGAAACATACATTTTAACCGGGATTTTACAAGATAGGCCACGGCTAAAATCATCAGGGCAGATGGAAGCCATCCTTAATCTAAATGAAAATGATTCTTATAAAGATGCACAAGTTTATGTAGAGTTTGATGAAAATACTGACATAAATAAAGATATACAAAGCATAGCCGAGGACTTGAAAATAGATAATAAATATGTTAGAAAAAATAATATGCTTCTGGAATCATTAGGAAGCAGCAAAAAAATAGATCCTACTTTTTTATTGATATCACTTATTGCAGGGGTAGTATCATTAATAGTAATTTTAGGCATTTTCAATATATCCATATTACAAAGGCTATCTGAATATGGAATAATGAGGGCAGTTGGAGCAGGTTCCTTACAGATTTTGATGCTGCTTTTTTATGAATTATTAACTTTACTACTTATTAGCACACCAATCGGAATTGTGGTTGGTCTTGCGGGAGCGAAATTTTTAAGCTCAATAGCAGGGAATCTATTCACAGAAGGCAAAGTCGACATAAAAAATATAGTTCTATCTCCGAGAGTTTTCTTGATGTCCATAATAATTAACCTTATTTCTATAATTATAGTTACGTTGGTTATATATAGAAGCATAAAAAGGCTAACGCTTATTGACTCAATAAGAAAAAATTTAAACACGGATATAAAATACAAAAAAGTATTAATTAAGACAGATTTCTTATATAGAATTCTACCATTTTCAAAATATATTTCATTTAGAAACATCTTTAGAAATAAAAAAAAGTTTCTATATGATAATTCTATCTATGTGCTTGGGGAGCACTATATTCATAATATCAAATTTTTACGCAGAGCTTACAGCAGCTCAAATAAATAAAGAGGCCGAAACATCAAAGATAAATACCGATTATAAAATAGAAATAATACCCGGTACAAATTTATCAGTGGGTATTCCTTTTGAAGACATTCAAGAAATAAAAAACTTAGAAGGTATAGAAGAAGTTAAAACAATACAGCCGATATACGGGAGAATGAAACTGAAAAAAGAAAATATAGCTGAGCCTTTATATTTTGAACAGATAAATGACTCTCCTTATTTTAAAGAAGTACTTAATGGCCTGCTTGTTAAAGAACCAAATAGTGACGAGTACATATTGAAAAATGATATTTATGGATATGATGATAAGCTTCTTAAAGAGATGAAAAAATATGTAAAAAAAGGACAGATAGACATAGAAAAAATGAAAAAGGAAAAAATTGCTATTATTGCCATACCACATCCAATGAACACTAAACATTTAAGTCCTGATGTGGTGAATTTAAAAGTTGGAGACAAGATAACGGAAAGTTTTAGAAAAGATGGGGATACAGGAGAAGAATTTTTTAGAATGGAAGATGCAAATGCACAATTTAAAGAGGAAGAATTTACTGTGGGAGCAATAGTAGAAAAATTAATAGATTCTTCCGATTATTATGCAGGCAATAATAGTGTTCAAGTTGTCATATCTAACGATATTTTACAGAAAATAAGCGGATTTAAAAATTACAGACTCATTGATATAAATGTAAAACCAGGTTATAACAGTGAAAAATTGTACAATCAGATTTTGAAAATTGCTAAAAGAACACAAGGAGCAACAGTTTTAAATCTAAGCAATGAAAAGCAGAAAATAAAGGCATTTGCGACAAATCAGCTTATATTTATAAATACCATAGTAATAGTACTATTTGCCATAAGCTTCTTAAATATAATCAATAATGTAAGTTACAGTTTAATATCGAGAGTAAATGAGTTTGGCATGATAAGAGCCGTTGGCATTACAAACAAAGAATTCAGAAAGATGATAACTTTTGAAGGTATGACATATGGAATATTTTCAAGCACTTTGTCTGTGATATTTGGACTGACTGGACAGGTGATATTATTTAAATACTTAGGTCCAATTTTAATCACTCCAAAATTTACAATTGATTGGAAAATATATCTTTTCATAGTAATAATAAATATCCTTTTAGGATTTTCAGCTACATTTATTGTATCAAAAAGGGTAAAGCGTATGAGTATAGTAGAATCTATCAGCACAATAAATTAGGAGAGGAGCATTTATATATGGTTATATTAAAAACGATAAATCTAAGCAAAGTTTACGGAAAGGGTGAAAATAAAGTACATGCGCTAAAGGATATAAATATAAATGTAGAAAAAGGTGAATTTTTGGCAATCGTAGGACCAAGCGGAAGTGGAAAATCAACATTGCTCCACTTATTAGGAGGACTTGATAAACCAACAGAAGGAACAGTTGAGATAGATGGTGTGGATATATATAAGCTATCTGAGGACAAATTAGCTATATACAGGAGGAGAAATATAGGATTCGTATTTCAGCAGTACAATTTGATACCAGTATTAAACGTAAGAGAAAATATAGAAATGCCAGTAAGGCTAGATAAAAAAATACCAGATAAAGAATATATAGATGATTTGATAGAATTTTTAGGGTTAACCGAAAGACAAAGACATTTACCAAATCAGCTTTCAGGAGGGCAGCAGCAGAGAGTGGCAATAGGCAGAGCACTGGCAGCAAAGCCCAGTATAATATTAGCAGATGAACCCACGGGTAATTTAGACACAAAAACGACAGATGAAGTAATGAACCTGATAAAAAGTTCTATTAAAAAATATAATCAGACACTTGTATTGATAACACATAATGAAAATATAGCACAAAGTGCAGACAGAATATTATCTATCGTTGATGGAGAAATACAATAGAGATAATATTATTCAAATTATCAATGGAGGATAGAAATGAATGTATATATACATTTAGCATTAGCATATCTGAAAAAACAAAGAGGAAGGACGATTGCTTTAGTATTAGGTGTCGCTTTGGCAGTAATGCTTGTATTTGGTTCTAACGTTATATTTGAAAGCCAGAGCAGAAACCAGCTTGCTAATATTTACAAAATGTATGGAACATATCAGGGCATATTTACTAATCTAAATAAAGACTTGACTGAGAAAATAAAAAATGATAAAGACGTAAGTAAATCTGCAGTAGCAGCTAATCTAGGAAATCTCGTTACTGATAATGGTATTTCAATGATATTAAATTCAACAGACAAAGACTACATAGAAATGAGTGGATACACTCTTATAAAAGGACATTTACCAAATAAGCAAGGAGAAATAGTATTAGAATCACAGGCTTTAAAAAAGATGGGACTTAAAGAAAAGTTGGGTGAGACAATAAATTTTAAAATCAAAAAGGAATATAAAGATGAAAACGGCCTGAACCAAATATACATGGAGAACAAGTCCTTCAAATTGGTGGGGATATTAGATAAGCCCAAACAATATTATGAGGGGTACTATTCACTGAGAGGGTTCACATACTTTAAAGAAGGCGAAAATAATGTATTGCCTGACAATCTTATAACATATGAGGAAATTGTTAAGCTAAAATCAAATGCAAACCTGTCGGGAAAATTAAATCAAATAAGAGAAAGGTACAATATAGGGAGACAGGACTATGAAGTAAATAGCCAGCTAATAGCAGCCCTTAATGATTTTAGTGCTCAAAGCACAAATGCTTTCACATATCAGTTTAATATATTGATAGTAATTACAGCGATTCTTCTTATATATAACATGTTTAACATATCTTTAATAGACATGATAAAACAAATAGGTATGATGAGGGCTATAGGGTCGTCAAAGAAACAAGTGAGACTGATAATAGGATTTCAAAGCTTATTTATTCTCATCATTGGATTAGTTCTTGGTCTTTTGATGGGAATTGCATTTTCCTACTTTGGAATTAAACTGTATAGCTTTGTATCTACTAATATAGATGTATCAGAATCATCAGTATACATAAGCATGAAAAACGTATGGAATGCTGTAAAAGTTGGAGCCTTAACTGTCATAGTTTCAAGCATAATACCGATATGGATATCAGGCAGGATATCATCAATAGAAGCTATGAGAAAGAGCGATAGATCAGGTGGAAAGCAAAGAAATAGAGGATACCATAAGTTTATAAAAAAGATATCTGGTATAACAGGTGAGATGGCATATAAAAATGTGTGGAGAAATAAGTGGAGGACCATAATAATAGTTGTATCAGTAGCAATGGCAGGATATTTATTTATAAATGATATCGCAGTTGTTAATAAGGAAAGTTTAATTAGTGCAATGTCTATTACAATTACTAACATGCAGGATAATGATTTTAAACTATCATTTGGTACAAATACAGAACCTTATTTTACAGGTTATACAAATGATGATGTAAAAGCCATATCTCAGATAGAAGGAGTGAAAAAAGTAGGTACAAAAGTATCTATGATAGGGTTTTTAGAATCTGATGTAAATGATTTAGATAATGACTTTAAAAAGTACAATGGAATTTCAAATACAAATAAAAATGTGGAAACAACGATAGAAGTAAAAGGCTATGATGATGATCAGTTGCAGGGATTTAAGAAGTATATAGATAAAGGGTACATGTCATCACTGAATAATTCATCAGATAAATATCCAAATGCAGTTGTGTATAACTATTATTATGATATTTTAAATAACCATAAGCTCGAAGGAATTAGAAAAGATTTAAATGTAGGTGATATCATAACCATAAGGATTCCTGTTGCCAAAGGTGATAAGATAACATATGAAGAGCAAAATGTCAGAGTAGGTGCACTACTAAAACAGGAATGGATATTTAGAGGGGATAGTACGCGAGGAAGGTATATGGAGGTAATACTTCCTCAGAAATACTTAATGACCATTTCAGGGAAAAGTACATATGAACAGATCAGTGTGCAGTCTAAACCGGGAAAGGATACTTATGTGTATAATAGAATAAACAAGATTTTAGAGAATAAGCCATTTGCAGAAATGGAAAGTAAGCTAAGCTATATTGAGACATATAAAAACTTTGGTACTCGAAAATTAAAATCCGATTTTTTGATTGTATCACTAATACTGCTAATAGCAGGCATGAATGTATATAATACGCTAAAAACCAACTTATTGATACGTACAAATGAGTTTGCCACACTTAGAGCAATAGGCATGACAGCCAAACAGCTTAAAAGCATGATAATAAAAGAATCGATTATTTATGGCCTTTTAAGCAGCATAATAGCGGCTTTAATAGGTGGATATAGAGTTTATAGATTTTATAAAATGCTAAATGAAGACTATAGCCATGGATTTGGTGCTACTCATTTGCCTCAATTTAAATTTCCAGTTATACCAATACTATTGTACAGTGCTATAGTTATAGTTATATGCATATTGTCATCTTATGTATCTGCAAAGAAAGTAGAAAAGCTTAATATAGTAGAAGGCTTAAATATAACCGAATAAAAGATGAGGTGGAGATTATGAGCATATTAGAGACAGTAAAATTGACTAAGATATACGGTAAAGGTGACAATAAAGTAGAGGCTTTAAAGGAAGTATCAGTTTCTATAGAAAATGGAAAATTCACTACTATAATAGGCCCCAGCGGTTCAGGTAAGAGTACGCTGCTTCACTGCATGGCAGGACTAGATGTGCCTACATCAGGTGAAGTATTATTAAATGGTGAGAATATATTTAATCTATCAGAAGAAAAACTTTCGATACTGAGAAGGCGAAACTTCGGATTTGTATTTCAAAGCTTTAACCTTATACCAGTTATAGACGTGTATGAAAATATAACATTGCCAGTATCATTAGATAATAAAAAAATAGATAAGGACTACATATCGGAAATAATAGAAATTTTAGGACTAGATAGCAAGATAAAAAGCTTTCCAAATGAACTCTCAGGAGGACAGCAGCAAAGAGTAGCAATAGCAAGGGCACTATCAAACAAACCAGATATAATATTTGCAGATGAACCAACAGGTAATTTAGACAGTAAAACAGCGGATGAAGTGATGAAATTCTTTAAACTCTGTGTAGAAAAATTTGGACAGACTTTGATTATGGTAACTCATAATAAAGATATAGCAGCATCAGCAGATGTATGCATAACAATACAAGATGGCAAGATTCTAAGTTACTTGAACAATTAGGAAGTGATAAAGATGGAGAATAAATATTTTATAGATAAGATTTGTGACATTGTTATAAAAGATAATACCGTGATATTGAGTAACAGATTAACGGGCAAGTGGATTAAGATACCTATAGAATGTTACGAAGCAATAAAATATTCACTTGAAACCTCTACTCCAGTCAATAAAGCTATAGAGGTATTTGAAGATGAAGAAGATCAACAGTATTTTAAATCCGTATTAAATTGTTTAGATAATATTGGTTTGTTGAATGCTGATCAAACTTATGAGTTTGAAATTGATTTTATCCCCAAAGTAGTCTTTTCAATAACAAACAGATGTAATTTAAGCTGTGAATATTGCTGTGTTGATGCAGACAATTATTTAAAAAAAAGACGATATTTTATCAACCAGTGATATAAAAAGAGCGATTGATAAAATTTTAAAATTAAAGCCTCAAGAGGTTGTTATCTCAGGTGGAGAACCTTTAGTTAGAGACGATTTTTACTATATTTTGGAATACATTAAATTGGTATATGGTGGGAAAGTGGTTTTATGTACAAATGCGACATTGATAAAGGAAGAAGATATCGAAAAAATAACAAATGCTGTTTATGCTGTAGAAATCAGCTTAGATGGGTATGATGAAGAAAGCTGCAGTAAAATAAGAGGGAAGGGAACTTTTGCTAACACATAAGAAGTAAGATTTCGATAGTGACGCAGGACTTATTATTATTTGACGATACCATATTAAACAATCTAACATTGAACGGAGAGACAGTAGCCGCAGTCTCCACCTATAATGGAAATTTAGGTGGAGTAAGGCATCATCACTGCTAATCATCAGGTGTATTTTGTTCTTGGATATATTTTTTTATAATTTCAATTGGTGCGCCTCCAGATGATAAAATAAGATAACTTCTGTTCCACAGATACGGTTTCCAATAAAATTTAGATAAATGTTCAGCATACTCTTTACGTATTAATCTTGCAGTTACTGTTTTTAGATTATTTATCAATTTAGAAAGTTGTACTTGCGGAGGTGCTTCAAACAAAATATGTATATGATCAGCCTCTCCATTAAATTCAATAAGAATGCAATTCCATTTAGAAAATAAATTTTCTATTATTTCTTTTAATCGTTCTAATATTTCCCTTGTCAAACATTTATGTCTATATTTTGTTACGACAACTAAATGATAATTTAGATTATAACATGCATGTCTATTTGTTTTATAATCTATATTCATTTTAAATACCGTCCTTTTTACAACTAAAATATTTTATGATACAATTATAGTAAGAAAAACTTTATTTGTAAAGGCGGTGTTGATATGGAATGCATTAAAACTGTAAAATTTAAAATCAAAGTATCAGACAAATCATTCAATGATACTATAGCCATATACAATGAAGCATTGTCGTACATAATAAGTATAATCAATGACGAATGGAATACCATATCAACATTGGCAACTGTGGAAAAACAGTTAAACTTTATAGAAAAATTAATACACAATACGAAGAAAAACAAATCAAAGTACGATTTTGACAGCAGATTTTACAAATTTCCATCATACTTAAGAAGAGCTGCTACAGCCGAAGCACTTGGTGCAATAAAAAGCTATTATTCAAATTTAGAAAATTATCTTAAGAAGAAAGCACAATATGAGGCAAAAGGAAAGATACTAAAAGATAAAATGCCTGTATTAGGAACAAAAAGATATTCATATCCAGTATTTTATAAAAACAATATGTTTGAGCGTACAGGAAGTAATACAGCAAAAATTAAAGTGTACAAAAACAATGACTGGGTATGGCATAACATAGAATTTAAGACAAACAGCCTAAATCATAGAGACATGACAAACTTCAAAGAAATGAATCCAATGTTAGTGAAAAGTGGAAGAAAATATTATTTGCATTTTACATATGAAAAGACAGTTAAATTAAACAAGACACCGCTTAAAGATAGAACAATAATAGCCGTAGATTTAGGATTAACCAATTCTGCTGTGTGCAGCGCAATGAAATATGACGGAACTGTCATAGGAAGATTGTTTATAAACCAACCTGTAGAAAAAGACCGTCTTTATCATAAAATCAATAAATTAGCGAAAGCACAAAAAATATCAGGTATTGGCAGAAAGCCTAACCTATGGAGAAAAATAAATAATATCAAAAATCAAATTATTAACGATACTGTACATCAAATAATAAAATTTGCTGTATACTATAAAGCCGATGCAATAGTGTTTGAGTATTTAGGAAAATTAAAATCAAAAGGTAATTATGCACGGAGAATGAGGATAAAACTTAAATATTGGGCAAAACGAAAAATACAGGAAAAAGTGCGTGAAATAGCACACAGTTATGGAATAAGAGTATCGTGGATCAATCCTAAAAACTCATCAGCGTTAGCATTTGATGGTACAGGAAAAGTAATAAGGAATAGCAAAAAAGATATATGTGAGTTTACAACGGGTAAAATATATCATGCAGACTTAAATGCATCGTACAACATAGGTGCAAGATATTTCATAAAAGAAATATTAAATCCTCTTTCTGAAAAGGAGAGGTTACAATATCAGGCAAAAGTTCCTGAGATTGCAGCGAGAAGCCAGCAGACCCTGTCTACATTAATTAGTCTAGTTAAAGCAGGAACACAATGTGGTTATATTGCGTGATTAGACTGTATTTATGACAGGCAGTTCTACTGTTAATGCAGTAGGAAGCTCCATCTATAACATTTCATGTTTAGATGGAGAGGCTTCACTCTGAACATAGATAGAGATTATGTAGAGCAAATATGCAGAGAGGTGGATATTTATGACTTTATTACAAATCTGCCTCAGGGATTTGAAACTATTGTTGGAGAAAAGGGAGTAAAATTGTCAGGTGGACAAAAGCAAAGGATAGCCATCGCCTGAGCAATCTTAAGTGATTCGAAAATTGTAATTTTCGATGAAGCAACATCTGCTTTGGATAGCTTATCGCAGAAGCATATATCGGAAAATATAGACAAATATTTGAAAGATAAAACTGTTGTAAAAATAGCTCATAGATTATCGACAATAAAAGATGCAGACACAATATATGTAATTGATAATGGGAAAGTTGTAGAAAAGGGAAACTTCGAAGAACTGGTGGAAAAAGGAGGGTATTTTTACAGCTTTATAAAAGAGCAGAATATGGAAGCAGATATCGATTCTGTTGTATAAAATTAAAAAAATATAGGTGGAATAATTATGACAATAAATATTCTTACGTGGAATATTAAAGCTGGACAAAACAAGGATGGCGGTTATCCAGATCCAAAAGCGGAAAATCTTGATAAAATCGCGGATGAAATTAAAAGTTCGAGAGCTTCAATTGTCTGTCTTCAAGAAGTAGATGCATATACTATACGATCTGGCACAAATATTCATCAGGCAGAGTATATTTCTAATAAACTTACCGCGATTACTGGGACGACTTGGAATTATAAATATATTACATCTATTAACATGAATCCAGGTTATTATGGTAATGCAATTATAAGTAGTTGCTCTTTGACAACGGCTTTAAGAGTTTACTTGTCTAAGGTAAATAGTTCAGAAAATCGCAGCTTTCTTCTTGTGCGTGTTGATTTTGGCAGTTCTTACTTCTATGTTGGAACAACTCATCTAGGGTTAAACGGTGATCAAGTGATTCAAGCACAAAAGATTAAAGATGAATTAAATAATAATGGATTTTCAAATGAAAGATTGATTATTGGTTGTGATTTGAACGATGGAGAAAACTCAGATACCTATAATATAATGCTCAATAATGTTTTTTCTATGGTTGATAGCGGACCTGCAGGTATATGCACACTGGAATGCTATAATAATTCTAATAATCCAAAGATTGATTTTTTATTTAACTGTGGAACTTCGATTGATGCAACAAAAAGCAAAGTATTGCAAGTGGATATTTCAGATCACCGCCCAGTGATGGCTTATATAAATGATTAAAAAAATCAAGAAAGATATTTGATTTATGTTTAATAAAAGTAAGAATAAATAAGTTGAAATCAAAGGCTTTAAAGATTTTTTAATTAAATATTGAAGTGTGTTTTATGTTCCCGTAGACTTATTGTTTGGGGAATTTTCTGTTTGAGGAGGTAAAGGATTTTCACAGAATTAGATATTCGCGAAAAGGTGTGGGAATTTATGTACTTGTTCACAAAGATACAATTGATTGTTTACTATAAAAAAATATAAAAATTTTTATAAAAAACTGTAACAGATTCCTTAAAAAATTGTCTTATATTATGAAAGAATAAATTTGTAAGTTTTACGGGGGATTTATATGGGAAATATGCAAATATATGAAGAAATACTTTATTCATATAAAAGATGCGTAAAAGCAGGGCTTACAAGTTCGATGGCAGATCCTGCAATAATTTCAAGAGGAAATGATTTGCAAATCAGATTAAAGAAAAATATGACATTGATTAAGACATTTAAAAATGTTGTTGGCAATATTTTAAAGAGTTTAAAGGGTAAGTACATATTTTTATTAACTGACGATGAAGGATATCTTTTGAATACGATGTGTCATGAAAAAATGCTATGTCACATCAATTTTGACTGTTTAATTGGCATATCTTTTAAAGAAGAAGCCATAGGTACAAATGCCATATCAATGGCGATGAAACTAAAAAGATTAGTATATTTAGAACCCCAATATCATTATTGTGAAATTCTAAAAAAATGGCATTGCATTGCTGCTCCAATAATTGTAGATGAAAAAATAATAGGATATTTAGATGTTTCAACGATAGAAAGAGACATGACAGAAGAAATGAATGTGGTTGCCGAATTGCTTTCAGATAAAATTGCTAATGAATATAAAAACTGTTTAAAGAATTCTGAACTAGTAAATAAAAATATAGATTTTACAGGCAAACAAATAAAAATATTGATAATGCTTGCAAAAGGCTATAAAGAATTGACCATATCAAGAGAACTTGGGATTAAACCAGTTACCGTAAAATATCATAAGAAGAAAATAATTGAGAAACTTTGTGTAAAAAGCATTCAAGAAGCAATAGTAAAGGCAACAAAGTTAAATTTAATAGATATTGATTAAACTAGACTATATCTTTGTATAGTTTTTTGGTTTTTATGTAAAAACTATACAAAGATATAGTAGACATTGGAAATTTATCATTGTAAAATGAAAATAAAGAAATCAATTCGTTAAAGAATTGATTAAGTATTTAATATCAAAGGGCGCATAGCTGACATCTACTTCATGTAAGGCAGAACAAAGGAATTAAGAACAAAGATCCTGTGAGACATGGGAGAATATGCAACATGAGCTTAAGTGGAATTTGTAAGCCAAAAATATGAAAAAAAACAATAGAAGCTTATTTGGGTTACCTATCACATGTAAAATTCATAAATAGATAGCATTAATATACATGAGGGCTTCTTTGAAGATCGTGAGAATCTGAGAATGAGTGAGATGTAGACATTACTCATAGATATGAACTTTCAACACGCTTCGCTCATGTACCCAAATTTACTTTGTGAGTTTTCAGACTGTACTTTTATTGACAACTCCAGATGGTTAATTGGGACTTCCTCAAAAAACTAAAGAAAAGCGAAAGGAGGTACACATCATGTTAAATATAAGGTCACCGGATATATTATCAGGCAACAAAAAAGGCTCCAATTATCCACCTAATTCTGACCACTTAAAATCTTTGATTAAGAGGATATTAGAGAGCCTTGCACTACAAAGATACACCCAAAGGGGTGTAAAGTCAATCATAAAAAACAAGAAGGAATATTGCAATGAAACGTACAGTTACATTTTTGATAGTAGTATGTATGCTCGTATTAAGTCTCTCATCCGCATTTGCAGTAAGTGTAAATGATAAAGTTGATAACTCTCAGACAGTTGTCAATTTGCTTGTCGATTCAATCAACAAAGGCGATTGGAAAACTTATGTTGATCTACAGGCAAATATAAATCGAGAAGGTATTCAAGGGTTTATCAATGACGCTGATAATGCAAAGAATGGGTTGGGTATATTTAATGTAAAATCAGCAAAAATTAAGGAAATGAAAACCCTTTCAGATGATGTGGTTGCCCAATTAACTAACCTATCTCAGTATAAACAGCAGTATAATGAAGTTCAGGCATATTTAGTTGGGATAGATTACAGAGTAAAAAAAGAGAACAAATATTTTTTCAATGGAGTAAATTATAACTTAGTAGTGTTGGGCAAGGAAGCTGACAATTGGAAAGTAATTGAAATGTCAGATGCTCCATTGGAAATACTTATACCCGCTGGTTATGGATTTGGCAGCGAAGATGAGAAGGAAGCATTGAAAATAATTAAAGCTCGAATTAATGGTGATATTGTTAATAAAGAAGGAAAGCTTATTGAAAGTAATAAAGCCAGTTACCGCGGCATTCAAATTGAAAAAGGAATAAACTCTGCAGATATACAAGAAGCTCCAATGGGAGTGTTATCAACAGGCGATCACGTACGTCCTGATTACATAAGAGTTTATCATGATCGTTCTTCATCGGATCCCAATTACCACAAAACAATAAGTACAGAGATTTCTACTATTATGTAAAAAACGTACTTCCCAATGAATGGTATTCAACTTGGCCTTCAGAATCGTTAAAAGCAGGTGCAATGGCTGTTAAAATGTACGGCTGGTATCATGTTTACCATCCAAAGTGGCCTTCGCTTAATGCTGACGTAAAAGATACAACAGCAGACCAAGTGTTTATTGATAATACAGAGGTAAGTTCCACTACAACCGCAATAAATAATGTTGGAGGCGTAGGGTTAGAAAATTCAAGTGGAACTGTTTTTGAAACACAATACTTGGCAGGTACACAAGGACAACCTGGAACACAAAGCTCAGGTAAAATGTCTCAATGGGGGACAAAATATTGGGCTGACCAGGGAACAAAAACTTATATTCAAATGTGCCACTATTACTACGATAACTCTGATAAGTCATCGGGTGCAATAGCGACATTCTCGTATTAAAAGTAAGCTGATATGCGTTGAAAGATTCCCTTTTAAGTGGTTCTTTCAACGCGTATAATATTAATTAAGGTAAAATTATTACAAAACGGAGGCATGTAAATGAATCGATTCTTTATTTTCCTATTTTCAGTCATATTCTTGTTGAGTTTTACATCTTGTTCAAATGAAACTAAAAAACTTAATACTAATCCTGAACAGCAATTGAAACAATTCCAAAATACACAATTGAAACAAAACATTCAAACCGATCTTTATCAAATATCAATTCCAAAAGAATGGACAGCAGAGAAATTAGATGGTAATGTGCTTGCATTTAAGAAAGAAAACAAAAGGATAGGTGGATTAGATATTCTGGGATATTATCCAGAACAACCAATCTCACAGCTTGAGCCAAACCATTCAGAAGTTATTGAATCAAAAACACTTGAAGGATTTTTTACGGAAGTAGTGAAGGAAAAACTTAAAATTACACCTCCGGCTGCATCTGGTGAAACAACTGTAACCGAGCAGGTACATCTGTTTTTTATTATCAAGGAAAAAAAGATTGCTTATGACCTATATTTTAATACTGCCGATGTTGATGAACAAACCGCTTTAAACATTGCAAAAAGTTTAAAATACAGAAATACAAATAACCGGTAATATATTACTTTTGATGCCTTTGGCATTTTTAATGCCTTTTATTAACTATAAGTATATTTCATTTAGAAAAAATATATCTTTATGTGCAATAACATCTTTTTGTATTGAAATAACACAATTGCTTGTTTCATTAATATACGGTTTTGCATATAAAATTTGTGATATAAATGATTTTATATTAAATGTATTTGGAGCATTAATTGGTTATATCTCTTTTAAAATTTTGCTACCTATATTCAAAAAAGATAGTCATTTATTTTGTGAATCGCCATAATGATTGTTGATGAGAATATATTTTCACAGTTAGGAGGCTTTAGGAGTTGGAATTAAAAAAAGAGATTGTTAAAAATTGTCGGGATATTATTTATCATTATTGGTTTATTTTGCATTTTATTATCCAAGTTAAAAACAAAAAAGCAGGTTAGTTACCTGCTTTCTTTATGCTTGCTAAGCCCATGATTATGAGAGAAACTATTACGATGCTGCCGCCTGGGGAGAGATTGAGATAAAAGGAGAGTATTATTCCGACGAATACAGATATAAAGGAAAACAGTATGGCGTAAAAAATGGTCTGTCTGAAGTTTTTGGCGATTTTAAGGCTGGCTGCTGCAGGTATCACCATCAATGCTGATACCAGCAAAGCTCCTACTATTCTCATGGATACTGCTACGGTTATGGCTACAATCATGGTAAATATTATATTTACCATGTTGACGGGAATACCGGATATTAATGCAGCTTCTTCGTCAAATGTGATGTACAAAAGCTCTTTGTAGAAAATGTAAATTATTGCTATTATAGCAATGCTTAGTATGAAGGAAATCAAAACGTCGGTGTTGTTAATTGAGATTATGCTTCCAAAGAGGTAATTCATTATGTTTGCTGGGCTTCCGCTAGATAAGCTTAGAAGTATTACTGCTATTGCCATTCCTGCTGACATGACAACTGCAATAGATATTTCCGAATATCTAAAGTAGGATTTTCTCAAGCGTTCAATGCCAAAAGATGATAGTATCACAAAGATTATAGAGCCGATTGTAGGATTTATGCCTATGAGAAATCCTGCTGCCACGCCTGCCAACGCTACGTGAGATAATGTATCACCCATCTGTGATAGCCTTCTCAGCACTAAAAAGCTTCCTACCAATGGTGCTATTATTGATATAAATCCGCCTGCAAAAAATGCCCTGATCATAAAGTCGTATGTAAAAATATTAAGCATTATAACACCTCAATCTAAAGTCGATTATTGATATTTTCATTTTGATGGTGGTGCATGTCTAATTTAACATCGTATCCGTATATTTCTGCCAATTCTTTTTTTGAAAAGTCTAAAGTGTTGCATCTATCATATAGTCTGCCATTTCCCATGCATACGATTCGAGATACCTTGTCGGATATGGCCCAAACATCATGAGTGACCATGATAATCGTTATTCTGTTTTGCTTGTTTAAAGTATCCAGTATTTTGTAAAGCGTGTCTTCTGATTTTGCATCTATGCCTGTTGTAGGCTCATCCAAAAATAAAATCTTAGGATCGCTGACAAGTGCTCTTGCTATAAACACCCTTTGCTGCTGGCCTCCAGACAGATTTCCGATAAGCCTGTCTTTGTAATCAATCATGTCCACAGTCTTTAAAGCGTTATTTACAATTTCCCAGTCATCTTTAGAAAGCTTTTTAAATAGCCCTAATTTTCCATAAAGCCCCATCGATACGACTTCTTTCACGCTTGCTGGAAATGAAGCGTTAAATGAATAAGATTTTTGTGGTACATATCCTATTATGGATCTTTTTTTTTATGTCTTTTACATTTATCCCATTTATAAGGACTTCGCCAGATGATGGCGTAAGGTCTCCTATCATGATCTTCACAAGAGTGCTTTTGCCTGACCCATTGGGGCCGATAAGGCCAACAAATTCGCCATCATCGATAGTTAGATTGATATTATTAAGCACCCTTTTATCAGCATAAGAAAAACTGACATCTTTAAGTTCAACAATTTTACCCATATCTAATTTCCTTTCATTAGCAATGTATAATATGAAAAATTTATCAAAAGCGAAATTTGTGATGGTTGATAAATTTTTCATCTCTTTAAATATTTAGTACAATCATTTAATTTAATGCCATTTGAAGATTGTCTAAGTTCTGCCTCATCAATGAGATATAATCGTATCCTTTCTTCATCTCATCTTTAGTAAGCCCCTCAATAGTATTTAGCGGCAATACCTTTGCACCTGTTTCGCTGGCTATTGATTGAATAGGCTTAGGTGATGTCAATGGCTCTGTAAAGATGAATTTGATATTTTCCCTTTTTATAAGTTGTATGACTTCAGCGACTTTAGCAGGGCTTGCTTCGGCTTCCTCGCTCATGCCGACAATAGATACTTGGTTTAAGCCGTAATCTCTTGCTACGTAGTCAAAGGCACTATGGTAGACTATAAACGTCTTTGTCTTTGTATTTTTAAGTTTTTCAGTGTATTCACTGTCTAATTGCTTTAATGTATTTGCCAAAGTTTTATAGTTATCTTCGTAATATTTTGCATTTTTACTGTCAGCATTTACTAAAGCATCTTTGATATTTTTTGCCAATATCTGTGCTTCTTTTGGAGACAGCCATACGTGTGGATTTATGGCATTTCCAACTTTTATCGCATTAATACCACTTGATACTTTTACAAATTTAGGCCCTGATACAGATGATTCTACTTTGCTTATCCATGAATCCATGCCAAGCCCTAAATGCAAAACGAGAGAAGCTCTTTCTATGTCTGCTATCTGTTTTGTTGTAGGTTCCCAGTCATGAGGTTCCACGCCAGGCGGTATTATGTTTTGGACTGTGGCTTTATCACCAGCAATTTTTTTTGTAAGATCGTACAAAGGATAAAAAGTAGCATATACAGTTAATTTGCTTGGCTTTTTTGAAATTTTCGCATTGCATGACGTCAAGCTAAACACTATCAAAATTATCAAAAAAATTGAAATAAGTCGCTTCATTTCTAATCCTCCTCATGATTCTTGCAATTTTTGCAGTATCCAGTGATCTCGATTTTGTGGTCTACAACTTCAAAACCATCCAGTTTATTTCGGCAAAGATCTATGGGGCATATATTAAGTTCAAAGATTTTGCCGCATTTTAGACATTTCATTATGTGTTCATGCATGTCTTTGTGAATTTCATACATAATATTGTTGCCTATAGTTGTCTCGCTTAATACATTTATATCCTTAAGAAGGCTTAAATTTCTGTAGACAGTATCTAAACTTACTTGCGGAAATGAACTTTTTACTTTCTCGTAGATTTCCCGTACAGATAAGTAACCACGAGAATTTAACATTATGTTTATGATAAGTTCCCTTTGAGGCGTTATCTTAAAGTTATTGGATTTTATAGTTTTTAAAATCTCTTCCTTTGTCATTATCCCTCATTCCTTCTAAATAAGAATATTTTACTATTTAGGATTATATAATTATTTGTTTTCTTTGTCAAGAAGTTTTAATTGTTTTTTAATCTGCGTCTAATTTTATTTTAAGAATTGGAGTTTAAAATCTTAATACGAGGTGATGAAAATGAATTATGCTATTTTTAAAGTTATCAATGGATTTGCAAGTCATTACACTGTATTAGATAAGGTGATGATATTTATTGCTTTGTATTCTCCTATTATATATGGGCTTCTAATGGTTATTCAATGGTTTATTGGAGGAGATGATGGAAAAAAGGTATCAATGGAGGATTTCTTTGCTGCAGTTATAGCATTGAGCGCGAATTTTATCATTTCAAAATTTTACTTTGAACCAAGGCCTTTTGTTACACATAAAGTAAATTTGCTTGTTAAACATTCAAGTGATGCATCTTTTCCAAGTGATCATCTATCAGGAGGATCAGCCATTGCATTTACGCAGCTAAAAGGAAATAAGCTTATTGGTGCTATCATGATGGTTTTGACAGTTTTACTGATTATAGCGAGAGTATATGTTGGAGTTCACTATCCTGTGGATGTTGTAGCTGGATTTGTCATAGGATTCTTAAGCAGCAAGCTTGTGAGATATTTAAAGGGTATATTTGATCCTCTTGAAAATCATATTCTTAAGATATGGCATAGATTTATAAAGATATGATAAATCTTATTTTAATAATTTATTGACATGAAGGGGAATATATAGTATCATAGAATCAGGAGTTGAGAATGATTATCAATAAAGGGGTGGGAATGATGAGCGTGTGTGATTTAAAACCAGGCCAAAGGGCTTTAGTAAGCGGTCTTTTAGGAGATGAAAGATTAGCGAGAAGGCTAAGGGCTTTAGGTGCTATTGAAGGGACCGAAGTAAAAGTCAAGAGGGTTGCGCCTTTGGGAGATCCTATAATAATAAATTTTATGGGATTTGATTTGGCGATTAGAAAAAAAGATGCAAAAAATATTGTGGTAAAAGATGTAGTTTAAGATATGTGAAGGAGGTGGCGTATGGTAGTTTCGGACTCAAAACGGATGATAACAGCCGCTTTGATTGGCAATCCCAATGTTGGGAAGACCACACTTTTTAATTTGCTTACGGGATTAAACCAGCATGTGGGTAATTGGCCTGGTGTCACTGTTGAAAAAAAGGAAGGTTTTATAAATGATGATGTAAAAATCGTCGATTTGCCTGGCATTTATGCAATGGATACTTACTCCAACGAAGAAAAAATCTCCAAGTCTTTCCTGGAAAGCGGCCATGTTGATTTGATATTGAATATAGTAGATGCTTCAAATCTTAAGAGAAATTTGTACTTAACTATGCAACTTAAAGAATTCAACATACCTATTGTACTGATACTAAACATGGTGGATGTTGCTGAAAATAAAGGCATAAAAATTGATTATGAAAAATTGTCTAAATTGCTTGATGTCATGGTTGTTCCGATAGTGGCTTCAAAAGGAAAAGGTGTAGAAAAGCTGGAGGAACTTTTGATAAATGAAGTTTTTTCAAAGGCAAATTATGATAATGAAAATCAATATCATAATAAATTGGATTTTAAAAGCGAAGCAGAAACGTATAAGTATATAGAAGGTATTTTATTACAATGTGTTGCGAGCACATCTGAAAATACGGCTACTATCACAGAGAGATTGGATAAAATCCTCATAAACAAATTTTTGGCATATCCAATTTTGGTAGCTATCGCATATTTTATTTTTCAGTTTACTTTTAGCTGGGTTGGACAGCCTTTAGCTGATTTGTTAGATACTTTCGTAAATGATTGGTTTGCCCCACATGTTGATATATTGTTATCTGGCACAAGTAGCTGGTTTAAGTCACTTATTGTAGATGGCATCATTGGCGGTGTAGGCTCAGTTATAGTATTTCTTCCTGTGATATTAGCATTGTTTTTGTGCATATCTTTTTTTAGAAGACAGTGGGTATATGGCGAGAGTAGCATTTTTGATGGATAAGATAATCCGGAAGATGGGCTTATCTGGGAAGGCATTCATTCCGCTTATAATTAGCTTTGGGTGTAATGTCCCAGGTTTGATGTCTACGAGGACTTTAGAGAGTGAGAAGGACAGAAAGATGACGGCTCTTCTTTTGCCATTTATGTCTTGCAATGCCAGACTGCCTATTTATCTGGTTATGGCTGGTGCTTTGTTTAGAGGGCACGAAGCTTTGATTGTGGCATCATTATACGCATTAGGTGTAGTTGTGGCGTTTTTCGTAGGCATACTTTTCAAGAATACTATATTTAAGAAAGATGATGAACCTTTTATAATAGAGCTTCCTGAGTATAAGCTGCCTGAACTTAAGTCATTGGCAGTGCATACGTGGGAAAAAGGCAAGGGATTCTTAAAAAAAGCAGGTACTATAATCTTTTCTGTTTCGATTATTGTCTGGATTTTATCAAACTTTAATTTCTCAGGCATGACAGAAATAAACAAAAGTTTTATTGCATATATAGGAAGATTCATAAGCCCTATCTTTATACCGTTAGGTTTCGCTTCATGGCAAAATTCAGCATCGCTTCTTACAGGAATAATGGCTAAAGAAGTGGTAGTAGGGACGATGGGCGTTATATACGGTGGAAATTTGACAAAGGTTTTGCCGACGGTTTTTACACCGATTTCAGCTATTAGCTTTCTCATCTTTGTGCTTTTGTATACACCATGTATATCTTTAATAGCCACCATGAAAAAGGAATACGGTTGGAAGATGGCATCATTTTCTGTAGCGTATCAGTTAGTTTTAGCTTGGCTGGTTTCATTTATAGTTTACAACGGTGGCAATTTGATTTTAAAAATTTTTTGAGAGGTGATTTTTATGGTAGTTGAAATAATAATTACGTCTATAATAATAGTTTCAGCGGTATTTTTATTGTATAAGAACATAAAGAAAAGCACTTCTGGACAGTGCAACTGTGACAGTTGTTCTTCCGGTTGTCCTAAATTTTCTGAGGTAAAGCAAAAAAAGTAGGGAAACCTACTTTTTTTAAAATATTTTTTTAGCGAATCTTTCTATTCTTTCAAGTGCTTTCATTATCTTATCGATAGAATACGCATAAGATACCCTTATATAACCGTCTCCTCCCGGTCCAAAAGCATCTCCTGGGACAACGGCTATTTTTTCTTCTTTTAAGAGTCTTTCGCAAAACTCTTGAGACGAAAGACCTGTTTTTTTAATTGAAGGGAATATATAAAAAGCTCCCTTTGGTTCAAAGCAGCCAAATCCTATTTCTCTGAAGCCATTTACTATGAGACGCCTTCTTTGATCGTAAGTTTTACGCATTTTTTCTATATCGTCTTCGCACTCGTATATAGCTTTTATGCCTGCGTATTGTGCCATGATGGGAGCGCATATCGTCGTATACTGGTGAATCTTATTCATGGCTTCTATGAAGCTGTGTTCTGCTGCTATGTATCCTAATCTCCAGCCTGTCATTGCAAAGGCTTTTGAAAAGCCATTTAAAACTATAGTTCTTTCCTTCATATCAGGGAGTGAAGCTATGCTTACGTGTTTTCCATCGTAAGTAAGTTCACTGTAGATTTCATCAGATATTACGATCAAATCATGCTCTATTATTATGTCTTTTATCGCTTCTAAATCCTCTTTTTTCATGATAGCACCTGTGGGATTATTTGGATATGGCAATATAAGTGCTTTTGTCTTACTGGTAATTTTTGATTTCAAATCATCAGGTGTTATTATAAAATTGTTTTTTTCATAAGTAGGCACATATATCGGTACTCCTCTTGTAAGCTCTATACAAGGTGAATAGGAAACATAGCTTGGCACAGGCACTAAAACTTCATCGCCATTATTTATAAGGCATCTAAGTGCTAAGTCTATGGCTTCGCTGGCGCCTACGGTTATCATTATTTCATTCTCAGCATCGTAATTTAAGTCGTAATGATTTTTTAGAAAGAATGATACGGCTTCTCTTAATTCTAAAAGCCCAAGATTTGATGTGTACGTAGTAGCACCTCTATCAAGCACATCTATAGCTTCTTTTCGCACAGTCCATGGCGTCACAAAATCCGGTTCGCCAACGCCTAGAGAGATAATATCGCGAGAATTTGTAACAAGGTCGAAGAATTTTCTTATTCCGGAGGGTGGGATGTTTTTTACTACATCTGAAATGTATTTATTATTCATGGTGTTACCACCAATCTTTTGTCTTCAGGACCGTCTGTAAAAAACACCCCATCTTGTTTATACCTTTTTAATATAAAATGAGTTGTCGTGCTTAGTACTCCATCAATAGGAGCTAATCTTTCTGCTACGAAAATAGCTATTTCTTTCATGGTTTTGCCTTCTACTTCTACGGATAGATCGTATCCGCCAGAGATTAAGGAGACAGATTTCACTTCATCGTATTGGCCGATTCTTTCAGCAATAGCATTAAAACCTTGTCCTTGTTGTGGTGTGACTCTTACATCAATAAGCGCACGTACTACTTCCTTTTCGGTTTTTTCCCAATTGACCAATGTGCTGTACTTTAATAAAACTTTTTCTTCTTCAAGATTTTTTATTATTTCTTTTACTTCATCTTCGCTAAGCCCTGTTATTACAGAGATCTGATTATCTGTCAGACGGCTGTTTTCATTAAGAAGCTCAATAATATCCATTTTTTTAGACATCATAACACCTCCTAAAAATTAATGTTACGCACATTATAATATAATTATTATAATAATTCAATCTAGTAAAGTTTTAAGTTTACTAAAAAATAGTAAATGGACAGTACCATTTACTATAGGCTATAAGTTTAAGTTGTTACCATTGCGCCACCATTGACATGGATTATTGCTCCTGTGACATACGTTGAATCATTTGATGCGAGGTAAACATATGCTGGTGCTAATTCATAAGGCTGTCCCGCTCTTTCCATAGGTGAATCATTTGGTTTCTTGTTGCCGAAAAATTCCACTTCCTCAGGAGAAAAGCTAGATGGTATCAATGGTGTCCATACAGCACCGGGAGCCACTGCGTTGACTCTTATGTTCCTACCAACGAGGGATAAAGCCAATGAACGCGTAAAGCTTACAATAGCTCCTTTTGTTGCAGAGTAATCTATTAGTTCAGCAAAACCTCTGTATGCTGTTATCGATGCGGTATTTATTATGCTGCTACCGGACTTCATATATGGAAGTGCTGCCTTTGTCATATAAAATAAAGGAAATATATTAGTCCTGAATGTAAGCTCCAATTGCTCGTTAGAAATAGCCTCAATGCTTTTTTGCGGATATTGGACTCCAGCATTGTTTACCAATATATCAATGCGACCGAATACACTGACTGTCTTTTGAACGACATATTTATTGAATTCATCGCTTTTTAAATCACCAGCGATTAAAATGCACTTTCTTCCTATTTGCTCAATCCGCATTTTTGTTTCTTCTGCATCAATAAATTCATTGTAAAATACGATGACAATATCAGCACCTTCTTTTGCAAATGCGTATGCAACGGCTCTTCCGATGCCGCTGTCACCGCCGGTGATTATGGCTACTTTATTTAAAAGCTTATTTGAACCTTTGTAGCTAGGATCTTCAGATATGGGTCTAGGTACCATATAAGCTTCTATGCCCGGCTGGCATTGTTGATGCTGGGGCGGAAACTGTATTTTTTTCTTTTCACAAAATACTACATATTCATCCATAAAATCTATTATATCCCTCCATGCAATATTTTATAATTATAATATGATGTGAAAGAAAAGTTGTGACAAACCGATATTAATAAAATTATAATTTTCCTTTAAATTTAAAAATCATTTTTACTGGATGGTAAGACTTTTTTGCATACCTAAGCCCCGGTATTCCCAAATCTTGTTCTCTATTGATGTATTTGAATTCCGACATCATTTTTGCAAAAGACATGTTTATAAAAGCGTACGCATCTTTGATCTCGGGATTTGCCTTTTCTATGTGCGTTACTGCCGTTTCCGGATTTAATTTTTCTCCGAATGAATACGCTTCTATTTTCCCATTTATCTTTAATACTATCCCCTTTACATTAAAAAAATCGTAGTTTTCCAGTACGGTTTTTATTGCATCAAATTCCTTTAAAATTCCGGGATTTTCCTCTATGTCTTTTAAGGAAATCCATTTTTCGGTAAAATTTAAGCATTCTAAAGCATTTTCACTGCAAAGTTCTTCCAAAACATAATCATAAGTTCTCATGAATTTGTTTATATGATTTTTTTTTATTGTGGTATTTTCTGCCAGAAAGATTAATAAGGTCTTGCGTATTGTACACGTAGTCAAAATTGTCTTCGTCTGGTTTCATTTCAATATTAAAATTCTCTTTAATCTTACTGGCGGATTCATTGTCAAAACGAGTTAAATTAATTTCGGAGTAATCTTTTTTAAGAATTTCATAAAATTTTTCCAGGGCAGCTAATGTGTTTTCAGATGGACCTACAGGAGGAAATATGTTATTTCCTGAAGCAATCAAAAGACACCCATCAATTATTTCATATCTGATGTCGTAAACGTGATTCCACATAAGAAGATTTGTAAATGTATATTCTGATATTTCTGGCGGATATGCGCAAAAGAATTCATCAAAAACATTTTTGTCGTCTATGGATAATGGTTTCAACTATTTTCACCTCTTGGATAATAATTATTTATTGAATATAGTTATTTGCACGTGTTAATATTATAACATAGAGCGGTTGAATAACAAAATTGACTTGTGTATTGTGATGATATAATATAGAAGAATAACGAGAAAAATAATTGAGAGGTGTTTTTATGTACGACGAATTTGCTAAATTTTACGATAGATTAGGCTGGGATTCTTACGCAAAAGAGTTGTGGCCGGATTTTAAGAGATTTTTAGACAAATCTGGTTTTAATGTCAAGACTATGTTGGATTTGGCGTGTGGGACTGGGATTTTTTGCATAGGTGCTTTAAGAGATGGCATAAATGTGGAAGGTCTTGATTTATCTGAAGAAATGCTTAAGAAGGCAGTTGAAAATTGTAGAAAATACGGTTATGATATAAAGTTTCATCTTGGCGATATGAGCGATTTTGATTTAGGCAAAAAATTCGATCTTATAACTTGCACTTTTGATGCTATAAATCACATGACAGATTTTCAAAAGTGGAAATCTATGTTTAACTGCGTTAAAAGACATCTCAACGAAAACGGCATCTTCATGTTTGACATGAATACATTGAAAGATTTAAGCGATAATTGGAACAATATACATATAAGGAAGTATCCAAACGGCGATTACTATATTTCTAAAAGCATATCATTTGGCGATAATGCTTTTATAACATTTACAGCTTTTTTAAAGAAAGAAGGAAGGCTGTATGAAGAATATGAGGAAACAGTTCACGAAATTAGTTTTTCATTAGATGAAGTTGTGAATGAGTTAAAAATTGCCGGATTTAAAAGTGTCAATGTGATGAATAGAAAATTTGATGTTGTTGAAGATGTAAATAGCTTAGATAGGGCTTTCATTTTCTGCAACATTTAATAATGCTGTTGTGTGAACAAATAGGATTATCTTTAAAATTAATTTTGAAATCAGTAAATGGGAGATAGTGATATGTCAAAGATTGAATTAATAGTGCCTACACTTTTTGGAATCGAATCAGTGACGGCTGATGAGATAAGATCTTTAGGTTATGATGATGTAAAAGTAGAAGATGGGAAAGTGACATTTGGTGGCGATATATCTGCAATATGTAAATCAAATTTGTGGCTAAGGACTGCCGAGAGGGTATACATTAAAGTTGGTGAATTTACGGCTACTACATTTGATGAGCTTTTTGAAGGTGTAAAATCTTTGCCGTGGGAAGAGTGGATTCCTGAAAACGGACAGTTTCCTGTCGATGGATACTCTCTTAAGTCAAAGCTTTTTAGTGTGCCTGATTGCCAGTCCATAGTGAAAAAAGCGGTAGTTGAAAGGCTTAAGAAGAAGTACAAAAGAGAGTGGTTTGAGGAAGGTGGCCCAATATACAGGATAAAATTTTCTTTAATGAAGGACAAGGCTGTACTTATGATAGATACAAGTGGAGAAGGACTTCATAAAAGAGGATATAGAGCGGTGTCAAATGTGGCGCCTTTAAGAGAGACTTTGGCTTCTGCCATGATAATGCTAAGCTATTGGAGATACAATAGACCATTTATAGATCCGTTTTGCGGTTCAGGTACTATACCTATTGAAGCCGCTTTAATCGGTGCAAATATGGCTCCAGGGTTATATCGGCAATTTGCGTCAGAAAAATGGAGGCAGATACCAAAAAATCTGTGGACTGACATGAGAAATGAAGCTTTTGATTTAATTAAAAAAGATGTAAAACTAAACATAAGTGGATATGATGCAGATGAAGATGCGGTGAAATTATCTATAAGCAATGCCAAAAAGGCCGGTGTCAGTGATTATATAAAATTTTCAAAGCAATCTTTGAAAGATCTAAAAACCGATGATAAGTATGGCATAATAATATGCAATCCACCATACGGTGAAAGGATGGGTGAATTAAAAGAGGTAGAGAAATTGTATAGAGAGATGGGAAAAGTATTTACAAGGCTTAATACGTGGTCATACTATATAATAACATCGCATGAAAGTTTTGAGAAACTTTTTGGAAGAGATGCAAGTAAAAGAAGGAAGCTATACAATGGCATGATAAAAACCACATATTATCAGTATTTTGGACCAAGGCCGCCGAAGAATTGACGCGTAAGCGTCTTTTTATATTTGCGAAAAAATTTTAATAGTTGTGAAAAACTTATTTGCGGCTCAATATAATTTTAATTATAATAAAATAAAATATTCTATTTTAAATAAACAATCCAAAATAGTTAAATCTAATTTAAACTGGGGGGATAAATATAAGATGGCTCGCAAGGTAAACGCTGGAAGTTCAAATATATTAAGAAAAAATCTCTTGAAATGATAATAGATGACACACAGGACAAAAATCATGCTTTAAAAAAATCGCTGTCATGGTTTGACCTTATTCTCTTTGGCATTGGCGCCATAATCGGCACAGGTATTTTTGTATTGACTGGCGTTGCGGCTGCAAAATATGCAGGACCAGGTCTTATATTGTCATTTGTTCTTTCAGGTATTGCCTGCACCTTTGCTGCATTAAGCTATGCGGAGTTTGCATCTACGTTTCCTGCAGCAGGATCTACGTATAGCTATAGTTATGTGGCACTTGGTGAAATATTTGCTTGGATAATAGGATGGGATTTGATACTGGAGTATGCTTTCGCTATACCTGCCATTGCTTTAGGCTGGTCGGGATATTTCACAAGTTTGCTTCACAGCGTCGGTGTGAATATACCTGTGTGGGCTGCAAATTCGGCAAGCTCTGCACCAGGTGGAATAATAAATCTACCGGCTATCGGAATAGTATTGCTTTTGGGAATAATTCTACTTTTTGGTACTAAAGAAAGTTCTATTATAAATAATATTGCCGTCATCTTTAAGATAATGGTTGTGCTATTTTTCATTGCTGTTGCTGTATGGCATGTACATCCATCAAACTGGAAACCATTTTTACCATTTGGATGGAAGGGAGTATTCTCAGGCGCTGCAATAATATTTTTTGCTTACATTGGGTTTGATTCTGTGTCGACGGCGGCTGAGGAGACAAAAAACCCAGAGAGGGATATGCCTATAGGAATTTTAGGTTCATTAGGAATAAGTACAATATTGTATATTGTGGTTGTTGCAATACTTACAGGTGTTGTATCATATACAAAGCTTAATACGCCTGAACCTGTGGCATTTGCATTAACAAGTCTCGGCATAAACTGGGCGTCAGGATTAGTTTCATTTGGTGCTATAGCAGGAATAACGACGGTTCTCTTAGTGATGATGTATGGACAGACTAGAATTTTCTTTGCTATGTCGAGAGATGGACTATTGCCTCCATTTCTTTCAAAACTTCATGATAAGCACAAAACGCCAGTTGCAAGCACTATAATAGTTGCATTATTTGCGGCAGTTGTTGCAGGATTTTTCTCTATCGATGAACTTGCAAAGCTTGTGAATATAGGAACCATGTTTGCTTTTGTACTTGTGTCGGTAGCTGTTATTGTTTTAAGATATACAAAGCCTGAACTTCCGAGAAAATTTAGATGTCCATTTGTGCCTTTAGTGCCTATCTTATCAATTGCGTCGACTGTGTTTTTGATGGTTTCGCTGCCACTGGAGACATGGATAAGGTTTATAGTATGGTTTGTGTTGGGGATTATCATATATGCATTTTACGGATATAGGCACAGCAAACTTGCACAAAATGGCTACAAAGGTGTTGAAACTGAAACACTTTATTGAAGAAGTTTGATTATAGAGCCTTGGATTACCAAGGCTCCTTTTTATGGGTGAATGGACATATATAGAGAAAATATGCCGTAAAATATCGCATAGTTTACGACTACGATTAAAAAGACTATAATAAATGCTTTAATAAAATTCTTCTTCAACATTAAATCCCCTCTATGTTAGTTTTTCTCCATATATATTAGACAAATAAGCATTAATTTTGTTACAGTTAAAATAAATTATTTATTTTTTCAGCTTGATGCTATTGGCAGATTTTATGAGCTCATTCTTATCGATTTTCGACATCAAAGAGAATAAATTGTTGTCTTTTCTCCAGACGATGGTGTTCAAACCGTTTTTTTGAATCAAGATGCCCTCATAGCCGTTTATATCGATCTTTTGTGTTACAGCATTTTCTGTGTCAACCATCATGTCAGTATTCTCGCTAGAACTTTGACTAAAAATTATGAAATCACCTTTATCATTTGTGTATTGAATGATTTTTGTTACTTCCTGTGACTCTATCTTGCTTATCTTAAACCCATGTGGTACGTATGAAAGATAATATTCATTTTCCCAGTTGGATGGGACAAGCGACGTGGAAGAAGATGCATTAGGCTCATTGTTTTCTTTTAATTTTATGTCTGTATAATCCTTTTTGATTTCAATTATAAGGTTAAATACGCGAGCTCTAAAAGCAGAAACAGTCGTTATCGCCAAAGTGAAGCCAATAAAAACCACAAAGAAGAATACCGCAACTTTTGGGAAAGTCTTTTTTGCCGATGTGAAGAATTTTTTGACTGTTTCTTTTCTTTTGTGATGTCTTAACATCTTTCTAATTTTAATGCTTAATTCTTCAGGATAAGGTATTTCTTCATCATTGGCTTCTTCCAGATCATTAATTATGTTGTTTACATGGCAAGCCCCTGCATATTCCAGCAATGCCTCAAATATTTTACTTTCAGATTTTAGCTTTTCATCGTAAAGGTCCTTCATATTTTTACATCTCCTTTATATTCGTATAAAGCATTCTTAAGGCTTTGCCGCGCACGATACAGTCTTACCCTTACATTGTCTTCCGTAATGTTTAAAAGATTTGCAATGTCTTTATTGGAGTATCCGTAATAGTATTTTAGAGAAATAATGTCCGCGTACTCTGTTTTCAGCTCCTTTACTTTTTCAGATACTCTTCTAAAAATGTCACCGTTTATTATCTTCTCGTCAAACGGCTCTGAGTCATCATGGAAAAATTCGTCTGCATCTTCAATAAATAAATTTTTTTGCCGCTTTATTTTGTTGTACATATTTATTGAGATGTTTCTAACTATAATAACAACTAATGCCCTTATTTTGTTACAGTCATAATCAGAAATTTTTTCGATGTAATTGATAATATTTATGAAAGCAGACTGGACGGCATCTTGTGCCAATTGATAGTCGTTTAAAATGTTGTATGCCACTTTAAACATATCTCTGCTATATTTTACATACATATCTTCGACTTTTTTTTCTTTGACCTTCGTCTGTAATTGTGTCAAATAAGATAAACAATTTCCTACCTCCCTCGCCCATGCTTATACGCAAAAATTTAAGCATGCCATATAGATTATATCATAAAACTTTTTCTGTGAGATATTTAACAAAATTTTTATAAAAACTGTAACAAAATAGGCAATAGGCTTGTTATATATTTTGGGAATGGATGTGCTCATCAGATATATGAGAAAGCTAAATATGTTTTATGGGTATTAGAATAAAGATATTATAGGTGAGGAGAGATGATTGAAATCGTAAGTGCTGATAAATATAGAGATGTATTTGAAAGATCCTGGGGAAGGTGTTTAAAAAGCGGACTTAATAAATCAATAATACCTAATATTAATCCTGTTCAATTAGAAGAAAATCTTCTGGCTAATGCATTTAAAAATATAGTATGTAAATTGGATGGAACAATAGCATTAACTGACAGCGTACTCATTATAACAGATAGAAATGGTATTGTTTTAGATATAAAATCATTTGATAAATCTGCAGAGGTAAACTATTTAATGAAAACAGGAATGACTTTAGATGAATTAGATGCTGGCACAAACGCCATTTCAATGGTATTAAATACTGGCAAGATATCAATTGTAAAAAGGGGAGAGCACTATATAGAATGTTTTAAAGGTTTGTCCTGTATAGCTGCTCCTATATATGATAGAGATACCAATCTTTTAGGAGTAGTAGATATAACGACTTGTAATGATATAAATGATGTACATAAGATTTTACTGTTATTTTTAAAAAATACTATAGAATCAGATTATTATGAATTAAGTGCAAAAGAAATATTAAATGGATTAGATGCAATTGACATAGAGATATTAAAATTATTGGCATATGGTTATACAGATAGCCAGATATCAAAAAGAATACATGTTTCAATAAGCAATGTAAAATATCACAAGAATAAATTAAGAAAAATATTTAATGCAAAATCTATAAGAGATTGCATATATAAAGCCACAAAAATTGGAGTCATATAACTATCCAAAAGTACAAAATTTGTTCTTGATTTGTACTTTAGTACAAAAAAAGGTTCAAGTTTAAATAAAATTGATACTTTTGGACAGTAGACATATACACTTATATGTATTATTCTGAAGATAAGAGAATTACCGGTAATTTCTCCCTGTAAATTACTTTAAATGTCTGGCATGCAAAATTTTAAGTTAAAATTAAAGGGGAGTAAGTTTTATGTTAAAAAAATATGTATTAATTGCTATGGTGATATGTTCCATACTTATTTTATCAGTTGGAGCTCAGGCATTTGCTGCTAGCAAAGGTGGTGCAGTAGAATTGACTAATGCGGACGTAACTCCATTTACTGTTACAATTCCTGATGAAGGGGGGACATGGAATTACGGTACTTCTAAAGTCGGCCAACAAAAACATGTATGGTCGTATTATATACATCCTGATTACAAACATCATGCTACAGCTGTACTAGGACCTCAGATTAAAACTGCTATAGCAGAAAAAGGGAAATGGGCTAAGGCGGACGTATATGGTCCTACCAAATACATTGGATATGCATATTATGGAATTGATAAATAACTAAAATCTTAATAATATACAATTTTACAGTTGAACCGTATATTACCATTTATCGCTCTTTTAAATGGGTGGTAAATGGTAATTAATATTTTAATCAATTAGAGGGGTTTGTTAAAATTGAGAAGGGTATTAGTGATATTTTTTATTTTAATTTCTGCAGTTTCTTTTTTAATAGCTTATAACCAAACAGACAAAAAAGAATTTAAAAAAATGGAAAACGCAGAAAAAAACATGGCAAAATCTTTTGTTATTCCTGATGATCTTTTGTTGGCTGATCCAGATGGTGTATATCCGTTGTTGTACGAAGCAGCAAATGAAGCCAGGGTAAATATTTTTAGGACAAACGTACACTATAAGTCAGATGATCATGTAGAAATCATTAAATACGTTTTATTAACAAGTGATACCAACTTTTTTGATGTATTTAGGCTGAGAAAAGGGAGGTTCTTTACAATAAAAGATACTCGAAATGAAAATATTTTCATATCAACAATAGATACCGGTGACTGTAACCAGATTGGAATTATTAGAGATTTCGGAGGCAATAATATAGTAACCATCAAGCCCCTTAAAGCCTGTTATGAGCAATTACCTGTATACGGCCAGTATTATGTAGAAGCATCTGACAGTAAAGCATTTGATGTTTTTTTAAAAAGCTTTGTTTCTAAAATCAATGAAAAATACAAAAAATATTTAAAAGAACCATATACTACTGAATACTTTTTAAAAGCTAAGGATGTTGCAGAAATTGAAGTTGGGTCATGGGCAGGGATTTTAGTATATAGCCGTTATATAATCCTTGCTGTAATTTTAATTCTTCTTATATATTATATTTTCTATGAATCAAAAAGAATAAGCATTATGAAAATGCATGGTTTGCCAAGTATTAAAATATGGTTTATCTTAATTGGAAGGTTGATCATATTTGTTTTTGCTCTATCGATGACAATATCACTAATTGGGGCTATGTTTATTAAAGACATGATATTAAAATTTATTAGCAGCGTAATAATTTCCCTGATTGAAATTTATGCTATTGCTACAGTAAGCTCACTTATATCGTATGTATATATCTCCAAAATCAAGATTAGTGAAGCTATTAAAAATCGAAAAGATACTGATGGCATATTTGTCTTAAACACACTGCTAAAGGCAGTATGTTCTATAATGGTAATATTTATCATACTTTCGGTGTGGGGTCAGTATGCAAAAATTGGAGTAAAGCGTGAAAATTTAAGAAACTGGGAGCATAGCAAGGATTATGGAGTCTTTTATCCTCTTTATATAGGATATGATATAGAAGATATAAAGCATGGCTCTCCAAAACTTAATACACTTTTAACTAACGATCTTTATCCTATTCTCAATAAAATGGGGGCGGTGTTTATTGATGCGATTAGCTATGAAGAAGACGTACTTAAGTTAAACAAAGATTATAAAGGGATACTGTCAATAAAGGTAAACCCAAATTATCTAAGAGAGTTTCCTGTGTATGATATACATGGTAACATTGTGCATGTATCAGAAAGTACAAGTGATTGGATTTTGCTGGTTCCTGAAAAGTATCACAACAGAAAAAAAGAGATAATGATCTTTTTTCACGACGATAGAATAGGTATTGGTGGCAGCTATGAAACAGAGAGGAGATTTTATAAAAGAGCGATTCCAAATAGGATAAGGAATCAACAGATTAGAATTATCTGGCTTGCTAATAATCAGAAAATTTTTAGTTTTGATCCAGAAGTATTTCCAGCGGAGAATAATCTTATTATAGATCCAATCATACAGGTGATAACCGAAAAAAATAGCCTTTGTGCAGATAGAGCTAACATGATGAATGGAGGGGGAGGTTCTGATCCGCTGAAAATTAGGCTTATAAATAGGGATACAAGCCTAACCCTAAAGGCATTGGAGCCTCACTTAAAGAAGCTAAAACTGGACGATAACCTTAGGCACCTGATAACCGTCAATCAATTTGTTTTGCAGGAAATATACCAAGTTCAAAAAGAAATAGGCTATCTTTTACTTATAAGTATTGGGATAATGGTAGGATTATTGGTCCTGGTTGTTCAAAACTTAACTATACTTTTTTCCAAGTATCAGCGTAAATTCTTAGTACGTAGATTATTTGGCGTAGGCTTTTTCCGTGTATATAAAGAATTCATTTGTTTATTTTCGATAACATGGATATTTGAGATATTGATTTGCTATGTAATAAATAGAGGATTGATGTCTGGGTTTTTGCAATTGGCATCTAGGGGATCTTCAGTAGCAGCAGCTATAAATGAAGTCATCGGTATATCTGATACTAAATTGTTTGTCACAGCACTGGTATTAATGTTGCTGGAACTTATAGTATCTGCTGTTACAATCACGATATTGGAAAGAAGAAACATTGCAAGCATGGTTAAGAAAGGGGCTTAATAAATGAAAAATGTATGTGAACTTATAGATATAACTAAAGCTTATGGTGACCATGTAGTTTTAAACCATATGAATTTGAATGTTCAAGAGAAAGAGATGGTAGCAATAACAGGGAGAAGTGGTTCTGGAAAGACAACAATTCTAAATATAATAGGATTGCTTGAGAGACCAACAAGCGGTACTATCAAATTATTTGATGAGGTAAATCCACAAATCGGTTCAGGTAAAGCGATAAGAATATTAAGGACAAAAGTATCGTATTTGTTTCAAAACTATGCGCTTATTGATAATGAAACTATAGGTTATAATCTTGAAATCCCACTCATATATTCCAAAAAAACAAAAAAAGAAAAAGAAAAATTGAAGATAGATGCATTAAAAAAAGTCGGTTTAGATATACCATTAAAGAAAAAAATATATGAACTTTCCGGTGGAGAACAGCAAAGGGTGGCAATAGCAAGAATTTTATTAAAGCCATGTGAACTAATATTAGCAGATGAGCCAACAGGGTCATTAGATGCCGACAATAGGGATGAAATAATGAAAATATTAAAGAATTTAAATGAAGAAGGAAAAACAATAATTATAGTTACACATGACAAGCATGTTACTAATGTATGTAGTAGAACTGTAAATTTGTAAAACAAAAATATATTAATTGCCCTTTAGGGGTTATTTTTATGCATAAAATAAAAAAATTATTATAAAAACTGTAACGAAATGTATGAGAAATTTGTTGTATATTATGGCGAAGAAATTAATGCATAATCTATAAGAGATTGCATATATAAAGCCACAAAAATTGGAGTCATATAACTATCCAAAAGTACAAAATTTGTTCTTGATTTGTACTTTAGTACAAAAATAGGTTCAAGTTTAGATAAAATTGATACTTTTGGACAGTAGACAAGTTTGCATAAGTGTCTTATCTTAAAGATAAGGTAATTACCGGTAATACCTTAAGATATTATGATTATCTTCAATTTAAGTATACCTTTTGATAAACAACAAACGGAGGCGGTTTGTTAATGAAAAGATATTTAGGGAAGATAATATTGGCGATCTTGCTTTCTTTGACAATAATAATACCTAATTTTGTTTTTGCAGATTATGAATCATATGTAGCATATTCTTTACCAAGGCTTAAAGGCGACAACTATACGAATGTACATGATAAACAAACAAATGATAATTATATAAAAAATCAAGTAACTGCTTTAGATAATACAGATAGTGCCGATTTCTGGGTTGTTACACAAGATGGTACCAGGATATCAGATAATTACAATCAAAAAGTGACAAATTATCCTATTACTATAAATTTCAGACCAACCATTCATAAATACAAAGGCGATCAAATAAAAATGGGCATGCAAAATGCTCGTCTAAGCACGGGATATGCGTTTGTTTCTGGAAAAGTAGATTTTAGATAATATCACTATCAAAAGGTATACTTTTCATTTTTTATAAAATTTTTATAAATTTGGAATTGATAAATTGCAAATTATGCTAAAAAAAAGGATGTGATATTTTGAGAAATATGATTTTATTTGAGCTAAAAAATTGTATTAATAGAAAAGAATTTAAAATTGTTTTTATGGCATTGTTTTTAATATCTATAAGTGCATTTTTGTTGACATGTTATATTTTTTACGGCCATCCGTTAAGCTTTGTTAGATCAGCATATGAATCAGGCATTGTCAGAGGCAATTATTCCAGTTTGTTGCTAAATATTGAAATCATATTGCTGCCGGTATTTGCTACAATAATATATTCTGATTCATTTTATACAAATGCTAGACTTGGTACCTATAAAAACATCTTAACAAGAACGGATAAAAAAATTTACATATTATCGCAATGTATAGTAATATTTTTGGTGACTTTTTTTACATTTTTTATACCATTGCTGATAAATCAATTGCTGACTTTTATTGCTTTTCCACTAGTCGGATTTGATAACAATTCAGCATTACCTCCATTTGATTTAGGTTATCAAAAGGAGTATTTATTTGATTTTGTGAGAATCCAATGGCCACTATTATATGATTTTATATATATGGCTTTAGATAGTCTATTTGCGTCATTATTTGCACTATTTGGCTATTCTCTATTTTTTGTATTTAATAAGAGCAGAGTTTTTGTCATAGCAGGAATGTTTATAGTGCTTCAAATTTTAAATTTTGTACTTTCGGTTGCAGGTTATTACGAATATTCCATAGAGCAGTATTTATACAGTTTATCCAAAGGCTCATATATAGTGTTAGTGCTATGGATAGTATTATTGCTATCAGTAAGTCTTTCGATAATTATTTTAAAGGGGTTTAAGTATGAAATAGATATAGTTAAATAGCGATGGGAGCAGGTATAATGAAAATAATACACAGTTTGATGATAAAGATGTTGTTAAAAAGTAAGAGATTGTATTTGATAATATCTATACTGATAGTTTTAGGCATATACAATGCCTTAAAGTACAGCGGAGATTTTATGAACCAAGTAAATAGAGTGCAAAATAAAGACTTTTTATATTATATGTACAATGACTTTTTTAAGGTAAACATTGTGCTTTTGGTTATCATTCCGTTGTTTTTATCAATTTTAGAATTTAATATTGATATTTTTGATAGGTATAAAGTAATACTCAAGTACAATGACATAAAAAGATGGTGGAGAGATAAAAATTTTGGAATGTTTTTGTATTCATTTATATATGTAACAATAATTAATTTAGTGATGATTGTAAATGTAATTTTTAGCGGCAACGGTGAAAAATTAGATTCAAGATTTTTTATATTTTTATTTACAGGTTTTTTGTTACAATTACTTGGCTTCTTAATTTTTTCACTGCTTTATGAAATATTTACACTAATCATAAAAAAAAACGTGGATTGGATATGTTTTAACGTATGGCATTATATTGTTAGTATACGTAATCCAGCAGTTTTCATTTCAGCAGATTTTTTCTTTGAAGATAAGATCAGTAGAATATTATATGGTTCTTGTATACAAATTCAATACAAATAGATTCGCATTCAATTATATGGATTTGATTTATGTATTATGGTTTTTATTGATTTACGTAATTCTATATATTTATGGATATTATGTATGTAAGCGTATGGATATATATTGGAGTGAATAATATGAGGAAATTATTAGAAAACGAAATGAATAAAAAAATAATAATATACGGTTTAGTAATTGCTATTTTGCTTGGTTTATACAATGTTTATTTAACAAATTTATATGGAATTAATTCGTTGGAAGGCTTATTTTTTGCAGTATACGGTTTTGTAGATATTAGGACTATTAAATATGTAACGCCATTTTTAAAATGGGTTTTACCTCAAATGACATTGATGTGGATTTTAAAGGAATTTGTTGCTGGTGAATTAGACAAGAATGGTGTTTATATTTTTACTCGTACTAATAGAAGAGGCAAATGGGTTATTGGCAAGACTTACGATTTATTTAAATTTGTCATTTTATTTTACTTTATAATGTTTTTAATAACGTACATAATTGGTACTGTTGTTGGATATAAAATGTTATATATTTACAAAGGAATCGAGTTAATACTGACTATGTTTATATTAACGGTACTGTTAAATTATGAATATATATTGATAATAAATATTTTATCGTTAAAAATAGATGTAATATACAGCTTTCTGATAGCTTTATTTGTAGATATATTTTCACTATTGCTGTCTTCATTCATTTATGAATATTTCAAAATGAAAATTTATTTGTTAAAGCTACTTCCAGTTAGCCATGGAATTTTGGCATGGCACAGTATGAATAGCATGTATAATAATTTGTACATGTTTGAATTTAGCATAAAGAATTTTTCAATAATTGATTCAATTTCATATTTAATTTTATCATGTTTTATCATTGTGATTTATGGAATATATGTGTTTCAACATAAAGATATAATATAAGGAGGCAATGTAGAATGGGATATTTAGAAGTAACAAACCTTAGCAAAAATATAGGACAAAATGAGATATTAAAAAGTATTAATCTAAATCTTGAAAAGGGTACAATATACGGCTTTTTTGGCAGAAATGGGTCTGGAAAGACAATGCTTTTTAGAGCGTTATGTGGCTTGATCAAGCCGACGTCTGGTACGATAACAATAAATAATAAAGTTCTGCATAGAGATATATCTTTTCCAGAGAGTATAGGCGTAATAATTGAATCACCAGGGTTTTGGGATCATTATACAGGTTTTGAGAATTTAAAAGTTCTATCATCAATAAAAAACATAATAGGTGATGAAGATATTAGAAAATCTATAAAAAGAGTCGGTCTAGATCCAGATGACAGAAGAATATATAAAAAAATATTCTTTAGGAATGAAACAACGTCTTGCAATTGCTCAAGCTATTATGGAACGACCTGATATCATAATTCTAGATGAGCCTACAAATTCACTTGATGAAAATGGCGTACAGCTTGTAAGAGAAATATTGATAGAAGAAAAGAAGAGGGGGGCGCTTATACTTATTGCAAGCCACAACAAAGATGACATAGATATATTATCAGATGTTAAATACAAAGTTGACGATGGTTCGGTAATACAATCATAAAAAGAGGTGTGTTGAATGAAAAAATTAGATAAGGTTTTGCTCTCGATTGTCGTATCTTTGGTTGTAATCGGTGCTGTGGTAGGAATTTTTACGAGGTTTTCATACAAAGACAATGTCTCTTTTTCTAGAATTTCAAATAATATAGATGATTATAAAATACTTGTGGGAGATGTGGATTCCGATAGGGCATTTTATAAAAATTTTTATGTGGAAAACATAAAAAGCCTATCAGATCTTGAACTTAAATCTGATTATATTTTAAAAGTGAGGGCAGAAGATGATAGGAAAACATTAAATAATACATTGTATACAAAAGTAAATGTTGTTAAGATATACAAAGGAAATGATTTAAAAGGTAAAAATTATGTATATATTTATGAACCTTGTTTTTTTGATGTGTATAACAAAACATTTTATTCTCAATGGGGTTACAATTTTATGCACAGCAATGATGAATATATCGTTTTTTTAAGGAAGATAAAGGCTCCACAGGGATATCATTATAAAAATAATGAAGGCATTAGCTTTTTGTTTACTTCGGTGTCTTATGGCAAATACAAGTTAAAAGATACAGGCGAAGTTATTGCAGTAGATGAGAAAAAAATAAATCAAGGGTTAAAATATGGTGATGTTAAAGATTTGGATATAATAACGTCAGATAGTACTGTCGCAAATATGTATGAAAGTATAAAAAATGAAGTATTAAGAAAATATAAATAGATCCGCATATTAAATGCTAATTTTCAAAAAATCTTTTTCATGATATGAGCAAATTCTTTGTAAGTTATTTTACATAATAAAAAATCTGGAGTGGTAAATATGTTGAGAGAGGAATTTAAAAGAGCCTTATTTGATAAAAAATTATTATTCGTAGTATTAGTTTCGCTTTTATTATTATTTTTGTCTGCGTATCAATCCATATTAAAACCGGCTGCATTTGCCAATATAAATTCACCAGATATATCAGATAAAAAGTTGTATTATGAAAATGTAATAAGACCTGGACAGAATGCGTATTTAATTTGGAGCCAGAGTTATTATCTTATTAAGACTTTTTTTGTGTTTATGATAATTCTACCTTTTACTTATTCATATATATACGAGAGGAATAAAAAATTTAATTATTTCAGTATATCCAGAATAGGTTTAAAAAAATATCATCATATCAAATTTATTGTGAATGGTATCATGGGTGGAATCGCATTGGTTTTGCCCGAATTAATTTATTATATAATTTTGTTATTGGTTGCAAGAAATGAGATTTTACCAATATCAATATTGCGTTCAAGAGGCGCACCAGATGGACTATATAGTAGTATATTTTTTAAAGATCCAAATAAATACATATTTATTGTATTTATAATGCATTTTATTTTAGGATTTTCTTTTGCGGGGTTTTCTGCTGGTATTACAAGTTTTTTTTAATAAAAAATACATTATTTACACTTTGCCATATATATTTTTTATAATTTATGAAATAGCTATATTTAATATTAATCAAAATTATTCAATGACAAATGCCTACAATTTTTTTTTACAATAAAAGCTATGACATATTGCATTTTATCATTCTTAATTTAGGACTATTGGCAATAGGAATAATAACATACTATATAAACTATAAAGTGGTGCTAAAGAATGGATAAACGTATTATAAAAGGTTATGTAAACTTTACATTAAAAAGAGTTGTTAAGCAAAAAAGTATATATATTATTTTTTTATACATGATGATATTTCCGTATTTGGCTATAAAGACAAATGTATTTAGTAGAGAAGATAATTTTTGGAATGGAGTGTTTTACTTATTAGGAAGCCGTTATATATATGGAATTTTCTTCTTGACAACATTTTTATTATTAATTTACAATGTATGTAATGATAGCAATATAACACCATTTGTTCATACAAGATTAGATAATAAAATAAATTGGCTTATATCAAAATATATATTGATATTTGTTACAAGCATTATCTATTTGGTTTTAATTATTTTCAGCGTTTATATTGGCGTATATCTAAATCTTGGCTATAGCCCCAATTGGAGCAGCAGCGCAATTAATGGTGATGATTTGTACACCTTGTTTGCAAAAAATTTAACACCTTTTAGCAGCATTATTATTTATTATATAAGGTTTCACTTGTCTTTAATTGTGCTGGGCATGTTGGAGATGGCTTTAGCTATAGGATTTACTTCAGTTAATTATGGTTTAAGTTTAGCTATAAGCATAATTATAGTGTTTATAAGTACTGTAGTATTGAATCTAAGAAACATACCCGTTATTAATTTACTGGATATTGGAAATATATATATTTTTTCGTTTAATTCAAATTATAATCTAATAGAGTTTATTGTGGCTAACAACTTTCACCTATTAATTATGATTGTGGCCATACATATTTTGTTAAAATATAATTTAAAGGAGATTGTTTTGAAATAGAAATGAATAAGTTGGGATTGTTAGTTTTCAATTATAACCTAAGATATATATATAAAAAGCTATTTATCTTTGCTTTCTTATCCTTAGCATTATCAATATTTAATGTTGTTTATAATTCCTATTTTCAAAATATAACGATACTTGATTCGGTTGTATTATCTTTTGGTGGCTATAATATAGAAAATATAAACATAATACAGACGATGCTGGCATTTTTTCCTTATATTATGATAGCCATGGTAATAGAAATGTATATGGATAATATGATGGGGAAAAATGCTATATTTACTTTGCCAAGGATAATGAACAATAAATTATTTTATACATCGAATATTATTTCGATGTTAATAGTCATAGTGATGTTTTTTTTCATATATGATGTGGTTTTATACGGAATATCAAGTTTAATATTTAGTGGCACATGGATAAGCAATGTATTTTATGATTATACAAAATACAACAAAAATTTGTACTCTATATATAGGATATTGTTTAATATGTATTTTGCACAAATTATAGGTACATTTACTATTTCTATGGTGCAATTATATATTACAAGAATTACAAGAAAACTTTATATAGGATTTGTTGTTGTCTTCGTTATTTACATATTAAATTTTTCGCTGCCGAAATTGAATTTTTACTTAGGCGAGCATATTTTAATAACAAAATTGAATGTTCTTTCTAACAATTATAACCATTTGCCATTATATTTATTTTTCGCTTTTAATATTATATTTAGTATTTTGTTTATCCTTTTGACAATCAAAAATAAAGAAACAATTATCGATATTGATTAAGGAGTTGATAAAATGGATGAAATAGTTATAAAAGTTTCAAATCTGAGCAAAAGATTCAAAGATAAAGTTATATTCGAGAATGTAAATTTTGAATTGACAAAAGGGAAAATTTACGGATTTACAGGCTATAATGGATGTGGTAAATCGGTCCTTTTTAAGATTCTGTCTGGTCTAATGTTACCTACTGACGGCGATGTCTTTATACACAATAAAAAATTAGGAAAAGATATAGATTTTCCGCCTGATTTAGGAGTTATTATAGAAAGTCCGGGATTTTTAGATGACTATTCCGGATATTATAATTTGAAATATTTAGCATCAATAAGGAATATTATAGGTGAAAAAGAGATAAAAGATGTATTAAAATTAGTTGGTTTAGAAAATGATAGCAATAAGAAAGTAAAGAAATATTCACTTGGAATGAGACAGAGGCTGGCAATAGCGCAAGCAATAATGGAAAATCCAAAAATTTTAATATTGGATGAACCATTTAATGGTCTGGATAAAAATGGTGTTATCAATATAAGAAATTTGCTTTTTAATCTCAAGAAAAATGGTACAACAATATTAATTGCAAGTCATATAAGTGAAGACATTAGATTACTATGTGATGAAGTATTTGAATTTGATAATGGTACATTAGTCAAAGTTTTATAAATTCTGATTTTGAATACATTATTTTCATTATTCATATTGGAGTATAATTTTTAAAAGAGAAGTTATTGAGAAAGTTTTTTCGGAGGTGATGAGGATGTTTAGGATTGAAGAATCTGAAACGTACAAAATGATAATAGAAAAAGGTATTGAGAAAGGTATTGAGAAGGGTATTGAGAGAGGCGCAAAAAAAAGAAAAAATTTCAATAGCAAAGAAGTTGTTAAAAGAAGGTATGGACATCGACAGAATAGCAGAGATTACAGAGTTGTCAAAAGATGAGATAAAAAAAATTGATGAATTAGGATTATAAACAGGCGTGATGCCTGTTTTTTTTAAAGTTTATTGATGACCGAAAAACGGTCGCAATTTCGACAATATATTATATATAGTGACAATGTATGATAAAAAAAAATTGACCTAATTTAGCACCTTCCCAGATGAGGATAATTAAATTATAATAACATTAACAGAAATTGGCGCCATTTTCTGCAGATAAAATCATAGTTAATATGCTTTTTGGTACCGAGAAGCATATTGACTACAAAAAAAGGAGATGTAAAGTATGTTAAAAAACTGGTTTCACTGCTTCTAGTAGCTGTGCTTCTTCCAATTTCAAGTTTTAGCTTAGCTTTTGCGGTTCCTACCAGTAATATGTTACCAAAGATTTCATCAATTGATGCAGAACAAAAGAGTGCTATTGAGTATGACAGATTTCTTAAAGATGTCAATAACTTTAAAAAATTTATTCAAGCCCAAAAACCAAAACAAGGCTCGCTGTCAGATGATGCATTCTTATTAAAATGTGCGATTGAATACCATAATCAAAAGGTGTCCAACGGGGAATTAGAAGGACCATTACTTGATTTAAACGAGACAATGGATTTAAAAACTTCATCATCACAAGTAACGATTCAGTCAGCGGGGATAACAAAATCTCTTGTAAGAGCTCAATTGTGGACGGCTGCAGAATTGGCCTCAATCGTAGTTCCCGAAGCGTCATTTTTCCTGCAGCATTCTTTACAGGATAATCCCAGCGATGAATATCTTCCATCGAGCGATTCGATAGTACCTGAGATAAAGGGTACTCAAGCGTACAAAAATGCTATTGCTCCTTTTAAGAGTTCTAGCAGTACAAGTCAAATAAGCTATCCAGTATTTACGGCAAGCAATTCAAACTGGGATTTATATTTAGCTTTACATAATACTACAATGTACAGCTATTCATCAGGTAAATCAATAACTTCATATGTTACAGATACGTATGATTTCCAACCTAAAAATTGGGGTGGGTATGGATCCGGAATTCCCAATGCTGCGGTAACACTAATCAATAATTATGGTGTATATGCTCAGTCTGTAGGAGCGGTAGTACCATACTATATTTCTATAACTGTCCCAGATACTAAGTAGTATTATCAAAAAATTTGAGGAATGTAGTAGCTGTTTAGATATTTAAACAGCTACTACATTCGCTATATTATGTGAGGTGATATCAATGAATTTACATACGCAATTGTATTTAGGCAATATAGGCAATCGCATGATTTACATATATGAAATATTTCTTATTAATATAGCTGTACTAATGATTGTTTGGCTTGGCTTTTCGCTTTATAAATGGAGACGATCTGGAAATAGAAATTTCATAAAATGGTGGGGTATAACAGTAAGTATTCTTTTTACTTTAGGATTGTGCATACTGATATTTTTCGAGATATTTTCTGGACCACAATATTTTGTCGCATCCCAAACTGGCATCTACATTCCAAGATCAGTTGATATACTGGAAAATAACTATACAGTTGGCAGAGATCAAGAGCTACATTATATCGTTATGAAGTTCAATAAGTCTCAAATGGATGCTTTCATAAAATCCGCTGAGGAGAAAGGATGGAAGTTTGGAGCTGTGATACCGTACTCATTAGTAAAATCACTGCCACAACCTAACTTGATGGTTGGGGGGAAATATCCATTTCCAAAAGTCAAAAAGGATGGATACTATTATTTATATACAAATACAAAGTCAGAAAAAGGTACAAATTCTTCTTTCATAACTAACTACACAACTAATAAGCTATTCTTTTTAGATATTAAATCAGGAATATTGTACTTTTATTATGATAATTTTGAACTTGCGTCGGATTTGCGCTTTGAACCGCATTAACACATTATGCTTGATACTACACATTTCATTTGATAATTGGCCCTTAGGGCTATTTTTTATACACAAAAAATTTTTTTAGAAAAACTGTAACAAAACGAGTAAGAAATTTGTCTATATATTTGGAGGGGAAATAAAAAGATGATTTGGCTTATTGAAATTGGAGGCTGAGTTAGGATGAAAAGATACAGGGAGCTTATCTTAAAGGCATTTATTTTGATTTCAATTATTTTAGCGGTATTTATTATGATGGTGATATTGGATATTACAGTTGTAGAAATTTATACGAGATGAAAAACCAAATTCATGACAAATTATTGCAAATAAAGGTTATTTATTTTCATTGACGCAATTTTGCATTAAAGATATAATATAGTTAAACTGAATAGGGTCTTAAGGTCCGAAAGGTTAATAGGGAAAGCGGTGAGAAGCCGCTGCAGCCCCCGCTACTGTAAGCGATGATGAAGCTCAAAAAACCACTGGGGAAACCGGGAAGGTTGAGCTAAAGATGAATCGCAAGCCAGGAGACCTGCCTTAAGATGTGAAAAACACCTTCGGAGGGGAGGTTGGTAATGTGATACATATTTGTTTTGAAAAATATGGGGCATACCTTCTCGGTATGCCTTAGTTTTTTTAGGTTTACTGCTTAAGCGCTTTGGCTATGTTTCAAATTTTTATGAAGAAATTGGGAGGAGAGATCTAAGTGAAAAAATTGATTAAAAATATTGTAGTTTTCATCATAGTAGCAGTTCTTTCATTAAGCCTTGTTTCATGTTCTCAAACGACAAAGGAAAAAGCATCGACTAATGCTAATTCTGCAAAGACGGAAGTTAAGGCTACATTCCCATTGAAGATTACTGATTTTATGGGTAGGCAAGTGACGATAAAAAAGGAGCCGAAAAGAATCGTTTCGCTATCTCCATCTACAACAGAGTTAATATACGCAATTGGAGCTGGCAAAGATGTGGTTGGTGTTACCAATTACGATGATTATCCGCCTGAAGTAAAAAGCGTTGCAAAAGTTGGAGGATATGAAGGGCCTAATATTGAAGCTATAATGGCGCAAAAGCCAGATATAGTTTTTGCGTCAAATCTTTCTGGAAAGGACCAGATGGAGACTATTGAGAAATCAGGTATACCAGTGGTAGTATTGGAAGCTCAAAACATAAACCAGATATATGACTCAATAAAGATATTAGGCGAAATAACAGGTAATGTAGAAAAGGGCAATGAAATAATAAGCAGCATGAAGGATAAGATCAAAGAAATCAATGATAAAGTGAAGGATTTGCCAAAAGTAAATGTGTTTTATGTTGTTGATACAAATGGAAACTGGACGGCTGGCAAAGGTACATTCATCGATGAGCTTATTACATTGGCTGGTGGAAATAATGTGGCCAGCGATGCGAATGGCTGGGCGCAGTACAGCATGGAAAAATTGATACAGAAGAATCCTGATGTTATAATTACATCACCACATGCTGCAAATGCCAATGAAATAAAAAATATGGCAGGTTATAAGGATACAAAAGCGGCAAAGGATGGGAAAATATTTGTAATCTCCAACGATGACATTGTCACTAAGCCATCTAACAGGATCGTCTTAGGTTTAGAAGAAATTGCAAAAGATTTGCATCCGGAGGCATTCAAATAAATTGAAAGTAAAAAAAGGTTTTTATTTGCTAATTTCTATTGTGATTTTGATTGCATCGCTGATGTTTTCTGCATCAGTTGGTGCAGTCAAAATGCCATTAAAAAGTATTGTTGATGTCATTTTTGGTAATGGCAACAGTACAGACAAAATGATATTGTTAAATCTTAGGTTTCCGAGGATAATTGAAGCTGCTTTCACTGGGATGGGACTTTCTGTCACAGGTACGTTTTTTCAAGGGTTATTAAGAAATCCAATGGCAGATCCTTATGTTTTAGGCATATCATCTGGAGCAGCTTTCGGAGCGTCCATCGCAATTGTCTTAGGATTAGGCCTTTTTGGTTTACAATTTTTTGCATTTGCATCAGCGCTTGTCACGATTTACTTAGTGTATATTCTATCTAAAAAAGGTCCAAACGTATCTATGCAGACGATGCTTCTTGCGGGGATTGCCATAAGCGCTTTTATGTCATCAATTATTTCTCTAATGATGCTTTTAAATCATAATGAAATGTCGCAGATAGTCTTTTGGACGATGGGTGGATTTAGCCTTATTAGCTGGAGCCAAATTTTTTACACAGTTCCAATCATATTTATTGGATGCATTACTCTATATATGTTTTCAAGAGATCTTAATGTGATGATGACAGGTGAAGAGATAGCTGAGCATTTAGGTATAGATACTGAAAGAGTAAAGAAAATCATTTTAATTGTAGGTTCTTTAATAACAGCGTCTTCTGTTTCAGCAGGTGGTATAATTGGGTTTGTAGGTCTTATAGTGCCTCACATATCAAGACTTATTGTAGGCTCTGACAACAGATTGTTAGTACCTTTTAGCGGTATTGTAGGTGCAGCGTTTTTGGTATTGACTGACACGCTGGCAAGGACTGTGATGGTTCCTGTAGAAATACCAGTTGGCATAATAACTGCCGCTTGTGGTGGACCATTTTTCATATACCTTCTTGTTAAAAATAAAAATAAAGAGGTCAAATAATATGGTGCTCGTAAATGTGGAAGATCTTCATTTTAGTTATGGCATGATTCAAGCTTTAAAAGGTATAAATTTTAAGATAGATGACTATAAAATGGTGGGGATATTGGGAAGCAATGGGTCTGGAAAGACTACGCTTTTGAAAAACATATCAGGTTATTTGAAGCCAAGTAAAGGCAATGTGTTTATAATGGGTAAAAGCGTATACAAAATGAGAGCGAAAGACAGAGCAATGCTTATTGGTTATGTTCCTCAGGATATGTATTTTGATTTTGAATTTACATCTTACGATGTTGTGATGATGGGTAGGACACCATACTTAAGAAGGTTTCAACGAGAGACCGAAAAAGACGTAAACAGCGTAAAAGAAGCGATGACTCTTACAAATACATGGGATCTTAAGGATAGATGCGTAAATGAATTAAGCGGTGGTCAAAGGCAAAGGGTTTACATAGCAAGAGCATTGGCTCAAGAGCCTAAGATCCTGCTATTGGATGAGCCGATTTCACATTTAGATGCAAAATATCAGATAGAAGTGCTTTCAATACTTAAACAATTGACTGCAAAGGGCATACTCGTGTTTGCTGTTCTACATGACATCAATTTATCATCTCAATTTTGCGATTTTATTCTGCTTATGAAAGATGGAGAGATTATATCAATGGGGCCACCGAATGAAGTTATAACTGCAGAAAATATGAAGATAGCTTTTTCTGTTGACGCAGATGTAATTAGAAACCCTATTACAGATACACCGCTTATTGTTTTCTCGAAAAGCAAGGGGATGATTTAAAAATTGTGTAAAGCATTTATGATATCTGGAACCCATTCTGGCGTAGGGAAGACTACCATTACTATTGGTATAATAGGATATCTTTCTAAAAAGTACAACGTCGTACCGTTTAAAGTTGGACCTGATTACATAGATGCGGCATATCACAGGTTTGCATCTGGAAATTTGTCTTATAATTTGGATGTCTACATGCTTGGAGATGACTACGTGAAAAAGTCGTTTTTAAAGCACGCTTTACCTGGAGATGTGGCAGTTGTAGAAGGTGTCATGGGTATGTATGATGGAATCAATAATACAAGCTATGGCAGCAGTGCACATGTAGCAAAACTTTTAAACTTACCTGTCATACTTGTCGTTGATGCATCTGGGATGGCTGCAAGTGTATCTGCATTAGTTAAAGGCTATATAGAATATGATAAAAGTGTAAATGTTGTAGGGGTAATTTTCAACAGAGTTGGCAGTGAAAAACACTACAATCTTTTAAAAGAATGCATAGAAAGAGATTTAGGCATAAGGGCATTTGGATATCTTCCACATGATGATAGGGTCAATTTACCTGAAAGACATTTAGGACTTACACCCATATTTGAGACAAAGGGAGATCACAATTTCAGCATTTTGTACGACAGCATAGGGAAATTCATAGACGTAGATGGCATTCTCGATACATGTGATGTTGATTTGAAAAAAGATGATTCAGACGAAGGGAAAGTGACAGTAAAAACAGGAGAAACTGTCAAGATTGCACTTGCATACGATGAAGCTTTTAACTTTTACTACCAAGATAGCTTAGATTCATTGATTGAGTCGGGAGGGGAGCTAATCCCATTTAGTCCTTTACGTGATGATGCTATTCCTAAGGGTGTGTCGGGAATATACTTAGGTGGAGGATTTCCTGAGGTTTTTGCTTATGAATTAAGCAAAAATCATTCTATGTTGTCTTCAATTAAAGAAAGTATTGAAAAGAGAATGCCAGTCTATGCAGAATGTGGTGGACTTATGTACCTTGCGAAAAAAATCGTTGATCTAAATGGAGTTGAATACGATATGGTAGGAATATTCGACTTAGATGCCATTATGACGAAAAGATTAGTCAATTTTGGCTACGCCGAGGCAAATGTCGTTAAGGACAATGTGCTGTTTGAAAAAGGAGATGTCATCTTTGGACATGTCTTTCACAATTCGAAGATGTCAGGGATACACGATGATTTTGCGTATGAAGTGCATAAACCATATTCTGAAGAAAAGTGGTCATGTGGATATGTGTACAAAAATTGTTTAGGTACCTATGTTCACATCAATTTATTGAAATATCCAAATGCTGCAGAAAGGTTTATAGGCCATTGCAGAGATTATGCATGGGAGATGAGTAAGTATGGCGCTTAAGATAATGCTTCAAGGTACGGCTTCATCTGTTGGGAAAAGCTTGTTGGTAGCTGCTCTCTGCAGGATATTCAAGCAGGACGGATATTCGGTTGCACCATTTAAGTCACAAAATATGGCGCTTAATTCATTTATCACAGATGAAGGTCTTGAGATGGGTAGAGCACAAGCTGTACAAGCGGAAGCTGCCGGCATAAAGCCATCTATACTTATGAATCCGATACTTTTAAAGCCAAGCTCAGACAAAAATTGTCAGGTTATATTAAGAGGCAGAGTTTATGACAGCATGGATGCATCTTGCTATCAGAAATTTAAGCCTAAACTTTTAAATATGATAAAAGAGGATTTTGATAAGCTTAGCCAGTCATACGATATAGTCGTGATAGAGGGTGCTGGAAGCCCTGCTGAGATCAATCTCAGAGAAAGAGATGTAGTAAATATGGGGCTGGCCAAGTTGGTGGATTCACCAGTATTGATAGTGGGTGACATAGATAAAGGTGGCGTTTTTGCATCAATTGCAGGTACATTATTGCTTTTAGATGATGATGAAAGAAAAAGAGTAAAAGGCGTCATAATAAACAAGTTTAGAGGCGACATGGAAATATTAAAACCGGGAATAAAGATGCTGGAAGATATAATTGATAAAGATGTCATCGGTGTGGTACCATACATGGACGTATATGTTGATGAGGAGGATGGTGCAACAGATGCTTATTACACGAGAAAAAGCGGTGGAGTTATCGATATTGCGATTTTAAATCTTCCCCATATATCCAATTTTACTGATTTTGAACCATTAAAGAAGATTCAAGATGTGAATGTAAGGTATGTAAGTAGAGGAGAAAAAATCGGCGACTGCGATGTATTGATAATACCAGGCACGAAAAATACGATAGGTGACCTTAAAGCGATTAAAGATGCTGGACTTCACCATGAGATTTTGAATTTGAGAAAAATGGGAAAGCTTATAATCGGCATATGTGGCGGATATCAGATGATGGGGAAAAGTATATGTGATCCACAACACATAGAAGGGCCTATTAGTGAGATGGAAGGTTTAGGATTATTAGATGTAGAGACAGTTATTTTACCTGAAAAGATTACGACACAAGTTAAAGCTCAAGTTTCCGATGATTTGCCTGATTTTTTATCACCACTTAGAGGACTGCTTGTAGATGGATACGAAATACACATGGGCATAAGTTCTACAGGAGATAGAAATTTTTCAAATATTTTATCGAGAAGTGATGAAAGAATATCTGTCAGTGATGGGTGTGTAAGCAGTGACGGGAAAGTGTTTGGTACGTATATGCATGGAATATTTGAAAACACAGACTTCACAAAGCGACTTGTAAATATCTTAAGAAAATCAAAAGGGTTAAAAGAGATAGATTACCTTGAAGACTACAGGAAATTTAAAGAAAGAGAGTATGATAGACTGGCAGATGTAGTAAGAAAAAGCTTAGACATAAATAAAATTTACCAGATAATGAAAGGCAGTATTTAATATGGAAGTGATAGCTGCATATTTTTTAGATTTGATGATAGGCGATCCGCAAGGATATCCACATCCGGTTAGACTGATTGGGAAATTGATAAGCTTTATTGAGAGAAATTTGAGAAAAATTACAAAAACTGGCAAACAAAAAAGAATTGCAGGATATTTCTTGTGTGCCATTGTCGTTTTTACAAGCTATATAAGTGGATTCTTTATCATTTACATAATGAAAGAAGTGAATGTGTATTTAGGAAAGATTTTAGATATGCTTCTCATCTACACTTGTCTTGCAACTAATGATTTAGCAAAATCAGCTATGAAAGTATATGATCCTCTTAAAGAAGACAATCTTCTTGAAGCTCGGAAGATGTTGTCTTTCATTGTAAGTCGTGATACAGAAAATTTAGGTTATAGTGATATTATAAGAGGTACGGTAGAGACGGTGGCAGAAAATATATCTGATGGGATAATTGGGCCTCTATTTTATGCTTTTATAGGTGGTGCACCATTGGCATTGGCTTACAAGGCTTCCAGCACACTTGACTCAATGGTTGGATATAAAAATGAAAGATATTTGGAGATAGGATATGCTTCTGCAAAGCTTGACGATATTTTGAACTTCCTGCCGGCCAGGATAACAGGGCTTTTGATTGTAGTGTCATCATTTTTGCTGAGATACGACTATAAAAATAGCTTCCGCATTTTAAAAAGGGATAGATTAAAGCATGAAAGTCCAAATAGTGCACATGGGGAAGCTGCAATTGCAGGCGCATTAAATGTAGAGTTGGGAGGGCTTAACTATTATTTTGGAAAGCCTGAGCTAAAGCCGAAGTTGGGTGATGGCAATGAAGCACTTAAATTAGAGCATATTAAGGACAGCGTAAGGATAATGTACATGACATCTTTTTTGGGGCTTATTTTATTCTTTACCTTTAAAATAATATTAACAGGAGGTATATGTAGATGGATACAAAGACAACAACGATTAAAAATGTTAAAACATTGACACTTGTGGCTATGCTTATCGCCATGAGTGCTGTAGGCGCTATGATTAAAGTCTACAATACGGTGGCGTTTGATTCGCTGCCGGGATATTTTGCGTCCCTTTATTTTGGAGGGTACATAGGAGCAATCGTCATTTCTTTAGGCCATATTTTTACTGCACTTACATCTGGTTTTCCGCTTGGAATACCAAATCACATCATCATTGCTGCATCAATGGCTGTATGTGCATATTTTTATTCGCTGGCGTATAAAAAGTTTAATAGCTATGTGGCAATCGCTGTGGGTACCATACTAAACGGGCCTGTTGCAACACTTATCTTTGTACCACAGTACGGCTGGGGGTTTTTCTTTCAGATGGTGTTGCCGCTTACTATTGCGTCTTTTGCAAATGTACTTTTGGCGTCAATCATCTATAAGACAGTTTTAAAAATGATAAAAAGGTGATAGATGTTATGATAGAGAAATACAGGGATGTCTTAATCATACACGAATGTGATGTTGCGTATGCTGTGTCATGCGACAGCACAGGTGCCATCGGGGAAAAGGAAAATGATGTTTTGAAGGTAGACGCTGAGGTGGTAGGAAGAGCAGCCATTAAAGTTGCTTTGTCAGATATTCTATGTATTGGCGCTTGGCCAATTGCAATATCAGATACGCTGTCAAATGAAATGAACCCCACTGGCATTAAGATTATAGATGGAATAAAAAAAGAGCTGACGGAAAATGAGATATATGACATTAGATTGACTGGCAGCACAGAGGAAAATTTCCCTTCAACTATGACAGGTGTTGGCGTGACAGCAATTGGAAAGGCGGAGAAAGAGGATTTAAAAGTGAGAAAGGCAAAGGTAGGTATGGAGGTAGGGCTTTTGGGTTATCCTCGTGTTGGACAAGAGGTATTGTGTTTTGATGATATTCTTTTGCTTAAAGATTATGTGAAAATATTTAGGTGTAATGAAATAGTTGAGGCGATTCCTGTAGGGTCAAAGGGGATAAAATATGAGCTTAATGTGCTTAAATTTACTTCTGGACTAAATTTGTTAAGAGAATATGATGACGAGATTGATGATGAAAAGTCAGGTGGTCCTTCTACGTGCTGCATTGTCGTTTACAAAAAGGATGACAGACAGATAGTGCAAAACCTTGTAGATAAGCCATTTATTCGGTTAGGAAGACTATCTTGAGGTGAATTGAATGGATAAATATGAACATGGTGGAAATATATATATTTACGATAAAGATGTGATAGATTTTAGTTCAAACATAAACCCTCTTGGCTTTCCAGAATGTATAAAAGATTCCATTGATATTGCGGCTTTCACAAAGTATCCTGACATAAACTACACACAATTGAAAAGGTCTATTTCAAAATATACAGGACTAAAAAGTGAGAACATAATAGTCGGTAATGGTGCTTCTGAACTTATCTATCTTTTTGTGATGGCCCTTTCTCTGAAAAGGCCCCTTATTCCATCTCCTGCTTTTTTAGAATACGAAAGAGCAGTCACATTGTCAGGAGGAAATCCTTTGTACTACCAGATCCCAGAAGAAGATGGATATGTTGTTGATGTGGACAAAATAGTAAATTGTTTTAAAGAAGTAGACTCTGTCATCATAGGAAATCCTAACAATCCTACAGGTAAGGGAATAAAGCTAAAAGATGTTGAATATATCGTGAAGGGATCGAAAAAGCTTAATTTGCCAGTGATGATAGATGAGGCATTCATAGAATTTATATGCGATTATGAAGAATACCAGTCTTTAGATCTCATAGATGACTACGATAATCTTTTTGTAGTAAGAGCTGCTACAAAATTTTTTGGTCTGCCAGGATTGCGACTTGGATACGGTTTTGGAAGTGAAAGTTTGATAAAGAGATTGGAAGCTTATAAAGAGCCTTGGACGGTAAATGCTTTTGCTGATGCAATAGGAAGAAGGATTTTTGATGATATAAAATTTATGGAAAATACGAGAAAATACATAAAAGAGGAAATAGATTATTTAACGAATGAGCTTAAAAAGATAGATGAATTAGTCGTGTTTGATACATTGACTAATTTCATGTTGCTAAAGCTTAAACATATGAATGTGGGAGATTTAAAAGAAGAATTGTTAAAAAGAAGGATACTGGTAAGAGATGCATCAAATTTCAGGTATTTGGATGACAGGTATTTTAGAGTAGCTGTAAAAAGCCATCGTGATAATGTAAAACTGGTAGAAGCTATAAAAGAAGTTCTAAAATGATTTTCACGAAAGAAGGTGTTTCTATTGGCTTTGATTATGGTGACAGGCGGCGCAAGGTCTGGCAAAAGCCAGTTTGCAGAAAGTCTTGCTTTGAAATATGCGGGTTACAGTGTACTTTACATAGCTACGTCTATACCGTTTGACGATGAAATGAAAGAAAGGGTTAAAAGGCACAGAGAAAGAAGACCAAAGGAATGGAAAACAGTAGAAGCTTACAATGACATCTTTGACATAATAAGATGCACAGACAAAAAAGCTGTGCTTTTGGACTGCCTGACTGTCATGGTGTCGAATCTACTTTTAGAAATCGATATGACGTGGGAAGAGAAGAATTTAGAAGATGTAGATAGAGCCGAAGAAAAAATAAGCGCCGAAGTTGACGGGTTGATTAGTGCCGCAAAAGAGAAAGATAAATATGTCATAGTTGTGACAAATGAAGTTGGAATGGGGCTTGTGCCAGAGTACAAATTGGGAAGGATATTTAGGGACATATCAGGGAGAATGAATAAGAAAATTGCGGAAAATGCAGATTATGTGTATTTTATGGTTTCAGGCATACCTTTAGAAATAAAAAGTAATAGTTTACGGTGATGTGGTGAATAAGATGGATGAGATAAAGGCTTTTATATTATCGCTTCAATTTATGACAAGGATACCAATTAATGTAAAAGTAGATGTAAACAAAAATGACTTTCACAAGATGGTTAAATATTTCCCTTTTGTAGGAGGATTTGTTGGCGCTGTTGCAAGCCTCATGTTTTATGCTTCTAAAAATATATTTCCCCGGGAAATAGCCATAACAACAGCTTTAGCATCATCGTACATTCTGACAGGTGCTATGCACATAGATGGGTTTGCAGACACATTCGATGGACTTTTTAGCAACAGAAGTCGGGACAGAATGCTTGAGATAATGAAGGATTCAAGGCTTGGGACGAATGGAGTTCTTGCCTTGGTTTTTTTTAATAATTCTAAAGATATTGTTTTTAACTGACATAAAAGGTAATCTCATATATTCCACATTGATATTGATGCCTCTCATTGGACGCTTTTCCATAATTTTAGCAGCGTACGCATCAAAATCAGCAAGAGGTGGAGAAGGTCTGGGAGGACTTATTATAGGCAAAATATCTTTTACAGAGCTAATGTTAAGCTTATTGTTTACATCAGTTGTTGGCATGATTTTTGTCCATTTAACAGTGTTTTTGAAGCTTTTAGCTGTTTCATCAGTTGTCACGTATCTTATCACTAAGTACATATCTATGAGAATAGGTGGTATGACAGGAGATACATTAGGTGCAGTCAATGAATTTGAAGAGCTTGTAATTGCTATTTCTATGTATTTTTTAAGCATTACAAAAGTGTAGAAACTTAAAAAAGGAGATGGTAAAACCATACTAATGTTAGATGTGCTTATTACTTATTTAGCGATTAAAAATGATATGATGATATTCTCATTTGATCAACATTTTAAAATGATAGACGACGTTAAATTGTTTGACCATATGGCTATTTAACTGTATAATGAAATAAAGACAGTTCGCAAAATCCTGTCTATAAACAAAACTACGGAGGAGATAAAATTGAACAGTAAAACTAAGAAAATAGTCTATGGAGCGTTGATCGCTGCAGTGTACGCAGCCGTCACAGTGGCACTTGCGCCAATAAGCTACGGACAAATTCAAGTAAGGGTTGCTGAAGCACTTACGGTTTTGCCTTTCTTTTCATCATATTCCATTTTAGGACTTTTTGTTGGATGTATAATTGCAAATATGATAGGCGGGAATGGGATATTCGATGTGGTTTTTGGTTCTTTAGCGACGCTAATCAGTGCTGTAATCACGCACTATATTGGCAAATCAAATCTTAGATATAAGCGGTATTTAGCACCTCTACCGCCTGTTGTAATAAATGCGATCATCATTGGAATAGAATTAAATTTCCTTTACAAACTGCCGCTTGTAGCTTCAATGCTATGGGTCGGTTTAGGTGAGATGATAGCGTGCTATGTGCTGGGATTGCCACTTCTTTTGTACATAGATAAAAATGAGAAAATAAAAGAAATGCTTGGTTAGATTAATATTTATTTAATTTGAATTACGGCTAACATCCTGATAAAATAAAATCAGGATTATTTTTTTGGGGAAGATGCTATGTTTGGATATATAAAGCCATACAAACCTGAGATGAAGATAAAAGATTACGATGTTTTTAAGGCGTATTACTGTGGCCTTTGCAAGGAAATTGGAAAGAGATATGGCGAGATAAGCCGCTTGACTTTAAATTATGAGCTTACGTATCTTGCGATTTTTTTATCAGCTTTGTCTGATGAGGAGATATGTATAAGAAAAGAAAGCTGTGTGGCAAATCCGTTTAAGAAAAAACCTATTATGAAAGAAAACCCGTATATTGCTTATGCGGCAGATATGAATACAATCCTTATGTACTATAAATTTTTGGACGACAAGGAAGATGATAAAACTTTAAATGCATCTTTATTAGAGCTTTTTTTCAAGACAAAATACAGAAAGTCGTATAAGTCATATTCTGAAAAGGCGGAAAAAATAAAAGGGTATTTAGAAGTTTTAAAAGGATTAGCAGAAACGAAGTGTTCATCTGTTGATGTGGCTTCTGAGCCATTTGCCAATATCATGAAAGAAGTTTTTTTAATTGATGGTCTGAAAGTTGGCGATGAAGATTACGCTAAAATTGGCCAAATTGCGTATCACTTAGGAAGATTTGTATACATTTTAGATGCTTACGATGATCTGAAGAAGGATTTAAAAAATGGCAGTTACAATCCCTTTATATACCAGTACAATCTTTCTTATGACAAAATGCAGGAAGATGAGTTAAAGCCCATGTTGGAGGAAATCAAAGAGTGGACAAAATTTAATTTGACTTTTACGCTTTCTACAATAGTTAAATTGTATGAACAGTTGAAGTTCAAAAAGAATATTGGAATAATCGACAATATTTTTAGAATTGGACTTTACATGGAATTTATGAGGGTTATGGAAGGAGATAAATCATGCAAAATCCGTACGAAGTCTTAGGTCTTAAAGAAGGAGCATCAATTGAGGAAGTTAAAAGGGCTTATAGGGAACTTGTGAAGAAGTATCATCCTGATCAGTATACTGACAATCCGCTTAAAGATTTGGCAGAGGAAAAACTGAGGGAGATAAATGATGCATACAGGGCTATAATGGAAGGAGAGACTTTTAGAGGCGATTACGCCAATGATAGAACTTATGGCAGTGGCAATGGCTCATACAGCGATAGTAACTCTACGTACTACGAAGTAATAAATGCCCTTAACAGAAATGACTTATATGCGGCGGAAGCTATCTTAAATCGAATGACTGATAGAAACGCACAGTGGTATTATCTATATGGCCATGTAAATTACAGGAGAGGAAGATTTGGTGAGGCGTACAACTGTTTTAGGACAGCAGTAAACATGGAACCCGGCAATATAGAGTACCGTGAGGCATTAAACAACATGGAGATGCAAAGAGGCGTTTACCAAGGTGATGTGTACAGAAGGACAATGAACGATGATTGCTGTCAGACTCTTTTTACTATATGGGCTTGTGATACATGCTGCGAATGTATGGGCGGAGATATGTTTAGATGTTTTTAGGGAGTTGATTTTATGTCAAAAGAGAGGTCACTTTCTTTAGGAGGTATGCTTGCTGCTGTAAATGTGATTTTGCTTTTTATCTCTGCAGCAATGCCTACAAATAGACTTTTTTTGCTGATTTTATCATCATTTTCTGTATCAATAATGGTCATAGAAGCAAATGCTAATGCAGGAGCAGTGTTTTATATTGCTACATCTTTGCTGGCGTTTATATTGATGCCAAACAAGCTGATAGCTTTTTATTATGCGTGCTTTTTTGGATTTTACGGTATTGTAAAATCGTACATAGAAAGGCTGCCATTGAATAGATTTTTGGAATACGTCTTAAAGCTTATTGTATTTAATCTATCTTTGTCTATCATTTATGTGGTGCTTAAATATGTTTTTGCTGTAAATATATTTATAGGCTCTTATTTAAGCGTGTTGGTTTTCACATTGTTGCAAGTGTCGTTTGTCATTTACGATTACGCATACACTGTTTTTGTGTCGTTTTATCTAAAAAAGGTAAAAAAGCATTAATGACTACGCATTAATGCCGAATACAAACTGCACAAAAGATCCAAATAAGTAAGATAACGCTGCCGCTCCTAAACCTGACAATACCATTTCTATTATTTTATTTTTTATGGATAGGCTTTCAGACGCTATTGAGACTACCATACCTACTATAGAAAGCGCTATAGCGGCGAAAATCACAGAGAGAATCAAGGCTAATACTGATGATGAAGTGATGAAGAAGTAGGGGATGACAGGGAAGAAAAGTCCTACTAAATACGCTAAGCCTGTGTACAAAGCTGATTTTATCTCATTTTCCTTTACTTCTTCTACAAGCAAATTTGCCATGGCATTTTCGTTGTCTCCCAATTTTTCTACAATTTCTTGGCTTATATCGTCAGGTATGCCTGATTCACTTAGCTTGTTTAGAAGTTCTTCTTTGGCTCTATTTTTTGATACGTTAAAAAGAAGCTCCATCTTGCTTTTGATGCTTTCATTTACTTGTCTTTGGGATCTTACAGATGTATATGCACCTATTGCCATAGACAAAGCACCCGCAATACCTACCACAAGGCCAGATGCACCAACGATAAGCGGCTTGCTCTGATACACAGCCGAAAGACCTGTGACAGTTCCTAATATTTCTACTAATCCGTCGTTCATGCCAAGTATGAAGTCTCGTATATTGGAGAAATTCGCTTCTTTGTTTTGGTTGCCTAAGTTTTTTTCATGTTCCAGTTCATCTTCTATTATTAAAGCAAGACCTTGTCGCTCAGATTCAGTTAAAATTGGGTCTTTGTAGTATTCATAGTATTCATCAGTGCTGTTTGATTCCTGCATCTCTAAAAGTATTATGAAAAGCCGGCTTCCAAGAAGTATTCGCAAAATTTTATAAAACCACAAACTTTTAGCACGCACTTTTGATTTTAATTTTATGCCTCTGTCGCTTAAGAAGTCGTACCAATATTTCGTATGGTTAGCCTCGATCTTTGCCAGTTCTTCAAATAACTCCTTTATTTCCTTTTTCGATTCTACTTTTGCAAGGTAAGAGTACAACTGTTTTGCATTTAATTCATCGTAGTAAAATTTTTTTGCCTTTTCGATTGCCTGCATTTCAACTCCTCCTCCCATATATCTCATTTTATATTATTTGGCATAAATATACAAGGCACATATAAAAAAGATATTAAAATGCAATTGACTATCACATTTTAATACCTTTTTGAGCATGTTTAAGTATTATTTTTTTTGCCTTTTCTAAGGCGTTTTTTGACAGCTATCTTCCAGTTTGTAGTTGTCTCTGTAGCACCTGCTATTGTATCTACATTGTAAGTTTGTTTTTTGATCATCTCGTTGGCCATATCGACTCTGAACTTTTTCAAATTAGGATATACTTTGCCTGTCTTTGGATCTTTTTGACCTGTCCATTTGTCGTAATTTATTTCTTTTCCGCTCTTATCCAAACGCCTTAATGTTATGCTTGTTATTTTTCCATTTTTTATTACGACTGTAGCGTCTTCACTGCCTTCAGACCATTTTGGACCGGCACCTGTGTATGTACCATCTTTGTAAGATACTTTAGGCGTAGTTTGAGGCTTTGGCTTTTGAGTCGATGGCTTTGTCATAGTTTTGCATGAAACAAGGCTTAAAGCCAGAGTTGCAATTATAGCTATAGATATGATTTTTCTTAATGCTTTCATCTTATTCCTCCTAAACTCGTTATTTACTATCTATTTTTCTTCAAGAAGGTGATATTATTCAGAAATCCACTAAAATTTAACATACAACTTTTACAATTTGTTAATCGATTTAATAAAATTCTGACACAACTTCAGGACATAATAGTAAATGAAAAAGGAGGTGCAGATTTTATTTAAACAATTTTATACAATATCGTTAGAAGGAGGTTAATGACCGATGATAATGTACAAGAGATTGTTGGCGGCTACAATAGTTGGTGTGATGCTTTTTTCGACGGTGGCGTTGGCAGATGAAGCTGTACTGCCACATCAAAGCACCATTTCAACTGCTGCTCCAAATAAAGTAGATCCAATAAAAAAAATTGGAGGATATAAAGGCGAAGGTTACTGAAAAGTACAACCAAGGTAAAATAAGCAAAGAAAAGTACGACAGCATGATTTCAAAGATAAACGAAGAAGAACAATATATAAAAGAGCTTAACAGTTTGACACTTTCTCAAAAGCGGCAGAAGCTTATCAGTGATTTTACTGCTAATTTAAACAAGAAAGTGCAAAGCGGGAAGATTTCACAGGATAAGGCAAATGAGCTTATTAAAAAATACACTGACAAAGTGAACAAATGGGATGGGACAGGTTTTCCTCCTGGAATGAAAGGATTTAAAAGGGGAGGTGTGTACAAAAAATTCAAAAATGCCCTTGAAAAAGCTGTAAAAGACAAGAAGATAACGGAAAGCCAGAAGCAGGACATATTAAATTACTTAAATGAAGGCAAATAGTCAAAAAGGGCAGATAACTGCCCTTTAAAATATATTGCTTATTACGTACATGTATATTGGCACCACGATTAAGCTTAGGAGATTTGTTGCGGCTATCATGATGGATGGGTATTTCTGATCGCTTTTGTAGGCATGGGCTACAATCGCTATTTGCGTCATGACAGGTAAGGCGCTTTGGACGACAAATACTTTTTCTAGAAGAATATTGAGTTTGAAAAGGTGCAGCACCAGTATTGTTATGATGGGCGATATTATGATGCGACCTATAAGCAAAAATAAGACGTTTTTGTCCAATTTAAAATCATTCAAGTCTGCCATGTAGATGGATATTCCTATAAAGATCATCGATAGAGGTGTTGTAAGCTGACCGATGTATTTTGCTGTGTCGACTAAAAATTGAGGTGTCTTTATTTCCAGTAATATGAAGATGATGCCTACGATGTATCCTAAAAGCGGCGCTGAAAATATCTTTTTTAATGCCTGATACAATGAAAAATCTCCATTTGGGTTTTCCACATCTTTTCTTATGTTGTAAAGCCCAATCGTCCAAAACAGAGTTGTATTTGCAACGTAATACAAAAGTACGTACGGTACGGCTTTGTTGCCAAACAGCGCTTGATTGACAGGAAGGCCTACAAATATCGTGTTGGAAAAGGCAAATATGGCAGAAAACAAACCTGCCTTTTTTCTATCGAATTTTAGCAAGATTACAAGCATGTTAGCAATTAAATATGTTATTAAAATGCTTAGAAAAGCGGCGATTAAGCCAAATATCATGTGAGACAACTGACTTCTTTCAAGATTTTCGATGACGGTGTAGAACATGAGACATGGAAGGGAGATTTTGACGACGATTCTTGAAAAAAGCTCAGATGCAGATTCATCAAGCCACTTTTTATATGAAAGAACATAACCTAATACGATAATGAGGACAATAGGCAAAATGCTTTCGATTCCATTTAATAATACCAATTTATATCCCTCGCAGAAATTCGTATTTGAAAAGGCAGAAATGCTCTTTAATGACTAAAGAGCATTTCTTAATTAAATCAGTTTTTCAAGATTATTTTTGATTTCGTTTAAGAATTCTTTGGTGTTTACAGCTTTTTTATCAGAAAGTTCTGAGATTGCAGCTAAATCTTTAGTCATTATGCCATCTTCTATTGTTTTTAAAGATGCTTCTTCTAACTTTTCAGCAAATTTTATTAAGTGCTTGTTGCCGTCTAATTCACCGCGCTTTTTCAATGCGCCAGTCCATGCAAATATAGTAGCTATAGGGTTTGTAGATGTTTCTTCACCTTGCAAATACTTGTAATAATGGCGCGTCACTGTTCCATGGGCTGCTTCATATTCAAAGTCACCGTCAGGTGATACTAATACAGATGTCATCATGGCTAGACTTCCAAAGGCTGTTGCCACCATGTCTGACATTACATCTCCGTCGTAATTTTTCAAAGCCCATATCATGCCGCCTTCTGATCTTATGACTCTTGCTACTGCGTCGTCTATCAATGTGTAAAAATACTCGATTCCAGCTTCTTTGAATTTATCTTTGTACTCGCTTTCGTACATATCATTGAATATGTCTTTAAAAGTGTGGTCGTATACTTTTGAAATGGTGTCTTTTGTGGCAAACCATAAATCCTGCTTTTGACTTAATGCGTAATTGAAACAAGCTTTTGCGAAGCTTTTTATTGACTTGTCTATGTTGTGCATCCCTATCAAAATTCCTGGACCGTCAAACTCGTGTATGGTCTGCCTTTCGATGGAATTATCGTCGTACGTCACTACTAATTCTGCTTTAGCTGATTTTTCCACTCTGTATTCTACGTCTTTGTACACGTCTCCGTAAGCGTGACGAGCAATCGTTATGGGTTTTGTCCAACTTTTTACGAGAGGTTTGATGCCGTTTACCAGTATGGGAGTCCTAAAAACGGTGCCGTCCAATATAGCCCTTATGGTGCCATTGGGGCTTTTCCACATCTTTTTTAAGTTGTATTCTTCGACTCTTTGAGCATTAGGTGTTATAGTAGCGCATTTGACGCCTACTTTGTGCTTTTTTATCGCATAAGCGGCATCTACAGTCACCTGATCATCTGTTAAATCTCTATTCTTTAAACCTAGATCGTAGTATTCTGTATTCAGTTCTACAAAAGGATGTATAAGCGTATCTTTTATCATCTGCCAGATGATTCTGGTCATTTCATCGCCATCCAGCTCTACGATAGGTTTTGCCATCTTTATTTTTTCTCTCATATCATCCGCTCCTTTTATGTAGTTTATAACATTAATTATATAAAACATTAAATAGATAAACAAGAGAAAAATTTAGAAGGAAGAATTGAATCAGTACATAAAAAATTAATGAGCGAAAGCAATTTCGCTCATTAATTGTAGTGAAGCTAATTTTGTTCAGCAAGCTTCTTGTATGTTTCGTACTTTTCTTTTGCAAGTTCTTCAGCTTTTTCAAACAAAGCTTCTGCTCTTTCTGGGAATGTCTTTGCCAATGAAGAATAGCGAACTTCTCCCATGATGAATTCTTTGTATGAAGATGTTGGAGCCTTTGAGTCAAGGATGAATGGATTCTTGCCTTCAGCTTTAAGCATTGGATTGTACCTGTATAGGTGCCAGTATCCAGCTTCAACTGCTTTCTTTTCTTCTATCTGGCTGCAACCCATACCTAATCTAATGCCATGGTTAATGCAAGGTGCGTACGCTATTATAAGCGATGGGCCAGGATAGCTTTCTGCCTCTTTCAAGGCTTTTATTGTCTGTGCTTGGTTAGCACCCATAGCTATCTGGGCAACATAGACATATCCATAGCTCATTGCAATGCGGCCTAAATCCTTCTTGCCTATTCCTTTGCCTGCTGCAGCAAATTGTGCAACAGCACCAACTGGTGTAGCTTTTGATGATTGACCACCTGTATTTGAATATACTTCTGTATCAAATACAAGAATATTTACGTCTTCGCCAGACGCCAGCACATGGTCAAGACCACCAAAGCCTATATCGTATGCCCAACCGTCACCGCCAAATATCCACTGTGACTTCTTGACAAGATATTCTTTCCTATCAAGTATTTCATTTAAAAGTTCTTTGACTTTTGCGTCATCTGTCTTGTAGTCCTGTATCAATGAAACTATGATATTGGCTGTCTTCTTTGTTATCTCAGAACTATTAAAATTATCAAGCCATAACTTTAAGGCATTCTTTAGATCTTGCGTAAGATCTAATTCTAATGCTTCTTTTACTATATCAGCCAATTTTTCTCTCTGTTGCTTTACAGCTAATGCCATACCAAAGCCAAACTCAGCGTTGTCTTCAAACAGTGAGTTAGCCCAAGCTGGACCATGACCATCTTTGTTTACTGTGTACGGTGTAGATGGCGCACTGCCGCCCCATATTGATGAGCAACCTGTAGCATTTGCGATAAGCATCCTATCGCCAAATAGTTGTGTTACAAGTCTTGCATATGGCGTTTCACCGCATCCTGCACAAGCACCTGAGAACTCCAGCAACGGCTGCTCAAACTGGCTTCCTTTTACGGTGTCTGTACCCAGTGGATTTTCTTTATGTGAGAGAGACATAGCGTATTCCCAATTCTTTGCTTGATCTAACTGTGTCTCTAAAGGCTTCATTATGAGAGACTTTTCTTTTGAAGGACATGTATTTGCGCAGACGCCGCACCCTGTACAGTCAAGCACGCTTACCTGAATTCTGAAGTTCAGACCTTCTAACCCTTTTCCTATTGCTTTCTTTGAAGTAAATCCTTCAGGAGCGTTTTTGACTTCTTCTTCATTTAAGAGGAATGGCCTTATTGCTGCGTGTGGACATACATATGCACATTGATTGCACTGTATGCAGTTTTCTATCTGCCATTCAGGTACATCTACTGCGATGCCGCGTTTTTCATAAGCTGCTGTACCCATCGGGAATGTACCATCTTCCATGCCTACAAAGGCGCTTACAGGCAATTTGTCTCCTTCTTGTCTATTCATAACATCTGCTATATTCTTTATGAAATCAGGAACATTTCTTTCTACTTTAGCTTCGTCTTCAGCATTTGCCCACGACGCAGGAACATCAATTTTTACAAGTGCATTTATTCCACGATCGACGGCTGCGTAGTTCATATTGACTATCTTTTCGCCTTTATGACCGTAAGACTTCACAATAGCATCTTTTAAGTGCTTAACCGCTTCATCAATAGGAATAATGTTCGCAAGCTTAAAGAATGCTGATTGCATTATCATGTTTATTCTTGCACCAAGACCTAATTCTTTTGCTATATCAACTGCATTTATGATGTAGAAATTGATGTTGTTCTTAGCGATGTATCTCTTCATGGAAGCAGGTAGCTTTTCATCAAGTTCTTCTGGTTTCCATGTGCAGTTTAACAAGAATGTGCCGCCTTTTTTGAGGCCTGCAAGTACATCGTAGTTGTACACATAAGCTTGTTTATGGCATGCTACAAAATCAGCGTTGTTGATAAGGTACGTTGACCTTATTGGCTTTTTGCCAAAGCGCAGATGGGATATAGTAACGCCGCCTGATTTCTTTGAGTCGTATGCAAAATAAGCTTGTGCATACATATCAGTGTTGTCGCCGATAATCTGTATAGCGCTCTTGTTTGCACCAACTGTACCGTCTGAGCCAAATCCCCAGAATTTGCAGCTTATAGTGCCTTCTGGCGTTGTTTCGATTTCTTCACCAACAGGAAGCGATGTGTATGTCACATCATCTACTATGCCAATCGTGAAGTTGTTTTTCGGTGTATCTGACTTTAAGTTGTCAAATACTGCCACTATTTGAGCCGGTGTAGTGTCCTTAGAGCCTAAACCGTAACGTCCTCCTACGATAATAGGTTTCATTTCACTGTCATAGAAAGCTGCTCTTACATCTTCATAAAGTGGTTCGCCAAATGCGCCTGCTTCTTTCGTCCTGTCTAATACGGCTATCTTTTTTACTGTCTTTGGTATAGCATCCATGAAGTGTTTAAATGAGAAAGGCCTGTAGAGATGTACTTTTACGACACCTACTTTTTCGCCTTTTTTCAGCAAGTAGTCGATTGTCTCCTCTATCGTCTCTGTAACTGAACCCATAGCGATTACAATGCGTTCAGCGTCAGGAGCACCATAGTAGTTAAATAGCTTGTACTCTCTGCCTGTAATCTTGCTTATCTCCTTCATGTATTCTTCTACTATTTCTGGCACAGCATTGTAGTACCTGTTGGATGCTTCTCTTTCTTGGAAATATATATCAGGGTTTTGAGCTGTGCCTCTTGTGACAGGATGCTCTGGATTTAATGCTCTCTTTCTGAATTCTCTTACTGCATCCATATCTAAAAGCTTTCTTAAATCTTCATAGTCCATTACTTCTATTTTCTGATACTCGTGAGATGTCCTAAAACCATCAAAGAAATGCAAAAATGGCACTCTACCTTTTATAGCTGCTAAATGTGCGACTGAGCCTAAGTCCATGACTTCTTGAACACTGCCTGATGCAAGAAGCGCAAATCCTGTTTGTCTGCATGCCATTACATCTTGATGGTCACCAAATATTGATAGTGCATGCGATGCAAGCGCACGAGCGCTAACGTGGAATACGCCTGGCAAAAGTTCACCAGCGATCTTGTACATATTAGGAATCATCAATAGTAACCCTTGTGATGCTGTGAATGTTGTAGTTAGTGCGCCAGCAGCAAGAGAACCGTGTACTGCACCAGCAGCACCTGCTTCTGACTGCATCTCGATGACTTTTACTTCTTGCCCAAAGAGATTTTTTCTGCCGTGGGCACTCCATTCATCGACATGCTCTGCCATAGGTGATGATGGAGTTATAGGATAGATGGCAGCTACTTCTGTAAAGGCATATGCTACGTGTGCAGCGGCTGTATTGCCATCCATGGTTTTCATAACCTTCGACATCGTATTTCCCCTCTCTTTTAAAATTATATTTAAATCTAAGGATATATAAGCAAACTATTATAATACAGCATAAACAAATATGTACTGTTATACAACAGCGGTTAAGCGATTATATAACAGTTTTCTGAGAATGCTTATATATATACCTTTAGACTTTATATAACAGTTCCACGATAATTATATCACAGATAATTAAAATATAAAAATATTTTTTTAACAAAAATTCATTCATAAAAATTATGAGCTGGTCATATTATGTGATATAATATTAGTAAATCGCCACAGCATTTATAATTTAATATTTCGGCTAATTGTGTATTTTGTTAAGCAGGGATTGACTTTAATGCTTGAAAATGATAGAATAAATTACATGAATTTTTTCTACATTGAAGGAAAGTAAATAGGGGGTTTCTATGAAAGGGTTGCTTCGCAAATTTACCGCTTAGCCAGTATTTATCTAATTTATAGATAGATAGTGGCTTTTATAAAATATTTCAAATATTAAAATTCTGCATAATATCACGTCTATTATTTCAAAAATTTTCATATCGTGTGAAAGGAATGAGATAGAAAAGATGGAAAATGGCATTTTAGATTACTTTATACTACCTGATGAAGTTTCTGATATTTTAAGAAGTGGAAGAGAGATAATTATTCCTAAAAGTAGAAAAGAATTATTAGATTTGACGATAGGCGGCAGCGGAAACGACACGTTTGAAGTGTCGTACGAAGTGCCAGGAAAAGGGAAAGTCGTGGAAGCCACTGTTGCAAAGTGCAAAAATGGCTTTGCAATAAATTACCCCGAGCCGTACATGAGGCGGCGAGAGCCAAACTGCATGGTTATAGCTGATGACAAAGATACTGACAAGATAAGGTACAAAGACAGGTTTGGCGAGGACTTTGAACCTTTAAGGCTTGAGACTTTTAATTGGCTAAAGAAACAGGATTTGATTGTAATGCCATTTATGGCTGGTGATGAAAGATTAGGATATGCTTCGCTTGTAATCGCACCAAAAAACGCTGGCTTTTTTGTTCTTGCTCTTGCAGATATCCAAGGTTTTATACCCAAGGAAAAAATCAATGAGGACTTTAAACCATGCTCTATCATATTTGTAGCACCTCCTTTCAGGCATACCCATTTCGATGGAAAGCAAGTAGTCGTTCATAACAGGCTTGAAGACATGCAAGAACTATTCTCCTACAATTTATACCCTGGTCCAAGTGCGAAAAAAGGCGTTTATAGCGTTCTTTTAGATGTAGGTGAAAAAGAAGGATGGATAACAGCACATGCATCGACTGTAAGAGTCATAACACCTTATGACAACATAATGACTATCATGCATGAAGGTGCCAGCGGTGGCGGGAAAAGCGAGATGACTGAGCAACTTCCAAGGGAAATGGACGGAAGGATACATTTTGGCACTAACATTGTGACTAAAGAAAAATTCTATATGGAACTTAAAGAAAACAGCGAACTGCAGCCTGTTACAGACGACATGGCATTATGCCATCCATCATATCAAGATGCAAGCAAGAAGTTAGTCGTTAAAGATGCGGAAAACGGGTGGTTTATAAGGCTTGACCATGTTACAGAGTACGGTTCAAGTCCTGATCTTGAAAAATTGTGTATCCATCCGAAAGAACCTCTCCTTTTCCTTAACATTGATGGTGTACCTAATTCTACATGCCTAATATGGGAGCACATAGAAGATAGCCCTGGAAAGCCTTGTACTAACCCGAGAGTCATAATGCCAAGGGGATTCATTGCAAATACAGTAGATGACGCTGTAGAAGTTGACATAAGAAGTTTTGGAGTGAGAACTCCTCCGTGCACAAAGGAAAATCCTTCTTACGGTATATTAGGTGTGCTTCATGTACTGCCACCGTCTATTGCTTGGCTTTGGAGGCTAGTGGCTCCGAGGGGCTACGCTAACCCTAGCATCATAGACACAGAAGGGCTAAGCAGTGAAGGTGTTGGCTCATACTGGCCATTTGCTACAGGAAAGATGGTAAGACATGCAAATCTCATCTTAGAGCAAATTCAAAATACACCTGCTACAAGGTACGTATTAATACCAAATCAGCATATAGGTGCCTATAAAGTCGGATTTATGCCGCAGTGGATTGCGAGGGAGTACCTATCAAGACGTGGCGGTGCAAAATTCAGACCTGATCAGTTGACAGAGTCAAAATGCCCTCTATTAGGGTATTCACTGGAGTCGCTTAAAATAGATGGCGAATTTATGCCAAAACACTTTTTACAAGTCCACTTGCAGCCTGAAGTGGGCGAAGAAGCATTTATGAAAGGCGCAAAAATATTGACAGATTTCTTTAAGCAGGAGCTTAAAAAATACTTGACGCCGGATTTATCAAAGCTGGGCAGAGATATTATAGAATGTTGTCTCGACGACGGTTCTTTTGATGATTATATCAATATTCTGTAAATGCGGATCTTCTGATCCGTATTTTTTTATCATAAAATCGTTGAAAAAATATGCTCCTTATTATATTCTCAAGTCAGGAAATACTTATTAAATTTGTGATGACGGAGGAATCGAGATGGATAAAATTATAGAATGTATTCCGAATTTCAGCGAAGGTAGAGATCAAAGGAAGATTGCAGCACTTGTTGCAGAAGTGGCATCTGTAAATGGCGTTAAATTATTAGATTACACTATGGACAAAGATCACAATAGGTCTGTCATAACATTTTGTGGAGATGTGGATGGAATAAAAGAAGCTGCTTTTAATGTGGCTAAAAAAGCTTCGGAACTAATCGACATGAGGCATCATAAGGGACAGCATCCAAGAGTTGGGGCTTTAGATGTTTTGCCATTTGTGCCTCTTAAGAATGTAACTATGGATGAATGTGTAGCGATAGCAAAAGATGTAGGTAAGCGCATAGGAGAAGAACTTAAGATACCTGTATATCTTTATGAAGAAGCTCAGGAAAACCCATTAAGGAGAAACCTTGAAGACATAAGGAGAGGTGGATATGAAGGCTTTTTTGAGAAAATAAAAATGCCTGATTGGGCTCCTGATTACGGACCGCATGTGATGAACGAAAAAAGCGGTGTCACGATTGTAGGCGCCAGAAATTTTCTGATAGCTTTTAATGTAAATTTAGATACAACTAACATAGATATCGCAAAGAAAATAGCAAAGGCAATAAGACATTCTTCAGGGGGCTTCAGATACTTAAAGGCGATGGGGGTAGATTTGAAGGAGAGAAATGTTGTTCAAGTTTCAATGAATTTTACAAATTATGAGAAGACGCCATTGTATAGGGTTTTTGAAGTCATCAAAAATGAAGCATCAAGGTATGGTGTAAATATCGTTGGCAGCGAACTTATCGGACTTATACCTGCTAAAGCGCTGTTTGACACTGCTGAGCACTATCTGATGATGGAAAACTTTAGCTATGATAAAGTAATAGAAAATAGAATTTACGAGTAGGTATTCAAAATGAGGAAAGTAAGGTATAATTAAGAAAAAGGACAAAGGAGGTATATTTTATGCTGGTAAACGAAACTTTAGAAGAGTATGTAAAAGATGTATCGTCTTCAAAGCCTGCACCTGGCGGTGGAAGTGTATCCGCTTTAGTGGCAAGCTTAGGTGTGGCGTTGTCGTCAATGGTCTACAATCTTACAATTGGCAGAAAGTTCTACGATGAGTACGACAGCGATATAAAAGATGAGATTGAAAGCGGACTTAAAATATGCGAAAGGCTTATATCAGAATTGATGCCTTTAGTAGATGAGGATAAAAATGCATACGAGGATGTCATAAAAGCCATAAAAATGCCTAAAAATACTGATGAAGAAAAGGCTTTAAGAAGTCAAAAATTAGATGAGGCTTATTTCAAAGCCATAAATGTGCCGCTTAAGCTAGCAAGGCTTTTAAGCGAAGGTTTTGCACCTACTTTGCTTATTGCTCAGTATGGCAATCCAAATGCAATATCAGATGCGGCAGTTGGTGCATTGCTTCTATTTGCAGGGCTTCAAAGTGCCGCCATAAATGTCAGAGTAAATGCTAAATTTTTGAAAGATAAATCATTGGCAGACAGTGCCATTGAAGAATGTGAGAGTTTGATAAAAAAGTATGAACCTATAAAAGACGAAATACTTGATACTTCCATTAAAAATTTGTGATAGATAAGTTTAAGTGTAAATGTGTTAAAAGACAAGAAAAAGTGAGAAAGATTGAGAAAAGATGAGATAATCTTGTAATACAAGCTTAGAAATAGCGTTGTGCATGAACGGCTTTAGAATTATAATGTTGTTAGATGTCAGACAACAGACGGAAATTGAAAAGCTAAATATTAGAAAAACGATATCAAAATAGGAGGATGGAGTAATGAAAAAATTACGTGTAGTTCTTTCATTAATGCTGGCATTTGTTTTGACTTTATCACTTTTATCGGGATGTTCTTCAGCCACAAAACAGCAACAATCATCTCAGTCAAATAATACGACTCAAAATGCGAAGAACAAAGACTTTAAAGTAGGTCTTGTAACAGACGTTGGCGGTATAAATGACCACAGCTTCAACCAATTGGCATATCAAGGTCTTGAAAAAGCTAAAAATGAGCTTGGTGTCACAGTTAACTTTATTCAATCTAAACAACAGACAGACTACATTACAAACCTTACACAATTTGCTCAGCAAAAGTACAACTTAGTAATAGCTGTAGGATTCCTTATGAAAGATGCAGTTGAACAAGTATCAAAAGAATTTCCTGATACGAAGTTCTTAATAATCGACTCAGACATTACTGATAGACCTAATGTTGCGTCTGCTACATTTAAGACAGAGCAGTGCGGATACTTAGTAGGTGTAATGGCAGGTCTTATGGAAAAAGAAAAGAATTCAAAGCTTAATGATCAAAACGTTGTTGGTGTTGTAGGAGGAATGCAGATTCCACCTGTTGACAGTTACATTGCAGGTTTCCAACAAGGTGTAAAAGCTGTAAATCCTGATACAAAGGTACTTGTAAGCTATACAGGAAACTTCAACGACCCAGCATCAGGAAAGCAAATGGCTTTGACACAAATAAGCCAAGGAGCAGATATAGTATTCCATGTTGCAGGACAAACTGGTGATGGTGTTATAAATGCTGCTAAAGAAAAGAATGTATACGCAATAGGTGTTGACGCAGACCAAAATTACATGGCTCCTGATACAGTTATGACATCAGCGCTTAAAAAAGTTGATGTTGCAACATTTGAGACTATAAAGAATGCTCTTAATAATGACTTTAAGAGTGGTCTCGTGTACTTTGACTTAGCAAATGATGGTGTTGGCTATGCTAAGCCGATAAAAGACGTTCCACAATCTATAGTGGATAAAGTTAATGAATATGCTAATAAGATAAAAGACGGTACGATAAAAGTTTCAGATCAAGTACAGAAATAATGGCTAACTTAGGGGCTGACAGAGTTCAGCCCCTTTTTAGGAGGTATGTCAATGAGTGCATTATTGGAAGTTAAAAATATTACAAAAATATTTCCTAAGGTTAGGGCAAATGATGGTGTCAATCTAACTGTAGAAGAAGGGGAAATACACGCCATCTTAGGTGAAAATGGTGCAGGTAAATCTACTTTGATGAATATTATTTATGGATTGTATAAACCTGACTCTGGCGAACTAAAGTTAAGTGGTGAAACTTTAAATCTAAGTGGGCCCCATGAAGCTATAGAAAAAGGCATTGGGATGGTTCATCAGCATTTCATGTTGATACCGGTTTTGACTGTTGCAGAAAATATAGTTCTCGGTGCTGAACCTGGTGGCATTCCTTACAACAAGAAGAAAGCCAATGAATTGATTCGGGAAATATCAAAAAACTATCATCTTGAAATCGATCCAGATGCAAAAGTGAAAGATTTATCAGTTGGACTTCAGCAGAGAGTAGAAATTCTAAAGGCGTTTTACAGACATGCTAAGCTTCTCATTTTAGATGAGCCTACAGCTATGCTGACTCCACAAGAGACAGAAGAGCTGTTTGGAATAATGAGGAGATTAAAAGAGCAGGGCATTTCTATCATATTTATAAGCCATAAGCTGGATGAGGTTAAAGAAATTTCTGATAAAGTTACAGTAATGAGAAGGGGTAAGACGGTAGGTACCCTCAATACCAAAGATACAAATGAGCAAGAATTGGCTAATTTGATGGTAGGAAGGGAAGTCGTCTTAAGAGTAGAGAAATCAGAATACAAACCTGGCGATGTGGTGCTTTCAGTAAAGGATTTAACTGTTTTAGATGAGCAAAACATTGAAAAAGTGAAAAACGTAAGCTTTGAAATAAGAAGCGGAGAGATATTTGGACTGGCAGGTATTGATGGAAATGGGCAGACAGAGCTTATTGAAGCTTTGATGGGCCTTAGACAGATTAAATCAGGTATCATTAAGTACCAAAATAGCGATATTGAAAAATTGCCTACAAGGGAAAGGTACAAGCTTGGCATATCTTACATTCCTCAAGATAGACAACAGGAAGGACTTATCATGAAGTTCAGCGTCGCAGACAATTTGATATTAAAGGAATACAAGGATATACGTTATTCGAAGAATGGTGTCATACAGTATAAAAAGGTATTTGAAAATGCATCGAAGAAGGTTGAAGAATACGACATAAGGCCTACTGATTATACTCTTTTAGCAGGCAACCTTTCAGGCGGTAATCAGCAAAAGATAATCCTTGCGCGAGAAGTAGGTTCTAATCCAAAGCTTTTGATAGCTGTTCAACCTACAAGAGGAATGGATGTTGGTGCTATTGAGTACATTCACAAAAAGCTTTTAGAGCTTAGAGATGGAGGCTCAGCAATACTGCTTGTTTCATTAGAATTAGAGGAGATAATGTCTTTGTCTGACAGAATCGGAGTAATTCATAATGGTGTAATAATGGATATATTGGATGGCAAGTCTGCTACAAGGGAAAAAATTGGACTGCTTATGGCAGGTTCTCAAATTGACGCAAAGGAAGTTGAGGTGTGATCATGAGTAAAGTGTTAAAAAGCATTTATATGCCAATATTAGCTGTTGTAATTGCAATCATTATTGGTTCTATAATAATGTTGGCTACAGGCTTTAATCCAGTAGCTGCATACTCGTCACTATTTATAGGTGCATTTGGAACACTACCAAATATAGCAAATACACTTGCAAATGCTGTCCCGCTTATCATAACAGGTCTTGGTGTTGCAATAGCATTTAATGCAGGACTTTTCAATATAGGTGCTGAGGGACAGTATTGGATTGGCGCTATTGTAGGCACATGGATAGGCTATTCATTTAAAGGTCTTCCATGGTATATCCATATACCTCTTGCACTTGTTGCTGCAATGATCGCTGGAGGATTGTGGGGAGGAATAATTCCTGGATTTGCTAAAGCATATACTGGCGCACATGAAGTCATTACGACTATGATGATGAGCTATGTAGCGATTTATTTTAGCCATTACCTATTGGAGTTTGGGCCAATGATGGAAAAAGGCTCCGTGCCTCAATCACCGCTTATCAGAGATTCTGCTGTGATACCTACCATCGTGCCAAACACGCAATTGTCTTATGGCATAGTTATAGCTTTAGTTGCGGCCCTTTTTGTCTACTGGCTTATGTATAAGACTGTCTGGGGATATGAGATGAGAGCCGTTGGGTTTAACCAGAGAGCATCAAAATACGCTGGAATGAATGTTCCTTTTAATATAGTTTTGTCATTGAGTTTAAGTGGCATATTTGCAGGTCTTGCAGGAGCAGTCCAGATTTTAGGCGTTCAGCATAGGCTTTACGATAGTTTCACGTCAGGATATGGATATACGGCAATAGTTGTGGCACTGTTGGCAAAAAACAATCCTATTGGCGTCGTATTTTCGGCTCTTTTGTTTGCTGCACTTGGAACAGGTTCCCAATACATGCAGCTTAATGCACAAGTGCCTGGTCAGTTAACCGATGTTATAACAGGTCTTATCATATTCTTCGTTGCTGCAGACAAAATCATTGAATTATTTAAAACCATGTTTAAGAAGCAGAAAAAGGAGGAGTTAGCATCATGAAAGAGATTTTATTAAATCCTCAGTTGTGGTCGGCAACCCTTGCAATGGCAACACCATTGGCATTGCCAGCCCTTGGAGGTACTTTTTCTGAGAGATCTGGCGTTGTAAATATTGCCATGGAAGGTATAATGCTTATTGCGGCTTTTTTTGCAGTATTATTTGCACATCTTACAGGCAGTGCATGGCTTGGTTTATTAGGTGCGGTAATAGTTGGCATGATAGTTGCTGTGATATTTGCTTGGGCTGCTGTAACGCTTACTGCTGATCAGGTTATTCTCGGTATGGCAATAAATATATTTGCATCAGGCTTTACGGCATACCTTCTGAATACAATTTTTGGTTTCAGTGGCACGCCTACAGATACGCCCATGCTTCCAAATATAGATATTCCTATTATTAAAAATATACCATTTGTAGGACAGATATTAAGCGGCAACAGCGTCATAGTATATTTAATGATAATATTGATATTTGCTTCAGATTATTTCTTATTCCACACTAATCTCGGCTTACGGATAAGAGCCGTTGGGGAAAATCCTGAAGCGGCTGAAACTGCAGGAATCAATGTAATAAAGTTAAGGTATTTGGGAGTTGCATTAAGTGGTCTTTTCTCGGCAATAGGCGGTGCATATCTCTCAATAGGCCTTTTAAACAGCTTCAGCACAGACATGTCCAGTGGGAGAGGTTACATTGCTTTGGCGGCTATGATATTTGGTAAATGGACGCCTTTTGGCTCTTTTGGCGCAGCTTTGCTTTTTGGCTTTGCTACTGCTTTAAGCATGCAGCTTCAAAACAGTGCCTTGTCAAAAAATATAATCATGATGCTTCCATATATTCTAACAGTTTTGGCTCTTGTGGGTGTTGGGGGCAAGAGTGTATCTCCTGCTGCAGATGGTGTGCCATATACACCTAAGAAGTGAGGTTTAATATGTTAGTACCAGATAAAAAGCCACTTTATGAATTAGCCTTAAACAAGATGGAGGAGCTTATTAAGACTGGCGTATGGAAGGAATGAAACTTCCTTCTGAAGCTTCTCTATCGAAAGAATTTGGCATAAGCAGGGCTACACTTAGAGAAGCTATGAGAATAATGGAAGATGAAGGCCTTATAATGAAGCAGCAAGGCGTTGGGACATTCGTCAGAAAAAAGCCGATAATTAGAAGTGGGCTTGAGGAACTTTTTAGCGTTACGTCCCTTATTAAGCGCCAAGGGATGAAGCCTGGCACAAAGGACTTTACTTTCTACAGGTTGCCTGCTTTAGAAAGCGAAGCAGAAAAATTAAAATTAAATCCTGGTGAAGAAATTTACAAAGTTGAAAGGGTAAGGACTGCTGACGGTATACCTGTTGTCTACTGTGTAGACAGATTGCCGCATAAAATCGTAGGAGATAATTTTAGTGGTTTTCAGGAATCCATGTTTACTTTTTTGGAAAAAGAGTACAGCATAAAGATAACGTACGCTGTATCAAGCATTAAAGTTGTAAAGAATGACGTGATATTAGAGAAAAAACTTAATATAGGGAAAAATGGTTCGGTTTTGCTTTTAGAGCAAGTACACTACGATGAAAACAATAGGCCGATTCTTTTCTCATCAAATTATTTTAATGCGGATAAGTTTGACTTTTACGTCATAAGGAAGCGGGACTGATGGGAGGTATGATGATGGATTACGAAAAGTTGTTGGAGGCTGCAAAAGGAGCCAGGGATAGTGCTTATGCACCATATTCTAAATTTAAAGTTGGAGCCTGCGTCATAACAAAAAGCGGGAAGATCTACAAAGGATGCAATATTGAAAATTCTTCATATGGACTTACTAATTGTGCCGAAAGGACTGCACTTTTTAGCGCTTACGCAAATGGAGATAGAGAGATAGAGGCGATTGCAGTTGTAGCTGATACAGATGAACCTGTCTCACCTTGCGGCGCATGCAGACAGGTTATGTATGAGTTAGGTGGAGAAGACATGACGGTTATCTTGGGAAACATAAAGGGAGATTTTGTAGTAAAAAAAGCAAAAGATCTTCTTCCGTATGCATTTTCTCTTAAAGATGAAAAATAATATTCGTGATATTTATTTGATATTTTTTGTTGAGGGCATTATTGATAGAGGTGATTAAATGGTAAACAGAGTTTTACTTATTGTATTAGATAGCGTTGGAGCTGGTGAAGCGCCAGATGCGTATAAATATGGTGATGTAGGATCAAATACTCTTGGCCATATATGTGATGTGACAGGTGTTAAACTCCCTAATCTGGGCAAGCTTGGACTTGGCAATATACTGCCGCTTAAAAGTGTAGAGGCTGACAAGTCGGCTATAGGTGCTTATGGGAAGATGCAAGAACATTCGGCAGGTAAAGATACGACGACGGGACACTGGGAAATAGCAGGCCTTTGGATAGATAAGGCTTTTCCTACATTTCCAAATGGATTTCCTGATGAGGTGATAAATAAGCTTGAAGAAAGAATAGGCAGAAAAGTTATAGGAAATAAGCCTGCATCGGGGACAGAGATAATAGAAGAATTGGGAGAAGAGCATGTAAAAACTGGCTATCCGATAGTTTACACATCGGCAGACAGCGTTTTCCAAATTGCTGCCCATGAAGGCGTTATACCTTTAGATGAACTTTACAAGATGTGCGAGATAGCCAGGGAAATACTGACAGGTGACTATGCAGTAGGCAGAGTCATAGCAAGGCCTTTTGTTGGGGAAGCTGGGAATTTTGTGAGAACGGAAAACAGAAGGGACTTTTCCCTAAAGCCATTTAGCCCTACTATATTGGATAAGTTAAAAGACGCAGGGCACGAGGTTTTTGCGATAGGAAAGATTGAAGATATATTTGCGGGATGTGGTATAACAGGAAAAGACCATTCTACAAATAACAAAGATGGTATAATAGCGACTTTAAATGCTTTGGATAAAGTCAAAGAAGGGCTTATATTCACAAATCTGGTGGACTTTGATATGCTTTACGGACATAGAAACAATCCTTACGGATACGCAGATGCACTTAAATATTTTGATGATCATCTTACTGAAATAATCTCAAAGCTTAAAGATGATGATTTGCTTATTATTACAGCAGATCATGGAAATGATCCTACAACGGCCAGCACAGACCATTCAAGAGAGTATGTGCCGCTTTTGGTGTACAACTGCAGATTTACACATGGTAAAGATTTGGGCATAAGACAGACATTTTCTGATATTGCTGCAACAGTAGCGGAAATATTTAATGTTGAGGGTACTGGTCATGGAACTTCGTTTCTTAGTGAATTGCCATTTTGATAAGGAGGATCTTTTATGAGAATGTACGACCTTATAATTAAAAAGAGAGATGGAGGCACTTTTACAAAAGACGAGATAGATTTTATCATATCTTCATATACAAAGGACTATATACCTGATTATCAGATGAGTGCTCTTTTAATGGCCATATACTTTAACGGCATGACGAACGAAGAGACAGCCAACATGACTATGGCAATGGCACATTCTGGCGATGTGCTTGATCTATCGGAAATAAAAGGGATTAAGGTAGATAAACATTCTACTGGTGGTGTCGCAGATACTACTACTTTAGTTTTAGCACCTCTCGTTGCAGCGTGCGGTGCACCTGTTGCGAAAATGTCTGGAAGAGGACTGGGGCATACTGGTGGTACGATAGATAAGCTTGAATCAATACCAGGCATGAGGGTTGAACTAAGTGAACAAGAATTTATAGACAATGTGAATAAATACGGCATAGCTGTCGTAGGGCAATCCAGCAATCTGACTCCAGCCGATAAAAAGCTTTACGCTTTAAGAGATGTAACTGCCACAGTCGATTCGATACCGCTTATAGCAAGCTCTATAATGAGCAAGAAGATTGCGTCTGGCGCTGATGGGATTGTACTGGATGTAAAAGTGGGCCGCGGTGCCTTTATGAAGGACATAGAAAGTGCCAAAAAGCTTGCAAATCTCATGGTTGAGATAGGCAATTCCGTTGGGAGAAAGACAGTAGCACACGTTACGAATATGGATGAGCCATTGGGACTGGCTATTGGCAATTCATTAGAAGTAGTAGAAGCTATTGATGTTTTAAAAGGAAATGGTTCGAAAGACCTTATCGATGTGTGCATGGTTTTAGGCGCTGATATGCTTACAATTGCTGGCGTTGCAAAAGACACCGAAGAGGCAAATAAAATGATGGAAGAAGCTTTGACAAGCGGAAAAGCTCTGGAAAAGTTTAAAGAGTTTATAAAAGCTCAAGGCGGAGATGAAAGGATTGTAGATGATCTTTCATTGCTGCCACAGGCTAAATACGTTGAAGCATGGGTTGCTGATGAAGACTTGTACATAAAAGATTTGTATGCATTAGATTTAGGGCTTATCGCTATGAGATTAGGTGCTGGAAGATCTACAAAAGAAGACACTATAGATCTATCAGTTGGCATAATGTTAGGCGGAAAAATAGGTGACTTGATAAAGAAAGGCCAACCTATCGCTACAGTATATGCTAATGATAAAAACAAACTGGATTGGGCGATGGATGAAATCAAAAAATATGTTGTAACGACTGATGGGTATGTAGAAAGACCTCAATTGATTTACATGTAAAATTCCTCAATGAGGAATTTTTTTTGCAATCATTTAACATTTTACAATTAATGACGATATAGTAGTCAAAAGGTTTTATCTATGGAGGGGTGTAAATGACAAAAACATTAAGGGGCGAACTCATAAGAGCGTTTGTAGTAATCGGTATTTTGCTTTTAGTATTATCTTTCACAGTAAATCTGGGAATGATAAACACAAAAAACAACATCAACAATTTAAAAAAGTTTGTCATTAACCAGGTTCTTTACATTTCAAATTCGCAGGTGCAGTTGGCGCAGTACAGCAGTGTTCTTCTCAACGATGTAAATAATTACACGATGGGACAAAGCACCAAAAGTGCTTTAAAGACAGATTTAAGCAATATAACCCAGAATGTAAACAGTCTAGGAAATGCATTAGATGATTTTAAAGGCACAAATATATACAACCAGCTAAAGTCAGACTTGGATGGCATCAACGACAGCATAAAAAATATCAGTTCTGCGATAGACAGCTTAAATGATAAATATATTCTTGATCAAGACAGCGACAAGACTTTAAAGGTAAGCTATTACGCAACACAAATTCAAAACAACATGACGGACTTTAGCAATAAATATTCGCAAGGATTTTTGCCGATGTTTAACGACATGATATCGCAAAATGACAGAACATTTAAGATATCTATTGCAATCAGCGTAGTAATCCTAATTGTGATAATTATTTACTCGCTGCTAACCGTAAGGAGATTGAGAAAACTTTCAAGGCTTATAAACAGTGAAGTAAGTAAGTCGATGGAACATTCTGAAAAGGTTCTTGATTCTTCGATACATCTTAAGAAGATGGCAGAGGAGAACACTGGAAACATTAAAATGTCAAGAGATGGCATTGAGCAGCTTACTGAAAGCATCAACACTATTGCAGAAAATGCCAATGAAGTTGCTATGTCTATATCAAATGTATCTGAGGCAAATGAAGAATTGTCAAGATCTTCGGATACTCTACTAAGTGACATGAATAGTGCAATATCAAAGATAAGAGAAATAGAGGAAAATGTAAAAAGTCAAGGCGACGTTGTAAGAAATCTCATAAATACTTTGAATCAAAGCCTTAAAAATTCAAAAGCCAATTCCAATGAGCTAAAAGAGTTGGACAAGAAGATGGGTGGAATAAAAGAGATATTGTCGGCCATATCAGAGATAGCTGATCAGACGAATCTATTGTCCTTAAACGCAGCCATTGAAGCTGCAAGAGCGGGAGAATACGGAAAAGGTTTTGCAGTTGTGGCGGATGAGATAAGAAAATTGGCTAAACAGTCTACAGACAGTGTTGTGAAGATAGGTGAAATAATAGAGAACATAACCAGCTACACTGGTGTGACAATTGACAGCGTAATAAACGATATAGACAATTCAACTAAAGCAGCGGCTGAAGTCAATAAAGTCTTGGACATATTTAATGATGTAAAGAAAGCATTTGACGAAATCTCAATGGTTATTGGAAGCATATCAAGTGTGACTTCTGAGACTGCGGCAAGCTCTGACAAGACTTTAAATGCTGTAAAGAGCGTCATGGGTGCATCACAAAACATTTCCGCACAAGTAGAAGAGCTTTTGGCATCTTCTGAGCAACTTTTGGATATTATAAACAGGGTAGACGAAAATAATACAAAGAACTTGGATTATGTAAATAATCAGGTTACGTTTACAGAAGAGCAAAAAGCCAATATGGAAAGTATAACGAAAGTAGTCAAAAAGTTATGATGGTTTTACATTTTCATAAAGATTTGGTATAATTGCATTAGATGGCGTGTAACTGCTAAGCAGGCATTAGCCGGTGAGGTTTTATTACCTTGCCGGCTATTATTTTTTAGGAAGAAAGGATGGTAATTTATGAAGAGGATTTTTGAGCTAACATCAAGCGACATCATGGACATGACAGGCAGAGAATTGATTGAAACGATACGGCTATCTGAAGGAAGGACTGTCATGGCAGAGACGATAGTAACTTTTCCGACGCCGATTTATGGTGTGTCAAATCCAGAACTGGCGGCAGCATTTGGTGCAGATTTAATTACGCTAAACTTTTTTGATTTACAAAAGCCTTTTATATTTGGGATTGACGATCTGGATGTAAATATATCTAAAGGACCGGAAGAAATTATTAAATTAGCCGAAAAAGCTACTAAAAATTCAAAAGATCCAGACTACATTAAAAATTTAAAAGAGATAACAGGAAGATTTATTGGTGTCAATATAGAACCTGTTCCAGATGACGTGAAATATGTAGAAGGCAGGAAATTAAACAAGGAAAATCTAGAAAAAGTAGGATTTTATGGCTTCGACTATGTGATGATAACAGGAAATCCGAATACGGGAGTAAGTGTTGAAGCAATAGCCAATGGTATTGAGATGGCGCGAAGCCTATTAGGCGATGATATGATGATAATTGCCGGCAAGATGCACGGTGCAGGGTCAGGCAATATATACGATCCACAACCGCTTAAAAACTTTGTCAAAGCCGGTGCTGACTGCATACTTATACCCGCACCGGGAACTGTTCCATGTATTGATTTATCGACAGCAAAAAAGATGATTGATGTTGTGCATGATGCAGGTGCATTAGCACTTAGCGCTATAGGCACATCTCAAGAAGGATCTCAAAAAAGTGTAATTGAGAATATTGCGCTGCAATCAAAAATGGCTGGCAGCGATATACAGCATATAGGTGACGCTGGATTCACATCGGGCATAGCCATACCAGAAAACATAATGGCTTTATCTATTGCCATAAGAGGTGTAAGGCATACGTACAGAAGGATGGCTTATTCAATAAAAAAATAGGTATTGACAAGATAAATAGCGTAAGGTATAATTATGCTGTAAACGAATAAATGATGATTTCAGCGTGTTACTGGTAAAGCAGGCATGAGCTGGTTAGGTTTTAATACCTTGCCAGCTCTTTTTTATGCCAAAAAAATTTAAGGAGGTATAGTAAATGAAAGGATTAGGTAACTTACAAAAGCTTGGTAAAGCCTTGATGCTTCCAATAGCAGTTTTACCTGCTGCTGCATTGCTTTTAAGGCTTGGCGCAAAGGATGTTTTCAATATTCCGTTTATCACAAATGCTGGCGGAGCTATATTTGACAACTTGCCGCTTATCTTTGCAATAGGCATAGCAATAGGCTTTGCAGGTGGCGATGGAGTTGCTGGTTTGGCGGCAACGGTCGGATATTTGGTATTGACGAAAGGTGCAACGACGATAAATAAAGACATAAACATGGGCGTTTTAGGCGGTATCCTTATAGGTATCATAGCTGGTTATTTGTACAATAGGTACCATGACGTAAAATTGCCAGACTTCTTAGGCTTCTTTGGAGGCAAGAGATTTGTTCCCATAATTACGTCATTGGCAGCTTTGGTATTGGCTTTTGCAGCAGGTTATGTATGGCCGCCAATACAAAACGTCATATACGCTTTAGGAAAGTGGATAATAAGCGCAGGCGCATTTGGCGTATTTATCTATGGAGTATTGAATAGGTTGCTTATTCCAGTTGGACTTCATCATGTGATTAATAGCCTTGTTTGGTTTGTATTTGGGTCGTTTAAATCTGCATCTGGTGCAGTTGTAACTGGTGATTTAAATAGATTTTACGCAGGAGACCCAACTGCTGGTAGATTTATGACAGGCTTTTATCCTATAATGATGTTTGCACTGCCTGCAGCGGCACTTGCTATGGTGATGGCTGCTAAGCCAAAAAACAGAAAAGCTGTGTCTGGTATCATGATTTCTGCGGCACTTACGGCTTTCCTCACAGGTATAACAGAGCCGATTGAATTTGCTTTCATGTTTTTAGCACCTGTTTTGTACGTTGTACACGCAATTTTAACAGGTTTGTCGCTGGCAGTAACGTACTTGCTTGGCATAAGGATGGGTTTTGGATTCTCTGCAGGTCTTATAGACTACATTTTAAGTTTCGGAATATCATCTAAACCACTGCTTTTATTGCTGATAGGAATAATTTACGCCGTAGTTTACTTCGTTGTTTTCTACTTCCTCATCGTCAAGTTGAATTTGCCTACACCAGGAAGACTTGATGAGGACACGGATGAAAGTAACGAGCAATTGTCAAGTTCTGACATAGGTGAGATGGCTCAAAATTATTTAGCTCTTTTAGGAGGGGCTGGCAACATCGTATCTTTAGAGTCCTGCATCACAAGGCTTCGCTTAAGCGTCAAAGATGACACTGTCATAAGCGACGATGAACTTAAAAAAGCTGGAGCGAATGGCGTCATAAGGATGGGCAAAGGAGCATTACAAGTTATCGTTGGTACAAAAGCAGATTTAATAGCACAAGAGATGCAGAAACGGATGAAGAAAAAATGATCATTAGCGGCCTTTATGGCCGCTTAAAATATATTTTACTATTAACAATAAATTGTATATTATTATTTTATGCACAATATTATTGAAAGGATTGATTCTTATGTTCAATATATTTAAGAAAAAATTCATAGGCGAAACAATAGTATCGCCATTTAACGGAAAAGTGATAAATATTGAAGATGTTCCTGATCCAGTATTTTCAGGAAAAATGGTTGGGGATGGTGTCGCCATTGAGCCTAAAGATGGCATAGTGTATTCACCTGTAGATGGGGAAGTAATTCAACTTTTTCCTACGAAACATGCCATAGGCATAAGATCATCTGGTGGACTTGAAATTCTGATTCACATTGGAATGGATACAGTTGAGATGAAAGGCGATGGATTTGAAAGCATTGTTAAAGAAGGGCAGGAAGTTAAAGCAGGTGATAAGCTTATAGTGTTTGACATTGACAAGGTAAAGGAAAATCATCCTATCATAAGTCCTGTAATTATTACTAATATGGAACTTGTAGAGAAGATGAAAAAAAGAGAAAGCGGCGTCACAGTTGAAGGAGGAAAAACTGAAATAATGAAAATAAACTTAAAATGACATATAGAAATTTTAGGAGGGAGGGCAATGTTTACTGCTTTAAAGGTATTAAATAACAATGTTGTAATGGCTTGTGATGAAAAGAATGTAGAGTGTATAGTTGTAGGAAAAGGTATAGGATTTTCTAAAAAGCCTGGTGATGTGATAAATGAAAGAATTGAAAAAGTCTATTATCTGCAGGAGAAAGCTAATGTTGTGAAGTTTTCCGAACTACTTAACAACATAAGAGATGAAGTTATTGGAATATCTGAGGAACTCATAGCATACGCTGAAAATGTGAAAGGGCGAAAATTGAATGAACACATCCACATAGCGCTGCCTGATCATATAGCGTTTGCCATTGAAAGAATAAAGGGTGGAATTGACATAAAGAACCCTTTTAATCAAGAGATAAGTGCCCTTTATAAAGATGACTATAAAATAGCACTTAGGGCTATAGATTTAATAAATGACAGGCTAAACGTAAGACTTCCTGAGGATGAGGCGGGATTTATTGCACTGCATCTTCATGCGGCATTTGAAAATTCTGGTGTGTCAGTTACTATGAAAAATACTAGGTTGGTTTCGGAGCTTGTGAAAAGTATTGAAGAAATGATAGGCAGAAAGATTGAGACTGATTCTATTGATTACTTAAGGCTTATTACACACTTAAAATTTGCAGTAGACAGAATAGAAAGGGGTATGCCGATTTCGAATGAACTTCTTCTGCCGATAAAGCGAAAATTTAAGAAGGCTTATAAGATAGCTGCAAGCATTGCCAAACACATCGAAAATTCATTAGGGATGAATGTGCCTGAAGATGAAATAGGCTATTTAGCCATACACATACAGAGATTGATGAATGATGTGCAAAAGCCAGATTAGTACGTATAATCTGGTTTTTGCAATTTTAAATATAAAAAATTGCAAAAACTATTGACTTTATTTCTTTATATGAATAAAATATAAACATAAGTTTTTTTGATTTAAGAAGGGGGAAGTTCGATGAAATTCAAAAAAGAGGATGGTAAATTGTACCTCGTCGATACAACATTGAGAGATGGAGAACAAACAGCCGGTGTTGTTTTTGCTAATAGTGAAAAAATCAGGATTGCGAAAATGCTAGATGAAATTGGCGTGCATCAACTTGAAGTCGGAATTCCAACGATGGGCGGAGATGAGAAAGAGACTATTGCAAAAATTGCAAAACTTGGACTGAATGCCAGTATAATGGCATGGAACAGAGCTGTTGTAAATGATGTGAAAGAATCGTTAGAATGCGGTGTTGATGCTGTTGCGATTTCAATCTCGACTTCAGATATACACATAGAACACAAGCTTAGAACTTCAAGGCAATGGGTTTTGGATCATATGACAAGCGCAGTTGAATTTGCCAAAAAAGACGGTGTCTACGTTTCTGTAAATGCAGAGGATGCATCGAGGACAGATATGGACTTTCTCATAGAGTTTGCAAGGTGTGCAAAACAAGCAGGTGCAGACAGATTGAGATTCTGTGATACGGTAGGCATATTGGATCCTTTTAAGACATACGACATCATAAAAAAGATTAAAGAAGCCATAGATATAGATATTGAGATGCATACGCATAACGATTTTGGAATGGCGACGGCAAACGCTCTTGCTGGTTTTAAAGCTGGTGCTAACTTTATAGGCGTTACTGTAAATGGCCTTGGCGAAAGGGCTGGAAATGCAGCATTAGAGGAAGTAGTGATGGCACTAAAGCACGTATATAAGTACGACATAAATATAGACACGAAAAGGTTTAGAGAGATTTCAGAGTATGTGTCTACAGCATCTGGAAGGCAACTACCATCGTGGAAGGCGATTGTTGGCACAAATGTGTTTGCCCATGAGTCGGGAATCCACGTTGATGGAGCTCTTAAAGATCCTCACACATATGAAATATTCGACCCGGATGAAGTAGGTCTTGAAAGACAGATTGTGATAGGCAAGCATTCAGGCACAGCAGCGTTAATAAACAAATTCAAAGAGTACGGAAGGGTATTGCCTGAGGAGGAAGCAAAAGAACTTTTGCCTTATGTGAGAAGTTTATCTATTCAGCTTAAAAGGCCGCTTTTTGACAAAGAATTGATATATCTTTATGAGGAGCACATATCTAAGATTAAGGCAATTTAATTAGAGGGGGATGACAAGTGAATTTAACGCAAAAAATTTTGAAAAAGCATTTGGTTGAAGGAGAACTTGTAAAAGGACAGGAGATCGCTATTAAAATAGATCAGACACTGACGCAGGATTCTACAGGAACGATGGCTTATCTGGAGCTGGAGGCTTTAGGAGTCGACAAAGTCAAGACAGAGCTTTCTGTCGCTTATGTCGACCATAACATGCTGCAGGAAGGTTTTGAAAACGCAGATGACCACAAATACATCCAGACTGTTGCTGCGAAGCATGGAATATACTTCTCAAGGCCAGGCAATGGTATTTGCCATCAAGTCCATCTTGAGAGGTTTGGCAAACCGGGTAAGACGCTTTTAGGGTCTGACAGCCATACTCCTACAGGCGGTGGCATAGGTATGCTGGCCATTGGTGCTGGAGGACTTGATGTGGCATTGGCTATGGCTGGTGAGCCCTACAGGTTGGTTATGCCAGAAGTGATTAATGTTAGACTTACTGGGAAATTAAAACCATGGGTGTCATCGAAAGACATTATACTTGAGCTTTTAAGAAGGCTTACTGTAAAAGGCGGGGTTGGAAAGGTATTTGAGTACACAGGAGATGGAGTTGCAACACTGTCTGTTCCTGAAAGAGCTACTATCACAAATATGGGAGCAGAGTTAGGAGCGACTACATCTATCTTTCCATCTGATTTCCGCACTTATGAATTTTTGAAAGCCCAAAAGAGAGAAGACGACTTTGAAGCACTGTTGCCAGATGATGATGCTGAGTATGATGGCGTAATAGAAATCGATCTTGATGAATTAGAGCCGATGGTGGCATTGCCTCACAGTCCAGACAACGTAATAAAAGTGAAAGATGCAGGAAAGCTTAAAGTCGATCAAGTGGCGATTGGCTCTTGCACAAATTCATCGTACATGGACATGATGAAGGTGGCGGCAATATTGAAAGGTGGTCTTATCGCAGAAGGAGTAAGTTTAGTCATATCTCCTGGCTCGAGGCAAGTTTTAAATATGCTTGCAAAAAATGGCGCATTATCAGATATGATTTCGGCTGGTGCCAGGATTTTAGAGACAGCCTGTGGTCCATGTATAGGCATGGGTCAAGCTCCTGCTACAAATGCCATATCCCTTAGGACGTTTAATAGGAATTTTTATGGAAGGTGTGGCACAAAGTCAGCAAAAGTGTACCTGGTAAGTCCTGAAGTAGCTGCTGCATCGGCATTGGCTGGTTATCTCATAGATCCGAGGGAGTTAGGAGAAGAAATCAAGATAGAGATGCCGAGTGAATTTTTGGTGAATGACAATATGATAATAAAGCCGCCGGTGAATGCAGATGAATTTGACGTTGTAAGAGGTCCAAACATAAAGCCTTTCCCTATTAATACGCCTCTTGCAGATATTGAAAAAACCGTTTTGATAAAGGTAGGAGACGACATTACGACAGACCATATTATGCCATCTAATGCTAAGCTTTTGCCACTTAGATCTAATATTCCAGAGCTTTCAAAGCATTGCTTTGAGACGATAGATCCTGATTTTTCCAAGAGAGCTTTAGAAAATGGTGGAGGTATAATAGTTGGTGGAAATAATTATGGCCAAGGCTCCAGCAGGGAGCACGCCGCATTGGCGCCGCTTCAACTGGGAGTGAAAGCAGTAATAGCAAAGTCATTTGCAAGAATACACAAGGCAAACCTCATAAATAGCGGAATTCTACCTTTAACATTTGTAAGTGAAAATGATTATGACAAGATCGATGAAGGTGATGTGCTTAAGATTGAAAGCGCTGTAAATCAAGTCAAGTCAAAAGGCAAGATTGTCGTTAAGAATGTGACGAAAGGGTACGAATTTGAAGTAGATTTGGATGTCAGCGACAGAAATCGGGAAATTCTAATAGAAGGTGGACTCATAAATTACGTGAGAAAAAAAGATAAGGTTTGATGAAAAAGCATGCTGCTTAGTGTATAATTTTAGTAGGCAGTAAAAAATAGAAAAAGGAAGGTATCCAAAAAATACCTTCCCTTCGCATGAATCATCCGCTATAATGTTTAATAGAAAATAAAAAGCGTTATAGAGGTGATTACATGCTAGATATAAGTTTAAATGAAAATGAAATAAATTTCAAGGACTTAGAAGTAGAAATTTATAGATTAGCATGCGAAGAAGCTTGTAAGATAATGGCTCAAATCCTTATGGAAATAGATGATATTCTACTAGAAAAAAGGGACAAAAAGGAATATAGATGTAAAGGTAAAAAGCATACAAACATAAAGACAATTATGGGCACTGTTGAATTTGATAAAAGAATTTATGAACATATAAATAGTGAAGGAAAAAAGAATATGTTTATCTTTTAGATGAATATTTAAAAATGGATACAATAGGTCATATATCAACAAATCTAATTGAAAAAGTTGTAGAAAATGTAACGGAAATGCCATATAGAGAAGCAGCGAAAAATATAGAATCATTAACAAATCAAACATTAGCCATACAACTGCATGGAATATAATACAAAAGGTTGGAGGAAAAAATAGCAGAATTAGAAAAACGAGATATAAAACTATTCAAAAGAAAATAAATTAAGTGGAGAAAAAGAAACAAAAAATATTATTTCAAGAAATGGATGGATTATGGTTATCAATGCAAGGCAAAGACAGACCAAAAGGCAAAAAAAGCAGGGGGAAGAAAGAAATAAAATTAGCAATAGCATATGACGGATGGGTAAAAAGAAGCCCGGGTAGCAATGAATATATAACACATAACAAAATAGCATGTGCAGGATTTGCAAGCAGTAAAGAATTTAAAGAATTAGTAGATGCAACGATAGCAAAAGAATACAACGTAGACGAAATAGAAATAAAGATAATAAATGGAGATGGAGCAAGTTGGATTAAAGAAAGTTTAGGAGAAGAAGGAGTATATTTTCAATTAGACCCATTTCATAAAAGCCAAGCAGTAATAAAGAATGTAGAGGACAAAAAAGATGCTCACAAATTAATAAAAAATGCTAGATGAAGGAAAAGCGGAAGAAAGTCTAGAATACATAACAAAATTGATGATAGAGCAAAAAGATGATGAAAAGCAGATGGAAAAACTAGAAAAACTATATAACTATTTAGTAGCCAATAAAGAAGGGATAACACCATACCAAAAGAGAGAAGAAATAAAAATACCAGAAGCCCCAGAAGGAATAGAATACAAACATTTAGGGACAATGGAAAACAATATATTTGATATATTAGCAAACAGAATGAATGCAGGTAAAATGAGTTGGACAGAAAAAGGGGCAAACAATTTAGCAAAGATATTAGCCTTAAAGACAAGTGGAAAACTTAATAGTGTTGTAGAAGCATATTTTAATGTGACAATTTCAGAAGAAAAATTAGCAGAGATAAAAGAAGAAATAAAACTATCAGCAGCTGATGTAAACAAAAAACAGAAAAAAGCAAAGACATATCACATACAAAGAGGTGGTATGCCGTTTGAGGGTTGTGCAATGACAAACAGTCGAAAAGCAATAAGAGAAATACTCAGATACAAATGTTTAAGTGAACTAAAAGTCATATAAAAGGCGCAATATAAAAAGAAGAATAGAGCAAAAACAATTGCACGAAAATTCACAATATGTTAAACATTATGCGGATAACATTTGAAGAAAAAAAATTTGCCAACAACTACTTGACACAAACTTTTTTGTACTTTATATTGACATTTTTTTGAATTGAGCTTATAATATATTAAAAATTCAAGTCAGCCTAACATAAAAAGTACGATCCTCCATGTGTCCGTTCCACTCTCACTGCGGAGGAGGAAATCGAAAGAGTGGTTGTTAGTGAACTTGACGGCATCATATCCCTCTGCCGTAAAAAGCGGATATGTATATGTTATGAGGAAAGCATAAATGTGTACCGCTGCCGACCTGATGATTTGGTACAAAGTGATAAAGGTGGATATTTTCATGAAAGAAAGGTATGTGCATATATTACCAAATTTTTCAAGGTATGTGCATACCTTTTTATATTTCAAAAAAATGATATAATTAAAAGAAGGAATAATAAAATGGTGGTGGTAGAAATGCAAAAAATAGCTAACGATATTGACAATATAAAGAAAATATCAATACCAATAGATACAATCAAATACATTATAGAAATGCTTGGTGATAATATCATTTGGGACTATAACAAAATAACTGGAGAACTAATAATTATGAAACGTCCTGAATCATATACTGATGCTTTGGCTGGACTAGGCGAAGATTTGTGGAAACAGGTTGGTGGAACAAAATATATTGAAGAGATGAGAAATGAATGGGACGATTAGATGCCGGTCAAAAAATTGCTTTAGATACCAACTTGTTCATATATCTTGTGGAAAAAAATCAGAATTATTTTTCTACAGTAAAATCACTTTTTGATAAAATACAAAAGTGACAATTAATTGGAGTAACTTCCTCATTAATATATACAGAAGTCCTTTCAAAACCACTTAAAGAAGGAAATACAACAATTGCAGATTATTGCTTGCTACATTTTCCTAACTTAACAATCAAAGATGTTGATAAAGATATAGCAATTATTTCTGCAAAATTACGAGCTAAATACAAAATTAGAACACCAGATGCTATTTTTATAGCAACAGGAATAGCTGAAAATGCCGATACATTTATAACAAATGATGATCAACTTAAAAACATAAAAGAAATAAAAATAACTTTATTAAATCAAATTAATGACAACTAAAAAGTGAATAATAATGTCAATCAAGGCATATTCAAAGGCGAAACAAGTTTTTGAATATGTCCTTTTTATTTTGTAAAAAAGGAGAGTGTTTAAGGTTGAAATTAAAAGTATAAATTGCAATAAGAATAAAAGGGCATAGCAAACAAGCCATCTTCTGATGACTTTTTAAAAAATTAAATATTGAAGTAAAGTTAAGGCTAAGTAGCTGGCTTTATTTTATAGCCTTGAAACCGAGCTAATAGTATAAGCCTGCTCTACCGTAATCTCGCGTTCTACGGGAAAAGCATCAGATTTTTTATATAATTCAGCATTATATGGTTCTTTCTTCTTCAACATGTTGTATAATGCTGTAAGAAGCATTCTTGCTATAGCAATGATTGCTTTCTTGTGACCGCGACGCTTCCTAATACGGAGGAAGCGGTTATGGATTTCAGGATGATTTTCACTTTTAACTACAGAGTTAGCACACTGCACTAAAAGTGGTTTGATATAGCATCCAGCTTTGGAAACTCGGACAGACTTTTTCTTCCCTGCACTTTCATTATTGGTAGGTGCAAGACCTGCCCAGGAGCATAAGTGTTTCGCCGAAGGAAAAGCCTCCATGTTGACACCAATTTCTGAGATTACACCAATCGCAGAAAAGATGTTTTTAAACGATGGAGCGGTTAGGATTAGGTCGAGTTCTTGCTGATAAGGCGCAGCGAGCGCAAGAATCAGTTTTTCTAACTCTGCTTTCCGGGATTCTAAATCTTCAAAGTGCCTCCTGATAATCTTTAATTTACCAGCCTGTTCCGGTGTAATGTAACCGTCAATGGCAAGTTCTAATTCAGGAATTTTTCCTTTCATAGAGTTGTGAATTAAAGGTTCAATATCAAAAGAGGTATCAAGAGGATTTTCAAGAAGCTTATCGAGAATTCTTTTAGAGCTTTTACCAAAAGTGTCTGAAACAACGTTTTCCAACTGAATGTTAGAAACCGTGAGACAATTTTGGAGGCGGTTCTTCTCACTGGACATAAAGCAGGTTAGTTTGTAACGATAGCGCATAAGGTCACGTGGTTGGCGAATATCAGCAGGAGGCATAAAGCTACCGGCAACAAGATCATGCTTAAACAGGTCAGCAATCCATTTCGCATCTTTCTTGTCAGTTTTTTTACAATGGATAGCCTTAACATACTTAGGATGTGCAAGTACAATAGAACAGTCTTTTTCCAAGACGTTGTACACTGGAATCCAGTATTTGCCTGTACATTCCATACAGACATCTTTACAATTAGATTCAAGTAGCCATTGTAACAGCTCTTTCAGGCCTTTAGTGTAGGTAGAAAAGCGATGGCTCTTGTAGGTGGTAATACCTTGTTTGTTGGTGGAAGCGTTGCTAGCAACCACAAAGGTTTTGTGAACATCAATTCCACAACAGATTTTATACACAATTTTTAAAGCCATAGGAAACCACTTTCTAAACCGATAGGTTCTAAAAATTAAAGGGATAGGCAGCATTGACTGATTGTCTAGCATTAAACGAGAATGTTTAAACAAAGATAAGGTTGCGTGCTCAGTGGCACACTTATTTGTGCTTGAAAAGACAATCTACACATATAAAAATGCGGTCACTACGCATACGTAGCAACCCACTCACCTCCCCGTGATTTGTAGTTTACTGATATCCCTATGACATAATTATAGAACAAAATTAGCTCTAAGCGGCACATTTCATTACGTTTTGTGCCTTGAGCGAAGCGAAAGGAATGATTATAAAAATGAAAAAAGAAACTTTAAAATTCGACAAAAGTATGGTTGACATTTATAAAACAATTCGTGGAGACTGGGGCGAATTAAGTCCTGTTACACAGATTGTAAGCTCCAAAAAAGCCTACAATAGACATAAAGAAAACCAAAATGTACGCAAACAAATGCAGGCGTACCTTTTCTAGTTTTAAAAAAAGGAGGAGAAAAAAATGGCTAACATTATAACACAAAAATTTTCCTTGACAATTAAAAAATTTTGAGCTTATAATCCCATCTTTGACAGTTGAAGAAAAGAAAAAGCTTGAGAACCGTTGAAAATAAAGAGGCCCAAGCTTTTGTATTATTATTAAAAAGTGAGTAATGTATTTATGATTTTGTACTTTTTAAAATTTTTTTCATTTTGCTTTTACTTACAATTTGATAATCAGTACGGAAGCTGAATGCTTCGTGTAAATCATCTGTAAAGTCTGTTCTTGTGTAAATAGGTATATAACCATCACCTTTTACTTCTAAGAAATTCATATCTCTTAATCCATCTATGATTTCATGATATGTATATTTTCCGTTCAATTTCTTTTCAAGGAGTCTATAGATAACCAAGGAAATGAAACAAGTTGTAAAATGAGCTATTATTCTATCATCACGGCTTAAATATACAGGTCTGGCCTTAAATTCGCTTTCCATAATCCGGAAACATTCTTCAATTTCCCATCGCCTTCTATTTATATTGATAATTGAAGAAGCATCATCTTCAAGATTTGTACATACTGCATAAAAACCAACAAATTGCGCTTCTTTTGCAATGAGTTCGGTGTTGATACGGTTTTCTATTTTCCAAGGGTTTGAATCAATTGCTTTTTGTGCTCGTTCTATCTGGGAATCTCGTATATTTCTCTGATAATCTCGATATTTAATGGAATATGTGACGATAAGTTTCTGTTCTAATCCGTTTTCTTTTATCCAGCGTTCTTTATAGAACACCTTATCCTTATATTTGTCCTCATCTAGTTCAGCAATGTTATATGTTCTTCTGTCACCAACTAAAGACCAACCATTTGGGTCAAGAGCCCATTCCTTAAGGTGTGTTTTCAGTTTTTTAATAGATTGTGTTGTAATAAATGCCCGTTCACCTTTAATGTTGAATTTCCTGTTACTATCGGATGCTAGTCCTGCATCAGTACATACAATAAATTTAGAGAGATTAAAGTCAGAAAGAATTTTCTCTTCCAAAGGTTTTAAAGTCAACTGTTCATTGGTATTCCCTTTGTTAATAGCAAAAGCAAGTGGAACACCATCTCCGTCCATAAAAAGCCCCATTTGTACGATAGGATTTGGTCTATGTTCTTTTGAAACACCATATTGTTTTAATCCATCTTCTTGCTCTATTTCAAAGAAATAATTTGTACAATCATAATACAGTACGCCTGTATTTCTCTTGGAAATTTTAAGACTGTTTTTGTACAGGTAAGACTGTATGAAATCAGCTTCCTTGGCAATTACTTCAAGAGCCCTGTATATATGTTGAAGTTCAAAATCAGGTTGTTCAATAAATTTAGTAGAAAGTTGAAAAGTTGCAAGTTTTGAAGAAGGATAAATAATTCTTGCATAAATAAGTCTTGAAAGCACCGAGTCTAAGTCGAATGTAAATTTGTATTTCAAAGATATTTTCTCGCAAAGCTTATTGAGTTTAAGTTCATGGTATATCTTTTGAAGAAAAAGATAACCACCATTAAAAGAGCGTTGCTCACCCTTTGTAATCACTTTGGATTGGGAGTATTTCACAATAATATCGCGGTTTTCTTCTTTTTCTTTTTTGTTAAGTTCTTCTATATATTTTTTTGCCCATTCAATAGGATCCTGTCCACCAAGTTTTTCTTTAAGTTCAGCATAAGTACCAAGCTTTTCAACAACTTTTGTAGAACGTCTTCCATTTTCGTATATAGATTTTGTTACGTACAGGGATGCAGCATTTTTTGACCGTGATATACATAATCTCATAATGAAATTCCTCCCATCTCTTTTATTATAGCACATTACGCAATATTTCCATGGCTAAATTTGACTATTTTTTAATAAAAAAAGCCTTGTTTTCAAGGCTTTTACTGATTCCGATGTTTATTAAACTGTCAAAGACCCGAGTTGCTACAAAGCAAAAAGCATATACAGAAGTGACTATTGACAGATATAAGAAACAGGAGTATATATACTTATATGAGTATATAAGTATAATTAAAAAACGTAGTTGTTTAATTTATAAAGTATGTCTGATATAAAGCCAGAATTTTACGAAAGGAAGATTGATTTTATGAATAAATTAACTGATTTTTTTAAGGTATTGTCTGATGAAACACGTTTAAGGATACTTATTCTGTTATATCACAAAAAACTATGCGTATGTGAGATGTGTGGAATAACAGGAGAGTCACAGCCAAAAATATCAAAACACCTTGCTAAACTTAGGGATATAGGTCTTGTAAAAGATGAAAGGCAGGAACAGTTCATATTTTATGATTTAAATCTTAATGAGCAAGTGTACAAAGGGATATTAGAGAAAATAGTGGATAATATCAACGATTATCCAGTACTCAAAAGCGATATTGAAAAGTGTAAACATGCTGAAAAATATCTTGAATCGTGCAGAAGGTAAGGAGGTTGTTTTTTACATGAATATATTGGCTCTGATATTTGGTTGGTTAAATGAGCAACTATTAAAAATGACATGGCTTTCAGAACTTGTAAGGCTTCTTGTAGAAAAGGCATTTCACTTGTCCGTTAATGGCAGGCTTGGTGCAAGCATCCATTTCTTTATTTATGATACCATAAAGATTTTTATATTATTATCGGTCTTGATATTTGTTATATCCTATATCCAGAGTTATTTCCCACCAGAAAGGACAAAGAAGATTCTCGGAGGGATAAAAGGTATTAAAGGGAATATACTTGGGGCATTGCTTGGAACGATAACGCCTTTCTGCAGTTGCTCCAGCATACCGATTTTTATAGGCTTTACATCGGCTGGATTGCCTTTGGGGGTTACCTTTTCGTTTCTAATATCCTCTCCGCTTGTGGATTTGGCATCACTGCTATTGTTAATGTCATTCTTTGGTGCAAAAATTGCCATAGCCTATGTTGTTGTAGGCTTGATTTTGGCGGTTATCGGAGGGACTTTGATTGACAAATTGAGCCTTGAAAATTATGTAGAAGGATATGTAAGAGAAATCGAAAATGTTGACGCAGAAGTGCCTGAAATGACCCGTAAGGAGAGAATATTCTATTCAAAGGAACAGGTTAGGGATATTATCCAAAGAGTGTGGTTATATGTATTAATCGGTGTCGGTATAGGGGCAACCGTTCATAATTGGGTTCCTCAATCAATCATAGAAAACGTGGTTGGAGGCAATAATCCATTTGCGGTATTGTTTGTTACTGTAGTTGGTATTCCAATGTATGCTGATATATTCGGTACTTTGCCGATAGCTGAAGCGTTATTTGCAAAAGGAGTAGGAGTGGGGACGGTGTTGTCATTTATGATGGCGGTAACAGCTCTATCTCTTCCTTCTATGATTATGCTTAGCAAGGTTGTAAAGTCTAAACTTTTAGCAATCTTTGTATTCATCGTATCAACAGGGATTATATTAATTGGATATTTATTTAATGCATTTTCATATATTTTTGTATAAACAGGTTTGATACAAGATTATTGGTTGATATTCCTGGAATAATTAATTGCTTACTTTTTATCTCATTCAATGCAAAAAGATGAGATAAAGGAATATATAAAAAGGTTGAAAACAATGTAATATATTTATGTGTAAAGGAGAGAATTTAAATGAAAAATAGTCTGTACAGGCAAATCTCAGCAAATCAATAATTGCATGTTATGCATTGACTACGTCAAAGATGAGCCTTTAGGTGGCAGAATAGAAATTGATTATGCAAAATGTACAAGATGTGGAACTTGTGCTAAAAAAACTGTTGTATGGCAATAATAGTGATAAAAATATCAATTAATGAAGGAGGATTTTCTTATGGTAATTAAAATTTTAGGTTCAGGATGTGCTAATTGTAAAAAATTAGAGGCTAATGTCAGGGAGGCTGTAAAAGAAATGGGTATTAAAGCCACTATTGAAAAAGTGCAGGATTTTAAGGACATTATGTCTTATGGTGTAATGAAAACGCCTGCGCTAGTAGTGGATGAGCAGGTAAAAGTGATGGGAAGAGTTCCGTCAGTGGAAGATATAAAAAAAATACTTGTAAATCATGACTGCCCATCTAATGGGTGGTTTGCTTTGAACTTATACGCTTCTGTTACTAGCCAGCGTCTAAAGGCGCTGGCTTTCACGTGACCCGGCATGGGCGATAGCTAGGCGGTGAAAGTCTGCAGTGGGTGAGGCACGGAAACTACTATTGGCTCCCATACAATAAACTTTAAGATATATGGGAGGAAAGTTATCGCTCTTACCTGGGTAGGTCTCAAGGACAAGTCATTAAAGTAAACTATGAAATGACAACACATACAGTGATGTATGGCTGAACCTTGAGAAGTCAGCAGAGGTCATAGTACTTATCTAGCTATGAATAGATGTGGAAGGATTACAGCTGTTGTATATTTTCTATCAAGTAATCCAATAATTTTTTCTACGGCAAGCAGGAATTTTTGAAGTGCATGTAGAATTATTTTTATAAGACCTCACCTTCCTATTTATTTGCTAACTCATCCTTTTGGGAGGATGGTGAGGTCTTATTTCTATATAATATTATCGCTATTTTCCTGCTTTTTCATCTAAGAAAATTTTACACTAAAGTGGTGAGATAATGGTTCCACAAGGACATATGAATGTATTACGGAAGATATATGAAAAATTAAATGACACAAATATAAATTGGGTTATTACAGGAAGTACTGCTTTTGCTATTCAAGGTATTCCTTTTAAGCCAAATGATGTAGATATTCAAACTGACAAAGAAGGTGCATATAAGATAGAGGAATGCTTCAAAGAATTTGTTATAGCAAAAGTATGTTTTTCATCTAATGGCAAAATATCATCGCACTTTGGCCGCCTTGAAATCGATGGTATAAAGGTTGAAATCATGGGGGACATACAAAAAAATATAAATGGTACATGGGAAGAACCGGTGAATTTAGAAAAATATAAAAGATATATAACTCTACAAGATATGAGAATTCCTGTTTTAGATTTGGAATATGAATGTGAGGCGTATCTAAAAATGGGTAGAGTAGAAAAAGTTATATTGATTAAAAAATATATAAATCAGATGAAAAATGAAGACGGTACTATTTTTTCATTTGACGGTTTAAATTAATTGCTATAAAGTATTAAGAAATTCTGAATTTCAGGAGGATTGTATATGAGCAATTTTGAATTTATAAGTGAAGGCAGAGAAATACTTGACTTAGTACAGCTATTAAATGATGATATTGAGCTACCTTTAAAATGGGATGATGGTAATAATGTGTCAATAGAATCAGCAATAAATCATGTCCTAAATTCTTTAACTATTCCAAATGAATACGTACCAGATTTTAAATCTAAATATAAATATTATTTAAAAAAAGAAAGAAGACTCTTCAGTAATATATTTGGTATTTGTTCCTGATGCAAAAAGGCTTTATGTAATCGAAAATATTATTTAAGTGTTTGTTTTGAAATTTAATCGAATATGGCCCTGTCGCTTTCAAGTAAGTTGAAACCATTTTTTGAAGATTTTAATGTTTTATTTAAGGGACTATAAAAATATCAGGGAAAAGTAAAATGAGATTGGGGTATAACTATGGAGATAAAGTTTTACAGGATAGGTGAAGTAAGCAATAGTCAGTTTAATTTTGCTGTTATATTCGCTACTTATAAAGGAAAATGGATATTTGTAAGGCGTGAGGATAGAAATACGTGGGAAGTGCCTGGCGGTCACAGAGAAAAGAATGAAGATATTATTGTAACTGCTTCAAGAGAGCTATTTGAGGAAACAGGGGCATTAAATTGCGAGATTGAGCCTGTATGTGATTACTCTGTTACCATAGATGAGATAACTACATTTGGGAGATTGCTTTATGCAAAAGTAAATGAAATGGGACCTTTGCCAGATAGTGAGATATGCGAAGTAAGCTTTTTTAAAACGATGCCTGATAATCTTACTTATGCGAATGTCCAACCGATACTTTCGAGGAAAATATTAGATTTTTTAAGTGTAAAAGCATTAAAACTGCTTGAAAAAGACAAAACAAGAAACATTAATATCATCAACTTTATCAGAAATTATCCTGTTTATAACATTGAAACAGTTGGAGATTCAGTACTTGTTAGAGGAAGAAGCGACGAAGATTGGATTTATATTAGCAGCGAATCATATGATGAGTTTTTTCAACTGATTGAGGGGTTAGACGGAGATGATAAATGTTTTGCAGTCATTGAGGATTGGATGCTCTCATATATTGTGAAAAACAGGAAAATAAAGTCCCGACTTACAAGTGTTAAACTAGTCTATGATTCTAATGTACCACTGCCGACCGTAAAATCACATGTTGTTGACTTATCAATTGCAGATGCTCCATATATATTCGAGAATTCCAACTATAAAGAGTATATATCAATTGAATATATTGAAGATAGGATAAAAAGTGGCATTGGTCTTGGCATTTATGAAAATGAAAAGCTGGTGGCATGGGCGATTACACATGATGATGGAGCCATAGGTTTTTTGAATGTATTGGAAGATTACAGAAGGAAAGGATATGGCATGGATGTAACTGTTGCAATGATAAAGAGGCTTCTGAAACTTGGCCAACTGCCATTTGTACATATTGAAGAAAATAATGTAAAGTCTATGAACCTGGCATTAAAAGCAGGATTTAGAAAGGATAGGAGGGTACATTGGATAAAATTATATTAGGGTGGTGTTTCATGAGTTTTTAAAAGAATATTTTGTTCTTAATAGTAGAAAGGATGCAATGAATATGTATATTAAACCAATTTCGATTGATGACCGTCAACGGATAAATGATTTTATAAGATCTCGTTGGTTTTCAACTGATATGATTGTCCGTGGCGAAATAGTCGATATGACAAAATTAGAGGGCTTTATTGCGTATGAAAATGATGAAATTGTCGGTTTATTGACATATAGAATTAAAGATAGTGAATGTGAGATCGTGTCTTTAGACAGTTTTAAGGAAAATCAAGGTATTGGAACTGCCCTTGTAAATAAAATCATTGAGAAAGCAGCCAATAAGAAATGTGCAAAAATAAAATTGGTTACGACGAACGATAATTTAAATGCAATTCGTTTTTATCAAAAACGCGGATTTGATATGGTGAGAATATATCACAACGCTGTTGATGCTGCGAGAAAATTAAAGCCATCAATACCCATATTAGGCGATTTTGGCATACCGATTAAACATGAAATTGAATTTGAAATGGACTTAAGCATTAAATCATAAAGAAGAATGGAGAAATTATACATGAGAAAAGTCTACAAAACGGAAAGATTAGTGTTGAGAGTATTGGATAAGACCTATGCGGAATTAGTATTAGATTACTATTTGAGAAATAGGACTTTTTTTAAGGAGTGGGAACCTTTAAGAGATGAGATGTTTTACACAAAGGAATACCAGCAGGAAAATCTAGAAAAAGAATTAAAAGGTATCGAAAATAATGATTTGCTTAGACTATGGATATTTAAAAATGATGATGACAGCAAAATAATCGGCACAGTGTGTTTTAACAACATCGTAAAAGGCGCATTCTTATCATGCCATTTAGGTTACAAATTAGACAAAGATGAAATCAATAATGGGTATATGACTGAAGCGGTTAAAAGAGGAATTGATATAATTTTTGACGATTTTAAGCTGCACAGAATTGAGGCAAACATCATGCCAAGGAATAAGCCATCATTAAAAGTAGTTGAAAAATTGGGGTTTTACAATGAAGGAATAGCATATAAGTATCTAAAAATTAATGGTAAATGGGAAGACCATGTACACATGGTTTTATTAAACGACAATGTATGATATTAAAAAGCCTCAGATATATGTTTGGAATATGTATCTGAGGCTTTTGATTTTCAGGCGATAAAGTTTTTATTAATGATATATTATGGAAATCAAGGTTCGTATATACTAATGACATATAAAAATATATATTATATAATATACCGGAAAGGGGGAATGCGGTTTGCGCAAGATTAAAATGGTATTTTTATATCTATTAATGTTGGGCATAGTCTTCATGCCTGTCATATCATACGGTGATGGCGGACTTCCACAATTTCAATTTGGCTCAAGGCTTTTATACATGGGGACTTACGGTACTGATGTATCGGAGCTACAAAGCATATTAAATAGCATTGGATTTAGCACAGGTACTATCGATGGTGTTTTTGGCAACAACACATTAAATGGAGTATTAGATTTTCAAAAAGCAGAAAACTTGGTTGCAGACGGGATTGTAGGACCTAATACTTACAATGCTATTCAAAATGCTTCGTGGGAAAATCCAGTCGTCTATTATGTACAACCAAATGACAATATCTATTTTATAGCGAAGAAATACGGGACATCTGTTCAAGATATTCTGGATGAAAACGGATTGAGTGACAACGCATCTTTATATGTTGGCGAGAAGCTGCTTATACCACATCCGCCAGTGACAGTACCGCAACAGCTTGACAATGCGTCTAATTATCAGCAGCTTAAAGACAATATTGAGACGCTGCTTAGTCAGCATACAGGAAATTACGGGGTATACTTTATAGACTTAAATTCTGGCGAGACTTTTGATATAAATGGTTATGGCTCCTTTATTGCCGCCAGCACATATAAAGTTCCTCTAAATTTTTATGTGTATACACTTATAACTGAAGGGAAATTAGACCCAAATATGGAAGTACAGTATACATCACAAGATTATGAAGGCGGGTCTGGCTCTATACAGTATGATCCTGTTGGAACTTATTATACAATTAGGGAACTTTCAAAAAAATCTATAGAAGAAAGCGACAATATAGCATCAAATATGTTGATGAGAGTTGTAGGATATGACAATTATTTGAATTTCATAGAAAGTTTAGGTGCTTATGTTGTGCCATATTCAGATAATGTCACATCTCCAAGGGATTTAAGCATCTACATGGAGGATATATTAAATTATGCAAATGCGCACAGCAGTACGGCAGGAGAGCTTCTAAGTTATCTTGAAAATACTATTTATAACGATAGGATATCATATCCTTTGCCAAGCAATATAACTGTTGCTCATAAAATTGGAAATCTATCAAATGTAGTAAATGATACGGCTATTGTTTTTTATCCACAAAAACCGTATATTTTGACCATCATGGGCAACAATGTAGATGGATCTGATAATTCGGATGCGTATACTGTAATAAGGGAAATATCAAAGATGGTATATGACTTCCAGGTCAGTCATTAAAAAAGCCGGGATTACCGGCTTTTTTAAAACTCATCGCGTATGATTTTTTCTATTACATCGCTGACACCATCTTCTAAATTGGATTTTGCTACATAGTTGGCGTTTCTTTTTATGGCGTCATCAGCGTTTCCCATGGCAACACCAAATCCTGCTTTGATTATCATTTCTTTGTCATTGTCTTGATCGCCTATTGCCACAACCTGATTAATGTCTACATTGAGAATATCACATAATTTTATGAGTGCGGATCCTTTTGTAATGCCGTAAGGGAGAATTTCTATAAAATATTCGTCTGACTGTACGCATGTAAATGGTTCATTTGACAACTGCCTTATTTCGTCTACAAGATCTAAAGATGTGTCCCTATTTCCTCTGAAAAGAACCTTTATAATTTTATCAAGTTCACTGAGATCTTCGATTAAATCACATTTTACATGTTCTGTTTCCATGTATGATTTGATGAAATCGGATATCTTATTTATGTATATGCCGTCTATACTGTATACAAGAATGTCTACATTGTATTTTCCTTCTTGCCATTTTTTCGCTATAAGCTTGTACAAATCGTCAGAGAGATAATTTTCATGCAGTATTTTTTTATTTATGTGATCGTATATTACACATCCGTTAAAAAGTATGACAGGCACATCAATATCAAGTTCTTTTATGTATGGAGTCGCTGATATGATGCCTCTACCTGTTGCTAATGTGAAAATACCTCCCATATTGCGAAACTTTTTTACACTATTTTTCGTGGCTTCAGAGATCTTTTTTTTTGTCGTCTAACAAAGTTCCATCTGCGTCTGCTACAACCATTTTGTATTTCATATGATCACCCCAAATAATATTTACACCGTATCTATTATACAATTTTTTTGATTTTAAGACCAGTGAAAAAATTTTTATGAGATATTGTTGGTAAGTCAGATATATGTTAAAATTATAAAAAAATTATGGGGAGGAGATTAAATGATAACTTGGAGAGAAGATTTTAGGCTTGGCATTGACGAGATTGATAAGCAGCATAAGAGACTTTTTGATATTGCAAACGAAGCGTACGATTTACTGAAGAATGAATTTGCCATCGATAAATACGATCATATTGTAGACATAATAAAAGAGTTGAAAGATTATACTATCTACCATTTTGACTATGAGGAAAACTACATGAAAAGCATAGGTTTTAAAAAGTTGCTTTCTCATAAAGTGCTGCACGATGATTTTAAAGAGAAGATTAACAACATAGATTTAGATAAGATAGATCAAAATCAAGACGAATACATAAAAGATATTTTAAACTTTTTGGTGGACTGGATTGAAAAGCACATATTGAAAGACGATAGGTTATATGCAGAAAAGCAATAAAAAACAAGGTGGCACTTTAGTGCCACCTTGTAAATTACTTTAACGGTGTAAATGGGCAGTATCCTATTTCATCGCACCTATTTTTCATGTCAGCCCATAAATTATCATCGACGATTGTCTCATAGGCTGTAGGATACAAGATGTAATTTTCTTTAAAGATGTGATCTCTCATATTAAATACGATGTAACTTGATAGATCTTTCACTCTGTATTTAAAATCTGCAAAATCGATGTAGTCGACGTTGTTTGCAAGCTCTACCAAACTTCTTTTCCTTAATCTTATTTCATCGTGCTCAAGCCGCATTATCCTTGTTGGACCCGTTATACCCAACTTTTCAAGCTCAGGGAACAGTACATCTTCTTCTCTTTTGTGGTGCTTTTCGGCGCTTAAAATGCCTTCTGCAGTTTCCTTTAAATCAGACAACAGGGTTCTGTCTTCTTGTGGCGACGACATCTTCTGTATCTTTATGTTTAAAAGCTCTAATTTGTCAAGAAGCTTTAGTATTTCATCGTGTTCTAATATAAGTGTTTGTAGCACGTGATCGCGAGGCAAAGACTCTTTCAATCCGTTTAATTGTCCTTCCAGCATTTCCATGTGAACTGAGCAAAGTCCTCTTAATTCCTCTGCTTGCATTCCTTCGTCGACTAGTTTTTGTTCTGCTAAAGACAATTCTTCGGCAGTAAGGTCTTCTATCAATTCTCTTGCTTCGCTTTTTACCGTTTCAGGATCTTCGCTATTATTAAGCCTTCTAAGTACGTCAGCTAATTTGTCAACTCTATTTTCCATGATATACATCCTCCTTTTTCTATTTTCAGTATACAGTAAACTACATCAAAATACTGTGATTTAAATCACAGTATTTTGATAGGAATAAATTTTTGCTGATTTTATTTTTTTGTAGTTTTGTTTTAAAATAAAATTAAACTTAAAAAAAGGCGGATGAATATTGTGAAAGTATTTTGGCTAATTATCTTTGTGTGGAATATTATTACGTTTGTCATTATGGGCATAGACAAGTACAAAGCTACTCATGAAAAGTGGAGGATTAAAGAAAGAACTCTTTTTATTCTGTCATTTTTGCTGGGAGGTATAGGCGTTTTTTTGCGGTATGTACATATTCCATCATAAGACGAAGCACATAAGCTTCAATGTTTTAGTACCTTTGGCGATATTTACAAATATACTGTCTTTATACTTTTTGTACAAGATTTTAAGCATCAATCATTTTTAGAAAAGATATTTTATATGCTAACACGTAATTCACATTGATAGTAATTGAATTTCAGTTATTAACAAACTTATCCACAATATCCACAGAAAATATATCAACATAAACGATCGAAGTCTTAAAAGGGAGTGATAAAATGGAGCGAACCAATGATTATCAATTGGAGTTGATGCACCTTAATAGGACTATCGATTTTATTGAGAATGAAATATATAGATTGAAACAAATGCTCATGATAGAGGGCACAAATATAAAGCAGTTGAGAGAAGATGTTTTGCAATATGCGCCTAATACACCTGACAATTTTGATAGATTAGTAGAGGTGAATCCATATATCAATGAGCTAAAAAAGCATGTTGTGTACTACAATGAGATTTTAAAAAAATCTTAAATCATTGAATAAAATGGCTACTTCTCCTTATTTCGGTAGATTCGATTTCATAGAAAGCGGTTCAGATTTATTGGAAAAAATATATATAGGGCTTAAGACTTTGAGAGATCCAGACACATTAGATATTATCGTATACGATTGGAGAGCGCCTATATCAAGTGTGTTTTACAGGTTTGAAAAAGGCAGAGCCTTTTACGAAGCTCCAGACGGAATTATAGAAGGAGATGTAGTGCTAAAGCGGCAGTACAAGATTGAAGATAAGAAGCTAAAATATTACTTTGACTGCAATGTAGTAATAGATGACGAAATTTTAAGAGAAGCCTTAGGGCGTAATTCTACAGCAAAGATGAGGACAATTGTTGAGACTATTCAAAAAGAACAAGATAAGATAATAAGAGATGTAGACGGAGATGTTTTAGTAGTTCAAGGTGTTGCAGGAAGCGGGAAGACATCCATAGCACTGCATAGGATAGCCTATTTGCTTTATTTTGAAAGAGATAAAAATTTAAAGAAAGATGACATACTCATAATTTCACCAAATAAAATTTTTAGTCAATACATAAAAAATGTGCTGCCAGAATTAGGTGAAGAAAATGTAAATGAAATTATCTTTGAGGATTTTGTGAAAAATGCCATAGGAGATGTAGTACATGTTGAGGAAAGGTCCGATTATGTAGAAAGGCTTTCGTCGTGTGAAGACAAAGTTATGTTGGATTCTGCAAGGCTTAAAAATTCTTCGGAATTTATTGCGGTTTTAGACAGACTTTTATCATACTATGAGAGGAATGTGATAGAGTTTAAAGATGTGTATTACGATGGCAAAGTGGTGTACAGCAGGCATGATTTAAAGAATGAATTTTTAAAAGACAAGATGAACCGACCAATGAAAAAAAGACTTGAAAGAATAGAGATGAAGATATTTGATAAAATCCATTATCTTAGAAAAGGAAGGCTTTCCAAAATTGAGAGATTTGTTGAAGATCGTAAGGGCCATGAATTTGAGATAAAGGCATACAGCCGTCTTTTGTCCATAAAAGAAATGAGGAGGATTAAAAAACAACTAAATAGTTTCACAGATGTCAATTTCTTATATGTTTACAGATTGCTGTTTTCTGATAAAGATTTGTTTAAAAGGCTTTCATACGGACTAAACATAGATTTATCTGAAAATTTTTTTAAGATAGCTGAATTGACTTGTAAAAACATAGATGATGGAAAAGTATATTACGAAGATATCGGGCCGTTATTATATTTGAAGTACAAGGTGGAGGGATTTAAGTCTCACAAAAAAATAAAACACGTTGTGATAGATGAAGCACAAGACTATTCACAGATTTTTTATAAAATATTTAATTTGATGTTTTATGATGCTAAATTCACTGTATTGGGAGATGTGAACCAAACACTTGACAGAGGAATAAATGAGGCTTTTTACGATCTTATTGATGAAGTTTTTGCCAAAAGGAAAATAAAAAAGTTTTTCATAGAAAATAGTTACAGATCTACTTATGAGATAAATGAATTTTCTATTGGATTGCTTAAACATCCTCCAAAGATAATGCCGTTTGAAAGGCATGGTGAAAAACCGCAATTGGTCCGCAAATATAGTTTTGAAGAAATATGCATAAATATAGCAAATAATGCTTCGGAACTTTTTGCAGATGGGTATAAGACGATTGGCGTCATTGCAAAGACAAAAGATGAAGCGAATAAAGTCTACGGCACAATGAAGAATTTTATCAATGTGAAATTTTTAAACTCAAAAGACGACGAAGTGATAGAAGGCATAAACATACTTACGCCTTATGAGGCTAAAGGTTTAGAATTCGACGTTGCGTTTGTCTTTAATGCATCGAATGAAAATTACAAAACCGAATACGACAGAAATCTTTTGTACATTGCATGTACGCGAGCGCTGCATAGGCTTATAATATATTCTTTGGGAGATTTCTGTAAGTTTATAAGATGAATTTTGTTTTCGTCAGTAAATTTGCTATAATTTTATAAAACAATTCGGGAGGCAGGTGATTCTATGGAAGTTATTAAGATTGATACGCCATCAAGAGAGACTATTATCGATATAACTGATGAAGTGAGAAAAATCGTAAAAGCGAGCGGAATAAAGGATGGCATTTGCTTCATCCATGTGCCACACACTACTGCAGGTGTGACGATAAACGAAAATGCTGATCCCGATGTGAAAGAGGATATATTGAGAGGTCTTAATGAAATCATTCCTCAAATAAGATTTAAGCACTTAGAAGGCAATTCAGATGCTCACATAAAATCTGTCTTGGTAGGGACAAGCATTAATTTGATGATAGAAAATGGGGATATACAGTTAGGCACATGGCAAGGCGTATACTTCTGTGAATTTGATGGTCCAAGGCATAGAAAAGTGTACGTTAAAATAGTGTAAGGATAAGGGGGATAATTGTTGTGACCAAAGAGCATATATCTAAGTTGACAGAAGATTTAAAGAATATCATTATATACAAAAATATAATGAAAGATACTACAGTAGGCAAAGCCATAAAAATTTTAAATTTACTTGTCAGTGAAAAAGTGGACGAAGGCAAAGTCTATGAGCTGTACAGCGATTTATTTTCGGATTTATCGAATTATGCTGTGGAAAATAATGTGTATTCTGAGATTTGGAAATTGAAAATAGATGAATTGGTAAAAATCGATGAAAATATATTTAGCATGCTAGCGGAGAAATTTGGGCAAGATTCCATTGATGAAACATTGAAGATGGCTGCAAAAATAGAGCTTGAATATTTAAAAAGATTTTCGGAAGTGGATTTTGCGGATTGCCTTAGAGAGTGTTTGAAATTTAATGTGATTTCGTGGGAACATCTATTAGAATCATCTGAAAGGCATAGACAATATTTGATAGACTTGAATAATGCTGATGATGTGGCAAAATACTATAGAGAAAATGGTTGTGGTATATATGGAGTGTATAGAGCATTTAGATGGCTTGATGGGAAGATTGTTGGTGTAGAAAATCCCGATCCTATTGAATTTGAAGATTTGGTAGGATATGAAGATGAGCATAGAATCGTCATAGATAACACAGATAGGTTTCTGAGAGGTTTGCCAGCCTCAAACATTTTGCTTTATGGAGATAGAGGAACTGGCAAATCCTCAACTGTAAAGGCTGTATTGAATATGTACTATAAAAGAGGTCTTAGACTTATTGAGGTAAGTCGCCAAGATCTTTTGGATTTAAACAAAATTATAAGCATCATAAGCAAAAGAGGCCTTATGTTTATTCTGTTTTTGGATGATTTATCGTTTGAAGAAAATGAAACTGAATATAAAATTCTAAAATCAACACTTGAAGGCGGTATAGAGAAGCTTCCTGCCAATGTTTTAATATATGCTACTTCAAATAGAAGGCACATGATAAAAGAGTATTTAACTGATAATGTGCAAAGTGAAATTCATTCATTAGATACAAAGCAAGAAAAACTTTCATTGGCAGATAGGTTCGGAATAACTGTTACTTTTCAATCGCCTGGCAAAGAAGAATATTTAAAGATAGTCGAATCTTTAGCTCAAAAATATCATATTGATTTAGACAGAGATACATTGATAAGAGAATCGATGAGATGGAGCTCTTGGCATAATGGCATGTCACCAAGAACCGCCAGACAATTTATCGATAATTTACGAACTTGCTGATGGGATTTCAAAATCCCTTTATTTTTTTTATTTTTTTGCAAAAAAAATTTTCGACATAATTCGTCCTTATTCAATAAAAACAAACCTGGTTTTATGATGCAAAACCATGTAATCGGCTATTTGCATGGCGTTAAATGTTTACACATGGAATATTATATCATTTTCTGTCGATAAAAAATATTCTAAAAAAAAAGAAGGATTTTTGAGGGATAAATAGAATATTATAATAGAATTTTTACTTTAATAGTAAGTTTTTGATAAAAATTCAAAGCTTAGAACGAATTAAGGGGGTAAAATAATGTATTACAAAAGAGTAAGCGAGTATGTATCGACAATAAACTATGGTGACAAGACGATAGTGAGGAAATACGCTGTAGTAAAATCAGAAGTAAAAGTATTTAATGGCGGCGAAAATGTTGATGTGCCGTCGTACGGAATCGAAATCGCGGAGCAGATAACTGAGAATGGCATAGTGAAGGAAGAGCTTGGTGATGTAGTAGTTCATGTAAGTCCATACAAAGACAAAGTGGAAGATATGGCAAAGAGATTTTGCATTGATGACTTGTCACCGTTGCATTTGTCAGACATAATGGATGATTTATACTATCAATACATAGACGATTACGATGAATACGCAAAAGAATGCAAAATTGCAATATGAGGGCTTAAAGCCTTCTTTTTTTATTGCAGCTTTAAGTTTATAATAACATTAATAGAACGATAACGGAGATGATATTTATGAAGATCGTATCAAATGGAGAAATGAGAGAAATAGAATCTATAGCCATAAATTCTCTTGGAATACCATCTGTGTGCCTTATGGAAAATGCTGGTCGTGCTGTGGCAGAACATGCTGCAGAATACCTGTTTAGTTGCAAGAGAAATAATGTGGTGATTCTGTGCGGTAAAGGAAATAATGGCGGAGATGGCTTTGTTGCTGCAAGATATCTTTTCAACAGAGGTTTTGATGTGAAGGTTTTTGTAGTATCAAATATAGGATTGATTTCTGGTGATGCAAAGAAGAACCTCGACATAATAATCAATATGGGGATTTACGTGGCGGAAATCCTTCAGAAAGAGCAACTAAAATTTTTTGAAAAAAACATCAAAGAATCTGATTTGGTCATAGATGCGCTGTATGGAACAGGCCTTGACAGAGAAGTGTCAGGCATAAGCAAGGATGCTATTGACATTGTGAATGGATCTGGCAAATACGTCATATCTGTCGATATACCATCGGGAATAAATGGTGATAATGGGAAGGTAGAAGGGTGTGCAGTAAAAGCAAATGTTACTGTAACCATGCAGTTTATGAAAAAGGGAATTGCTGTATATCCAGGTGTTGATTACGCTGGAAAAGTCATTGTGGCAGACATAGGCATACCACGCAATTTAGTTGACAATATTCAGTGCAGGTACAATATGATTTCACAGGACGATGTTGTACTGCCGAAAAGAGCCAGAAATACCCATAAAGGAGATTATGGCAAACTCTTGGTTGTAGCTGGTTCAAAAAATATGACTGGTGCAGCAGCTTTGTGTGCTATGAGTGCAATAAAGACAGGATGTGGCATAGTAAAATTAGCTGTTCCAAAGGCTATACAAGGAATTATGCAAAGCAGTTTGAGGGAAATCATAACGTATGGGTTGGATGACAAAGATGGGGCATTTTATTTAGGTTCAGTTGATGAAGTATTAAAGTTGGCGAATACTGTTGATGCTGTAGCAATAGGTCCTGGGCTTACAAATAGCTGCGATGTAAGAGAGTTTGTCAAGGAAGTCATATTAAGGCTTGAAAAACCGTTAGTTCTTGATGCTGATGCATTGAATGCTATATCTGATTCAGTGGATATGATAATCGGGAAAGATGTCATTTTAACACCACATATTGGTGAAATGTCGCGATTATCAGGAGGTTCTGCTGATGAAATAAATGATAATATATACGAAACTGTTGAAAAGTTCATTTCAAAGTATAAAGCTACACTTGTTCTCAAGGGTTCAAGAACAGTAATAGGAAACGATACTGAAGGCATATATATTAATTGTACAGGGAATCCGGGTATGGCTACGGCAGGCTCAGGAGATGTTTTGACAGGCATGATATCGTCATTTTTGGTTCAGGGATTAAAGGAGGTAAAAGCGGCCATTTACGGAGTTTACTATCATGGAAAAGCAGGCGATATGGCATCAGAAAGGTATGGAGAATACGGACTTACTGCGACAAACATACTTGAATATATTCCCTATGCAATGAAAATGTGAAGAGGTGATGTGATTGAGGAGACTTTTGCTTGCGTTATTGCTTATATTGACTATTTTTTTGCCAGGATGCATAAAAAAGTCTCGCTTAGATGTGCCTTCAAATGTAAAAAAAGCGATTCAAAATTTAAAAACATATACTTCAGATGTGGAGATTCAGCTTAATAATAATAAAAATACAAAGAGATACACTATGAAGCAGTTTTATAAAGATGGAAAGTACCGCATGGAAATATACGATGAGTCTAATAAACCTGATAAAGTTATCGTGTACGATGGTAATAGGAGTTACGTGTATTTTTCGAAAATAAATCAGACATTTATAGAGGATGATAGCGAAAATATACCTGCATACTCCCTTTTTACATCATTTATAGACAATTTTAAAAAAGCCGGAGAGATAAAAGAAAGCGGTGATGGTGAATTTTACCGAATCGATGTTCCGATCTTAAATGGAAATACTTTTATGTACAATGAATCAGTTGAATTTTCAAAAAAAGATTACAAACCGGTATCTATGAAGATTTACGACATAAATGGGAAGGTTTTTGCTGAGATAAAGTATAGAAATTTCGTGTATAATCCAGATTTAGATGATGGTCTTTTCGCTGAGAAAGATATTTCTACATTTAGCAGATACTTGAATACTGATATTAATATGACTGTAGACATAAAAGATGTTTATAGATACTCAGGAATAAATCCAGTATTTCCCCAATACATGCCTAAAGGTTATGCCCTTGAAAATATAACCATAGATATGTCAAATAATAATTCAATTAATTTAACATATTTAAACGGTAATGATATAATAAAAATTGTTGAAAGTGTTAATGATTTTGATGGAAAAGGCTTTGATAAAGAGCGCATTGGAAATACTACTTATTATAAAAAAGGGAATAGATATATTTTAGATAGAAGTGGTCTTATTGTTGATTTGATGATTAATGAAAAAATCAGTTCTGATGAAGCATTGATGATTTTAAATTCTTTAATATGATTTGGAGGTAATTATGTTTAATTTGTATAGACCAACATGGGCGGAAGTTAATTTGGATAATATAATTCACAATTACAAGGAGATAAGAAAGATCACTGATAAAAATGCCGGTATAATGGCTGTAGTCAAGGCAAATGCGTATGGGCACGGTTCGTATGAAGTGTCAAAGGAATTGATAAATTGCGGCGTGGATTATCTGGCTGTTGCGACAATTGATGAGGCTTTGGAATTAAGAGAGCAAGGCATATCAAAGCCAATACTCGTTTTAGGATATACTCCTGCAAAATTTGCTGATGTGTTCATAAAGTACGATATTACGCAGACAGCATTTGAGCTAAGTTATGTAAAAGAAGTAGCAAAGGTAGCCCAAAAACTTGGCAAGGATGCTAAGATTCATGTTAAGATAGACACGGGAATGGGACGCATTGGCTACAATGACATGAATAAAGCTTATGAAGAAATTTTATCCATGTCATCTCTTTCTGGAATCAACATTGAAGGCATATTTAGCCATTTTTCGTCCTCAGACGAAAAAGACAAGGAGTACACGGTAAGGCAGCTTAAGATTTTTTTAAGCCTTATAGAAAGGCTTAAAAAGTCTGGTATATACATTCCTATTAGGCATATAGCAAACAGTGCTGCAATATTAGACATGCCTGAGACACACCTTGACATGGTAAGACCGGGGATTATACTTTACGGCAGTTTTCCTTCAGATGAAGTCAATAAGAAAATCGATTTAAGGCCAACCATATCTTTAAGGTCGAAAGTCGTTTATGTTAAAGATGTAGAGAAAGGAGAATATATAAGCTACAACAGGACATATAGGACAAACAGAAAAAGTCGCATAGCCACTTTGCCTATAGGATATGCAGATGGATTAAACAGGCTTTTATCAAATAATCACAATGTCATAATAAATGGCAAATACGCTCCTATAGTTGGCAAAATATGCATGGATCAATGCATGATTGATGTGACGCCGATTGAAGATGTTAAAGAAGGTGATACAGCCACTATTATGGGAGAAGCAGATGGCAAATTCATAAGTGCTGATGAAATTGCAAAGAAATTAAAAACTATTTCTTATGAAGTATATTGTGGAATATCCAGACGGGTACCAAGAATATATATATTTAATGGAGAGATAACAAAAGTAGAAAATTATTTAAAATGTTAAATATTATGTATAAAAATAATAAAGATTGACATTAATATATATAGCAGTATATAATAAATTATATAAGTGTGTTAGGAGGTCATAATTGTGGGCGAGACAAAAAGAATACTCGTCAGTTTGCCGGAAAGCTTACTGGAAGAAGTTGATGTACTTGCAGCTATGGAAAATAGAAACCGCAGTGAATTTATAAGAGAAGCCATGAAATTGTACATTAAAGAGAGAAAGAAGATGAAAATAAGGGAGAGCATGAAAAAAGGGTACCTTGAGATGGCGGCTATAAATGCAGAACTTGCGGAATTGGGCCTAACCGCTGACAACGAATGCTTTAACGGATACGAAAAGAAATTGAAAAAGTGTGATTGATATGATTGTAAAGCGCGGAGATATTTTATATGCTGATTTAAGCCCTGTCATAGGCTCAGAACAGGGTGGTGTTAGGCCCGTACTCGTGATACAGAACGATATCGGCAATAAGTACAGCCCTACGGTTATTGTGTCAGCAATAACATCTCAGATAAACAAAGCTAAATTGCCGACACATGTTGAGATAAATGGGACAGAATATGGTCTTAATAAGGATTCAGTTATTCTATTAGAACAAATAAGGACTATAGACAAAAAGCGTCTAAGGGAAAAGATAGGTCATTTTGACCAAGAGATGATGGAAAAAGTAAATGAGGCATTGCAGATAAGCCTTGGGTTGATAGATTTTTAGGGACAGCTTAGAAAAATGTCCTTTTATTTTTATGGCGTTTTTCAAGATTTAAAGAGATTTTTGTTGAAATAGGCAAATTTTTTGTATAAAATAGAACTAAAGAGGGGGCTTAGCTTGTGAAGAAGATTTATGGATTGATATTGGTATTTGTTGTGATGTTAGCTGTAATTGGAATTGTGTACGCTGATTCGACTCAAGATCCCGGCAGTCAACAGGATCCGATAGTTACAAAAAGCTATGTAGATAGCAAGTACGATGATTTAAAGAATTACATAGATAGCAAAGTAGGTGCAGTAAGCAGCAGCAATTACGATATAGTCGAGTTAAAGCCGGGTGAAAGCATTACACTTTATCAAGGATCTGAGGCTATAGTCAGAACTGACAATACATCAACGATTGTCACAAGCACTGATGGCGTATCGGATTTGACAGGTGGGAAAGATTTAAAAAACAATGCATTGATACCAGCAAATCATCTGTTGCTTTTCCCACGGTCAGATGGCAGAGGAATAAAAGCGAAAGCTGATACTATAATCGTGGTAATGGGAAAATACACAAAAAATTAAAATGCGCTTTAAAGCGCTTTATTTTTTTTCTAAAATATGGTATTGCTCAAGGTTATATTAAAGTGATATAATTCAAGTGATATAATACTAAAATAATGAAGGAGAGATATTCTTTGAGTCTAAAAAAAATACTCGTATTTTTTGTAGCACTATCATTAGCAGTATCTGCAATTGTAGATGTATCCAGAATTGGTGTTGAAAATAAGTACAACACGGTGGAAACCGTGGCTGATCTTTATAACTTTGAAAATTTGGCTGAGAATACGGGAATGAGCATACAGGACGTGCTGACAACATTTAAAGAGAACGGCTTAAAAGGAGTGGCAGTGCCTGAAGTAACGCTAAACAGGCTTCAGGAAATCGGCAAAATAGCGCTTTACAAGATGTCGGATGTGGAAAATATTTATAACCTCAAGAATACTACTGGCAATTCTGCATTGACATCATACCTTAAAAGTTTAAGTGACAGCCAAAAAAAGATCGAGAAGGATTATATCGTTGTAACTACAGACGATGTTTCAACTTATGATTTCTTGAAGTCATCTTTGACTAAAAGGATGCCTTCTGACAAGCTGACCATTTTAAAAAATGGAGATGACTATGCATTTATTTTAAACGAAGACATGAACACATTTGCTGACCAAGGCTTAGGTTTTGACAAAAATGATTTAGACATGGTAAAATCATTGGGTCTTGATATAATACCAAGGGTTGAAAACTACAATGGTATAAAAGACAAAGACATACAAAACTACGTAGAGCTTTTAAAACATTATGACGTGAAGACAGTAGTGTTTGGCGGAAATGATGTATTGGGAAACCCTGATAAAATATCGTATGCGGCATCTTTATTTAAAAAGAACGGAATCGCCATCGGAATTATTGATACACCTATGGGCAAAAGCTTGCAAGATGGAACAGAAAAATTCACGAAATTTGATGGTTATAATGGAGCTAAAGTTTACGGTCTTTCTGAAGCTGAGACAGCTAAGTACGATACAAGTGGAATAGTTGACAGATGGTACAGATCTATCATAGAGAGAGATGTGCGAATTATATACATTAGGGCAAAAGTCGATACGACTAAGTCTCAAAATTACAATTTGAAGCAGAACATATCAATGTTGAAAGAGATAAATGACCTTGCAAGTTATGCAGGACTTAATTTAGGTGTAGTCAAACCTTTAAGTCCGGTTCATCAATCAAAGATAATGGAATTGTTGATTTCCTTAGGCGTTGTTGCAGGCGGAATTCTTCTTTTAATGCTTTTTGGGCTTAAAGACAGGTACTCTTTAATACTTACGATTTTAGGCATTGTCATATCGGCACTTTTGATTTTAACAAAGTACAATGACCTTGGCGTTAAATCAGTAGCTTTATTGTCATCTATAATATATCCATCATTGGCTATAGGGTATTTTATCGATAGCAGCAAAAAAATTATCGAGAGTGGAGAAGATGGTCATTATGTGAGAGAATCACTTTACATTTTCTTTAAGACAGTTTTAATATCTTTAGCTGGTGGGCTGATAATTGCAGCGATTATGGCAGACAGCAAATACATGTTGAAGTTGGATTACTTTAGAGGCGTAAAACTGTCATTTACGGTACCGGTAATCGTATATATAGCGTATTATTGCTATAAAGTGTGGAATATAAATACATTTAAGAAATTGGCTGATGCTTCCATCAAGATACTAAATACAGAAATTAAGATATGGCATGTATTGGCTGTTTTGATAGCTGGTTTTGTAGGAATTGTGTATATTTCGAGAACAGGCAATTCACCAGTCATAAAGCCAACATCGATAGAACTTAAGTTTAGAAGCTTGCTTGAACATTACCTTGTAGCAAGGCCAAGGACGAAGGAATTTTTAGTGGGGTATCCTGCTTTAATATTAAGCATATATGCTGCTAAAAAGAAATCAAAATCAATGAATTTTATACTTGGAATACTGGCGTCTATCGGAATACTGTCTATGCCTAATACTATGAGTCACGTTGAAAGTGTGCTTAAAATTGCGTTGGAGCGTACTGTGATAAGCTGGGTGTTTGGGCTTGTAATAGGATTAGTTGCATTAAAAGTTGTTGATATTTTTATGAGATATATAAAGATGAAGAATGTTCGCAATTAATTTTACTTACTTTTATTAAGCCATGGAGGTAAAAATAATGAAAATTTTGATATCGGGGTATTATGGCTTTGAAAACACTGGCGATGATGCTGTCTTAGAATGCATCGTCGCCGGACTTAAAGAAAGGGGTGCAGATGACATCACGGTGCTTTCAAATGCACCTTATGTTACTTCATCTAAGTACGGTGTAAAATCTATAAATCGAAATTCACTTAAAGACATTTTTAACGGGATAAAGGATTCTGATGTCATTATAAGCGGTGGTGGAAGCTTAATACAAGATATCACAAGCAGCAAAAGCTTATGGTACTATCTATCAATAATCTTTTTAGGTATTTTGCTGAGGAAAAAAGTGTATATTGTAGGACAAGGAATAGGGCCTATACAACACAGATACAATAAAATTTTGGCTAATTTTTTATTAAAAAGGGTAGACATGATTACAGTAAGAGACAAGGATTCGCTCTCTATTTTAAAAGAACTTAATATAGAGAAAAATGCTATTCTCGCTGCTGATCCTGTCGTTAACTTAAATGTCTGCAGCGATGAAAGAATAGAGAAAATATTGGAAGACGAGGGAATTGATAAGAATAGGTACATAGTTGTATGTACCAGAGAATGGGGAAACAATGAATTATCGCGAGTAGAGCTTGCTAAAGCTATTGATGATATATCAACAAAGTATAACTTAGAAGTTGTTTTTTTGCCTTTTTACTATAAAAAAGATGAATTAGAGAGTGAAAAGGTGGCTAACTACTTAAAATCTCCTTATAAGATTGTAAGAGGTAAGTACGAGCCTAAAGAGATATTGGGAATAATAAAAAAATGCAGTTTGCTTATTGGAGTAAGACTTCATTCACTGATATTTGCTTTGGTGGCATTAGTCCCATTTATAGGTATATCTTACGATCCAAAAATTGATGGGTTTTTGAATTCAGTCGATTCAAAGATTTTTAAGGTAGATAGGTTTTCTTCAGATGAAATAGTCAAATATGCTGAATATATCTTAAACAATAAAGATGAGTTTGTAGAGAATTTAAAAATTCATCTTGAAGCATTAAGAGAATTGTCTAAAAACAACTTCGTGTATTTAAAAAACAATAGTAACGGGGTGTAAAGATGGCTGGAAGGTTTGTGATTTTTGATGTGCCAATTGATAAAGTCAATATGAAACAAGCTGTTGATACTGTAGAAAAATTTTTATCTGAAGATAAACTTCACATGGTTGCCACTCCAAATGCTGAGATTGTGATGATGGCACAGAAAGATCCTGAGTATAAAGATATTTTAAATAAGACAGACTTAAATGTTCCTGATGGCAGTGGTGTTATTTTTGCATCAAAGATCTACAAGGAAGAGCTGCCTGAGCGAGTTGCGGGATTTGACTTGATGATGGAGCTTATCAAAGTTGCATCTGCAAAAAAGTATAAAATATATCTTTTAGGTGCTAAATCTGATGTGGTGAAAGGTGCATATCTTAATTTAAAAAGGCAATACAGCGGAATCGACATAGTTGGGTTTCACGATGGATATTTTAGTAAATACGATGAAGCTGAAATCATAAATGATATAAATGAGAAAAATACAGATTTATTATTTGTTGCATTAGGAGCACCAAAGCAAGAGAAATGGATATATGAGAATAGAAATAAATTAAAAGCAAAAGTGGCAATTGGCGTTGGTGGAAGTTTTGACGTAATAGCAGGGAAAGTTACTCGCGCGCCAGAGATTTACAGGAAGTTGGGATTAGAGTGGTTTTATCGCCTTTTGAAAGAACCGTGGAGATATAAGCGAATGATGGCATTGCCTAAATTCGCAGTTAAAGTGTTGCTTTCCAAAAAACCAAAGTAATGAATAAGAAAGGACACATTCTTATGAGCGAAAAGGTAAAAAAGATCGTAATGGATTTTATTTGGATCACAATAGGGACACTGTTGCTTACTTTATCACTTGACTTGTTCTTGATACCTAACCAAATTGCTCCTGGTGGTGTAAGCGGACTTGCCATCGTTTTAAATTATATTTTCAAGTGGCCTGTTGGAGCTGTCACGCTTCTTATAAATATCCCGCTATTTTTAATATCAATCAAAGTTTTGGGTTCGGTCTTTGGAGCTAAGACTCTGTACTCTACACTGCTTCTTGGCGTTTCAATTGATGCACTATCGTTTTTAAAGCCTATGACGCATAACCCGATGTTGGCGGCTGTTTATGGTGGGCTTATAATGGGCTTAGGTCTTGGAATTGTTATTAAGTACGGGGCTACGACAGGCGGTACTGACCTTGCGGCAATGACGCTTCACAAGTACATACCTTTTTTGACCGTTGGCAGGATTTTGCTCATAATAGATTTTATAATAATTGCATTGGCGGGAATCGAGTTTAGTCCAGAGCTTGCTCTATATGCACTGGCGACAGAATTTATTGCGATAAAGGTAATAGATGTCATTCAAGAAGGAACTGATTACGAAAGAATCGCTATAATTATTTCTGATAAGTACGATGAAATAAGCCATTCCATCCTGTACGACATGGATAGGGGTGTTACAGAGCTAAAAGGTGTTGGAGGATATTCTAAACAGGAAAAAAACGTTTTGCTGGTGGTTGTAAATAGAAGTGAAGTAACCACATTAAGAAATGTCGTCAAAAAAATAGACCCAAAAGCTTTTGTGATTTTGTCTACAGCTCATGAAGTTTTAGGTGAAGGATTTAGAAACATGTAAAAAGGGACATGGTTATTGCCATGCCCTTTTTATCTATCAAAGTATATGTTTTTCCCTGTAGCTGACAATGGTATGCCTACTACGATTTCACCATCTATAAGATTTAATCTTTTTGCGCTTATGCCGATCCTGTACATTATTCGATTATCTACATTTAGCATGCTGGCAGTCTTTACTGCAGATCCTATTGCAATGCCCAAATCAATAAGCCTCCAAGCGCACATAGGACCGTCAAATTCTGTTCCCTTTTTGAAATCTGGCAACTCATCACACTTGTTGTATCCGCAAGCTCCGCAGTTTAGACCAGCTTTTTTTGGTTTGTTAAGAGAAACAAGCAGTACAGCCGCGGATCTTTCGACATTTTTGCCGTCCCTATCAAAATTTTTCTTTCCAGATTCTACTCCGTATTTAACCATATCTTCATTAAGCCTTTTCAAGTCATCTCCGGTTATGACTTTTGTCTCTATAAAGTCCTGCCCAGACGCTTTCGGTGCTGTTCTTGCAGACAAAGCCATGAGTTCTGCTGCTAATTCGATAACATTCATTGAAATCCCTCCATTTATTTTTATCACAACAATATTATATTACTATTTTTCTATCATACAAAATCATGGCAGCAATGATAAAAGATAATAAAATTTTCACAAAGCATATAAAAAGCTCTTTTATAAGACAATATTAGTATCAAATAAAAGAAATCATACTTCGATGTATATACAGCATTATAGACAATAAACTATACAAGTGCTAAAATATTATTAAATTTACAAAAGGGGAAATACAAATGGATAAAGATATTTTAAATAAAATAGACAAGCTTAAGAAAGAGCGAAATGCAGTTATATTAAGTCACTTTTATCAAAGACCTGAGATTCAAGATATTGCTGATTTTATTGGAGATTCACTGGAATTATCCAGGAAAGCAGCAGAGACAGATGCAAATGTAGTCGTATTTTGCGGTGTTCACTTTATGGCTGAAACTGCCAGTATACTGTCACCTGATAAGATGGTGCTTCTTCCAAATATAGGTGCAGGCTGTCCTATGGCTGAAATGGCTGACTATGATGGACTTTTAAAGCTAAAAGAACAGCATCCAGACGCTTATGTGGTAAGCTATGTTAACACTACAGCAGAAGTAAAAGCGTTAAGCGACATATGCTGTACGTCTGCCAATGCTGTAAAAGTAGTAAATACAATACCGAAGGAGAAAGAAGTTATTTTTGTCCCAGACAAAAATTTGGGACGTTACGTGGAAAAGATGACAGGAAGAAATATGATAATTTGGCAAGGATACTGCAATACTCACAATAAGTTGTCAAGACTTGAAGTCGAATTGACAAAAGAAAGATATCCTGAAGCAGTGATTTTGGCTCATCCGGAATGCAGAGAAGATGTTTTAGATATTGCAGATGGAGTTTTCTCTACTTCTGGCATGATAAAATTTGTAAAAGAAAGCAATGCCCGTGAATTTATAATATGCACAGAAGATGGCATACTACATCAATTGCAGAAGAAATACCCTGATAAAAAATTTATACTTCCTTCTAATAAGCTGGTATGTCCCAACATGAAGAAGACGAAGATTGAAGATGTGTTAGAAAGCCTCGAAAATTTGCGGCCAGAAGTAAAAGTTCCTGATGATATTAGACGAAAAGCTATTATTCCAATTAAAAGGATGTTAGATGTAAAATGAGCTACAGTGTAAATTTTGATTCTAATGAAGTAGAAAGTTACATGAGTGATTATGTAATAGTTGGCAGTGGCATAGCTGGCCTTAATGCATCATATTTGGCAAAGAGCTATGGAGAAGTTTTTTTGTTGACAAAAGATAGACTTTTTCGTTCGAACTCGTCATTAGCACAAGGCGGTATAGCTTGTGTAATATCTCAAATAGATAGCTTTCAGTCTCACATAGAAGATACTATTTATGCTGGTGCAGGACTATGTGACAGAGAAGCTGTGGAAGTCTTAGTCAAAGAGGCGCCATCAAATATTAAGCGCCTTATTGATTTGGGTATTAACTTTGACAAAAAGGATGGCCAGCTTGAGCTTGGTAGGGAAGGGGCGCATTCTGCAAATAGGATAATACATGCGGGAGATTACACTGGTAAGGAAATAATAAATGGACTTATATCTGTTTTAGATGGTGTTAAAATTTTTGAAGATACTTTAGTTCTTGATTTGCTTGTGGAAGATAATATGGTGAAAGGTATTTTAGCAAAGAACCTGATTTTAAATCAAATTTTTATCGTATGGGCAAAAGTGGTGATACTGGCTACAGGTGGTGCCGGAAATCTTTTCTTAAACACGACAAATCCTGATACATCAACAGGTGATGGCATTTCACTTGCGGCACGACAAGGAGCAGTTTTGAAGGACATGGAATTCATGCAGTTTCATCCAACTGCATTACATGGCAAGGATGGGGAGAGATTTCTAATTACTGAAGCTATAAGAGGTGAAGGTGGCATACTTAGAAACGAAAAAGGTGTAAGATTTATGCCATTTTATCATAAGTTAAATGAACTTGCGCCACGGGATGTAGTATCAAGAGCAATTTTAAGCGAAATAAGCAAAAGCAAAATAGATTATGTATACTTAGATGTTTCCAATATTGATAAGAGTTTATTTAAGCAACGTTTTCCATCTATATTCGAAAAAATTGAAAAAATGGGTATTGACATTGAAAAAGATTATATACCTGTATCACCTGCTGCACATTATTACATGGGTGGAATCGCTACAGATCTAAACGGGGAAACTACTATAAAAGGGCTTTACGCTTGTGGAGAATGCGCTTGTACTGGCGTACAAGGAGCCAATAGGCTTGCCAGCAATTCATTATTGGAAGGTTTAGTTTTTTCTACGAGGGCTATTAGCGATTCCAAAAAATATTTAAACAATAAGATTGTTCCTTCTCATTTTCACAATAACGACAAAATTGATGTGGAAATAGATATAGATGGATTGAAGCACGAATTGCGCTATCTAATGGAGAAGAATGTTGGCATCATAAGGAGCGAAAACAGTTTAAAAACAATGCTTAATTGGCTAAAGCTTCATGAAAATATACTTTATATAAATGCAGATGATAGGGCGAAAAACGAACTTTTAAGTTTATACATTGTAAGCAAGTATATGACGATGTCTGCTCTTTTAAGAAAGGAAAGCCGAGGAAGTCATTTTAGAACTGATTACCCGGAAGAAAATGAAATGTACAGAAAACACATATTGATAAGAGGAGATGAAATTTATTTTGATGGACAGGATTATAGCACAAAAATTGATAGATAACTATATTTTAGAAGATTTAACATGGGGTGATATTACCACAGATTTGCTTATACCTAAAGGTGCAAAAGCTAAAGGATATTTATACGCAAAGGCTGATGGAATAATAGCTGGCATAGATGTTTTTTTGATGGTTTTTAATACATTTGATAAAGATATCCAGTATGTAAAGTATTTTAAAGATGGTGATGCTGTAAAAAAAGGAGATCTGATATTAGAAACTTATGGTGAACTGAATTCTTGCCTTAAGGCGGAACGAGTTGCACTAAACCTTATGCAGAGGATGTCAGGAATAGCCACATACGTCAGGGTGCTTAAGAACATGATAAGTGAGACTAAGGCTCAATTGACAGATACGCGGAAGACGATGCCTGGATTAAGGTATTTTGATAAATACGCAGTTTGGTAGGCGGTGGTATTAACCATAGGTACAATCTATCCGATGGGGTTTTGATAAAAGATAATCATATAAAAGCGGCTGGAGGAATTAAAAACGCACTGACTATGATCAAAAACAGTGTTTCACATACCCAAAAGATAGAAATAGAAGTGGAGACGATACACGAGCTAAAAGAAGCATTGAAATATGGAGCAGATATTATAATGCTTGATAATATGACTATTGGCATGATGAAGGAAGCTGTTGAAATAACCAATGGAAAAGCAATATTAGAGGCATCTGGAAATATCAATGAAGACAATATATTGCAAGTGGCTAAAACAGGTGTTGATATTATATCAGTTGGCGCAATAACGCATTCGGTAAAAGCACTTGATATAAGTTATGATTTATAAGATGTGTTAAGTGGAACAATAACCATGAGGTGATATAATGCAAAAGTTTTGGGAAGGATACGACGACCTTACATTGACCTCATGGGTTTTAAGAGCTGTCACTGCGTACGTTTTACTTTTATTTCTTTTAAGAATCATGGGGCAGAGGACTCTCTCTAATATGAAGATGAGTGATTTTATCATATCTATAGCTTTTGGAAACATCATTGCTCATCAACTTTCTGACAGCAATTTAGGTTTGAGAGGTCCTGTGATTACAAGTGTAACATTTGCTATTTTATACATTCTGTTTAATTTTTTGACGATAAAATATGCTAAATTAAGGAAAATGGTTGATTTGGATGTCATACCGCTTATATATGAAGGCGAAATCATAAAGAGTGGGTTAAAAAAGGCTAAAATAGACTTAGATTTGCTGATGACAGAGCTTAGACTCCACAACGTTTTAAGCGTGAGAGATGTTCATGCGGCATATTTAGAAAGCAATGGGAAAATAAGCATAATAAAAAACGCAGATAGTCAAAGTGTGACATTGAAGGATTTGGACATAAGGAAAGCTCCTATACATGCTCCTATAGCTGTCATTGAAGATGGGATAGTGCTACACAAAAATTTAGAGATGATTGGAAAAGACGAGAAATGGCTTATGGAAAATTTGCACGCTTACAACATAACAGATTTTAAAGATGTTTTTCTTGCAGTTTATGAGACAAACGACATACTATACGTTACCAAAAAATAAGGAGCCTATGCTCCTTATTTTCATAGCTTCTCAAACTGATCCTTTCCTACCCCACAATCAGGGCATACCCAATCATCTGGCAAATCTTCAAACTTAGTTCCTGGTGGTATATTTTGCGTTGGGTCGCCAACTTCTGGATCATATATGTACCCGCAAACTGTGCATTCCCATTTTTCCATGTTTCTCAACCCTTTCTTTTTTTTATCTATAGCTATATTATATCAGTTGGGAATGGCCAAAATCAATATTGAAAATGATTTTATTCCATATTTTGTACAAGTGCATTGCAGATGGTATAAAATGGATTCAATTTGGCATATAATTTAATAAAAAGACGAAAGGTTGTTCAATGATGAGAAAAATAGCTGTGTTAGTTATTTTGTTATCTATAATTCTTGCGTCATGTGGGAAAGCAAAACCTGTTGAAAATAGCGTTAAAACATCCAACACAGTAAAGAGCAAAGCAGTTAATAAGATGGAAGTAGATTACAAAAAATTATACGACGGACTTCCTTATGTCAATCTTCCTCAGTACAATTTTACTTACTCAAATGCAAATGACAATGCTTATAAAAAAATTGTATTTGCAAATTACGACAAGCTTCTCATATACGATGGAAAAGCTTTGGTGCTATTTAGAAATAAAAAGTTTTACAAGGTAATAGATGCAGAAAAAATCAATTTAAAGTATTTCCAAGGCAATAAATCGACAAAATTTATATTTAGCCCTTATGGAAATTTTGCGGTAGGAGGTAATAGCTTGTCGGATGATGAAATGTATTTGATAAACGTCAATACAGGAAAATTATACCAGATATATTCTGGAGATATTGATAAAGTAAATGTCAATTGGTCGCCTCTAGAAAAATACTTAGTTTTGTTAGATGATGATAAACCATCAAAAGCGTATATTGTAGATTTAGACAATTTTAAAATATATGACAAAGACCTTCCATTTGATGTTAATAATGTATGCATTGATGATATGGGAAAGGTGTTTTATGATGGCAATGGAATATTTAAAGATGACAGCAAAATATCGTCTGGCAATTTGATATGCATAGATTATGACAATTTGTTCACTTACGACGATAGGACATTTACTTTAAGAGATGTGCTAACGGGTAAAAGCTTAAATAATTATGACGTTGGATTTAAAATAGGAAGTGCAATGTATAAAGATGGTAACATACTTTTAAAAGATGCAGAGGAGAATAATAGCATCATATACAATATCAGCGAGAAAAAGTTTTACAAGATTAATGGAAATGTAATAAACATATCAAAAGACATCTTTGGGAAAAAGTCCTATTATTTTGTAAAAAGGAATGACACAGGTGATATTTTTATTGTCGATGAAGAAAGTGGAAAATCAAAAAAGACACTGTATGCTTTTTCGCCGATAGTAGATATAAATACATACTTAGGTTTTTCTATTGGAAATGAAATAGATCCATCAATAGTTAAAATTGGTGTTAATGATAATAATCTAAGTTACACTGTTGATTTAATAAACTAAATATTTTTAATGCGGAGCAATTGCCTCCGTTTTTTGATTTTTTTGGTGAATTTCATAATCATGCGAGTATGTAGTATAATTTATAATAGATAATATGGTAATTTTTAACGAAAGGGTGTTTGCTATGCCAAAAGAGATAAAGTTAGGATTTGTGGGCTTGGGATACATTGGGACTATTCATGCTACCGCATGTTTTGCGATGCCTTTGATTTTTAAAGACCTACCATTTAAAATCAGATTTGGTTCAGTATGTAAAAATGACATAAACGATATACCATACTTTTTTGAAGGCGGTGTAAGAACCGTTGACGAATTGTTGGAAGATAAGAACTTAAATGCTATTGATATATGTACTCCCAATTTCTTACATAAAGTACAAGCCATCGAAGCAATGAAAAGAAATTTGAATGTGTACCTTGAGAAACCCATTGGATTAAATGGGGAAGAAGCGTTAGAGCTGGCAAGAATGGCAAATGATAAAAATATAATAAATCAAGCGGCTTTGATGTACAGATTTATGCCTGCGATAAACCAAGCGAGGGATATGATTAAAAATGGTGAAATAGGAGCTGTGCTTAATTTTAAAGCTTTAATGTTGCACTCCGGATATTTGAATCCAAAAAGACCTATGTCGTGGAAAATGCGCTTTGACACATCTGGTGGCGGTTCGATAATAGATCTGGGTATACATCTTATTGATGCTGTTCGATTTATGTTAGGAGAAGTAAGTGAAGTTCAAGCAAACTCAAAGACGTATTTTAAACAAAGGCCTGTATCAAGGATTGCAGATGAATACGAAGAAGTAGATGTAGATGATTGGACAGAAGCGCGAATAACCATGAAAAGTGGTGCTTGGGGTACTGTTGAGACATCGAGGATATCTGCAGAGATTGAGGAAGAAACACAATTTTTAATATACGGTACAAAAGGCTCAATAAAAATATCCACAAAGGAGCCCAGATACGCTCATCTATATATAAAAAATGAAAATCAATATACGATTGGCACTTATAAAAACAAAAGCATATTTTCAAAATACTTAGAAACTATATATCCAGATCCTAAGTATTCATTGGGATCTATGGTAGACATGCATTTAGCAAGTCTTATGAATTTTTTCTTAAACATTGTAGATGGGAAAATAGTACATAAAGAAACACCCACTTTTGATGAAGCTTATAAAAGCCAGTTGGTGATAGATAAAATAATAGAATCTGCGAAAAATGATGGTTCTTTGATAAAACTTTAAGTCGTAAAAAGGAGAATAAACGAGAAAATTGCGGTAATTTCTGCATTATCTCGTTTATTTTGAATTATATAGACTTATTTTAATGTTGATGTATTTTTTCAGAAGTGGTATATTAACATACGTCGCTTCGATGAGGAGCGAAAGGATACACCAGAAAAAAGCAAAGAAAAAGCAGTTGACAGAGAGAAGATAATGTGGTAATATAGACGATGTCGCGATAAGCGGCGAGGGAAGAGAACCTTGAAAACCGAACAGTGAGATATGCGAGCAAAGGATATAAACATGAGAGTTTGATCCTGGCTCAGGACGAACGCTGGCGGCGTGCCTAACACATGCAAGTCGAGCGAAGGGAGTACTACGGTACGAACTTAGCGGCGGACGGGTGAGTAACGCGTGGACAATCTACCCTGTAGACTGGGATAACACTGCGAAAGTGGTGCTAATACCGGATAATGTCGAGAAGCGGCATCGCTTTTCGAAGAAAGGAGGGAATCCGCTATAGGAGGAGTCCGCGTCCCATTAGCTAGTTGGCGGGGTAAAAGCCCACCAAGGCGACGATGGGTAGCCGGCCTGAGAGGGTGAACGGCCACACTGGAACTGAGACACGGTCCAGACTCCTACGGGAGGCAGCAGTGGGGAATATTGTGCAATGGGGGAAACCCTGACACAGCGACGCCGCGTGAGCGAAGAAGGCCTTCGGGTCGTAAAGCTCAATAGTATGGGAAGATAATGACGGTACCATACGAAAGCCCCGGCTAACTACGTGCCAGCAGCCGCGGTAATACGTAGGGGGCGAGCGTTGTCCGGAATTACTGGGCGTAAAGAGCACGTAGGCGGCTGTAAAAGTCAGATGTGAAAAACCTGGGCTCAACCGAGGGTGTGCATCTGAAACTATATAGCTTGAGTCAAGGAGAGGAGAGTGGAATTCCTGGTGTAGCGGTGAAATGCGTAGAGATCAGGAAGAATACCAGTGGCGAAAGCGGCTCTCTGGACTTGAACTGACGCTGAGGTGCGAAAGCGTGGGGAGCAAACAGGATTAGATACCCTGGTAGTCCACGCCGTAAACGATGGATACTAGGTGTGGGTTAGTATAATCCGTGCCGGAGTTAACGCAATAAGTATCCCGCCTGGGGAGTACGGCCGCAAGGTTGAAACTCAAAGGAATTGACGGGGGCCCGCACAAGCAGCGGAGCATGTGGTTTAATTCGAAGCAACGCGAAGAACCTTACCAGGGCTTGACATCCACAGAATCTGGTAGAAATACCGGAGTGCCTCGAAAGAGGAGCTGTGAGACAGGTGGTGCATGGTTGTCGTCAGCTCGTGTCGTGAGATGTTGGGTTAAGTCCCGCAACGAGCGCAACCCCTGTTGGTAGTTACCAGCGAGAAAGACGGGGACTCTACCGAGACTGCCGTGGATAACACGGAGGAAGGCGGGGATGACGTCAAATCATCATGCCCTTTATGCCCTGGGCTACACACGTGCTACAATGGCCTGAACAGAGGGCAGCGAAGGAGCGATCCGGAGCGAATCCCAGAAAACAGGTCCCAGTTCAGATTGCAGGCTGCAACCCGCCTGCATGAAGACGGAGTTGCTAGTAATCGCGGATCAGCATGCCGCGGTGAATACGTTCCCGGGCCTTGTACACACCGCCCGTCACACCACGAGAGTTTACAACACCCGAAGTCAGTGACCTAACCCGGCACTCAAGTGGATATGGAATTATAGAGAAGAAAAGAAAAAATCCGTATCTACTTGAGTGCCGGGAAGGAGCTGCCGAAGGTGGGGTAAATGATTGGGGTGAAGTCGTAACAAGGTAGCCGTATCGGAAGGTGCGGCTGGATCACCTCCTTTCTAAGGAGCAATCCTTACAATAAGGAAAAAAGAGTATTTATTTTAAGAGCGAACACATAGCGAAGAGTTCGAAAATGTGTCCGATGAATGAAGCGAGTGAAGCGTGCGAGCGTGAAGGACCACGCGAGAGGCACTACGACAGGACGTCGTTAAGTGCCGTTAGCGAAACGAGCTGAAAGAATCGAAGACACATAGAACGCGAAGCCTGTGTGAGCGATAAAATAAATACGATATCTCACTGTTCAGTTTTGAGGGTTTAAATCCCTCAGAAAAGTGAACCTTGAAAACTGCACAATGCTGAAAAAAGGGTAACGAGAAAAACGAGTTACAATAAACCAAAAGAGGGTCAAGTTACAAAGGGCGTATGGTGGATGCCCAGGCACTTAGAGCCGAAGAAGGACGCAGCAAGCGGCGAAACGCTCCGGGGAGTCGCAAGCAGACGTAGATCCGGAGATATCCGAATGGGGAAACCCGCTTAAGGTAATACTTAAGCATCCCATGGTGAACACATAGCCATGAGGAGGGGAAACCGCGTGAACTGAAACATCTAAGTAGCGCGAGGAAAGGAAAGAAAAAATCGATTTCCTGAGTAGTGGCGAGCGAAAAGGAAGGAGCCCAAACCCGGCACTCAATTAGAATTGTTAAAAAACCAAAAATAGAAAAATAGCAGTTCTAATTGAGTGCCGGGGGTTTAGGACCACGATAAGGTATATAAAGCGAAGCCGAACAGACCTGGGAAGGCAGGCCAAAGAAGGTGAAAGCCCTGTAGGCGAAAGCTTAGCATACCGAGTGGGATCCAGAGTACCACAGGATAGGCAACCCGGTGGGAAGACGGGAGGACCATTTCCCAAGGCTAAATACTCCTAAGTGACCGATAGCGCATAGTACCGTGAGGGAAAGGTGAAAAGAACCCCGGGAGGGGAGTGAAAGAGAACCTGAAACCATATGTCCACAAGCAGTGGAAGTCCGGCACTCAACTGAACATGTTAGAGAGAAGAAAAAAAGAACTAGCGTGTCCAGTTGAGAGCCGGACGACCACGTACTTTTTGTAGAACGGACCGGCGAGTTATAGATATGCAGCGAGGTTAAGCGAAAGCGGAGCCGAAGCGAAAGCGAGTCTTAAAAGGGCGAAAGTTGCATATCATAGACCCGAAACCGTGCGACCTACCCATGATCAGGGTGAAGCCGGAGTAAGATCTGGTGGAGGCCCGAACCACGTTGACGTTGAAAAGTCATGGGATGAATTGTGGGTAGCGGAGAAATTCCAATCGAGCTCGGAGATAGCTGGTTCTCCCCGAAATAGCTTTAGGGCTAGCCTCAGGGGGAAGGAAATATGGAGGTAGAGCACTGAATGGACAAGGGGCCAAGAAGGTT
>NZ_BBKT01000016.1 GCF_000747665.1 Thermoanaerobacterium saccharolyticum | reverse complement strand
TTATCTAAAATTCAGATGCCCACATGTATTAGGAAAGGCAGATTGTCCTCATGGTTCTTCTTGGTGCAGCAGTTCAAACTATGGGTATTGCCTTAAAATCAATTACAAGAAAAACAACAGGTATTTTAGCTTTCCAATAAGAAGTTCTGATGAGTGGCAGGAAATATATAACCTTAGAACTTCTATTGAGAGATGTAACAGCAGATTAAAAGAATATTTAAATACTGACAATATACGCTCAGCAGGTATCAAGAAAGCTAAAACCTTTGCTTTATTAAACTGTATTACACTTGTTGCAGGTACTATTTCTGTTAATGTTACTAAATCATTGCCAAAAGTAGCTTAATAAACAGCCTACGCTTAAACGAGCATATAAAAACAGACAAAAATTATTTTATAAACTATGTTTGTATTAAATTTTCAAAATTCATAAGTTATCCACAGGCATTGATATGCTTAGCTTTGCTGTTGTCTTTTTTAGCTTCAAAAATTAAAGCTTAATTGTGCAATTTCCTCAATTAAGTATCAATTAGTATTTAACGATATAATTTTCTAATTATTCGTAAACAATAATTTATTTTATACTATAATTAATAAAGGTGATGTATTATGAATGAAAATGAAATATATGTAATCTACGGAAGCAATGGTAAGGAAACTGTGAAAAATCTTTTAAAAACAATCAAAATTGAAAATGAACTTAATAAAGATATGTTAATTGGGTTAAAACCAAATCTAGTAGTAGCAAAAGTTCCTGAATCTGGTGCAACTACGTCTACCGATATGATCTGTGGAATCATTGAATATCTTAAAGATTTTGGTTTTAACAACATTGTCATTTTAGAAAGCTCATGGATTGGAGAAAGCACTAAGAAAGCTTTTAAAGTATGTGGATACGATAAAATATCAAAAAAGTATAATGTTTCTCTTTTTGATAATAAAGAAGATTCTTTTCACATATATAATGTAGATGATTTTTCGGTAAGTATTTGTGACAAGCCAATGTCTTTAAATTATCTTATAAATTTGCCAGTATTGAAAGGTCACTGCCAAACTAGAATTACATGTGCATTAAAAAATATGAAAGGCTGCATTCCTGATAAAGAAAAAAGAAGATTTCATTCGCTTGGTCTTCATAAGCCAATAGCTTATCTAAATAAAATTTTAAGACCTTCTTTACATATTGTCGATGGATTAATAGGTGACCTTGATTTCGAAGAAGGTGGTAATCCGGTTGAGATGAACCGCATTATAGCCGGTAAAGACCCAGTTTTAATTGATTCTTATGCTGCTGAATTAATGGGTTATAATCCATATGATATAGAATACATAAAAATTGCAGAAAGTATAGGTGTAGGAAATGCTGATCTGCAAAAAGCAAATATAATAGAATTAAATCGTGATAATATTGCACAGACGCATTTTACAAATCCAGGTAGAAAAGTTCAACATTTATCAAAATGGGTTGTAGAAAATAATTCTTGTTCAGCATGTTATGGCAGTTTAATTCATGCATTAGGTCGTCTTGATGAACAAGGACTTTTAAAATATCTCGAAAAAAGAATATATATTGGTCAAGGATTTAAAGAAAAAGAAATTGATGGAGTAGGGATTGGAATGTGTACCAGAAATTTTACACATTCCGTTAATGGCTGTCCACCAAAAGCTAAAGATATATTAAATTTTCTTACACAGCAGCTAAAACGATGAAAAAATATTGATAAACTATGCTAGAAATAAATTATCAATAATTTAAAGCACAATAATTAATAAATTAGACAAGGTGCGAAATTAGCTGCTTGAATGAGTTTGTAAATTATTTCTACAGTTAGTTAATTTTTAATTACCCAGAAGTCTTATTTTGAATGTGAAGTCCGCATTCTTTTTTATCAGAATCCTCCCACCACCATCTTCCGCTTCTAACATCTTCTCCAGGCTTTACAGCCCTTGTACAAGGCTGACATCCAATGCTTCTGAAGCCTTTATCATAAAGGTTATTGTAAGGGATATTTTCTTTTTTTATATATTCCCAAACCATATCTTCTGTCCAAAATGCAATGGGATTTACCTTGTATATAGAATGAACGCAGTCCCACTCAAATATATTTATATTCTCACGAGTTACAGATTGTTCTCTTCTTAAGCCACATATCCATCCATCAACTGTAGCAAGAACTCTTTTTAGGGGCTTTACTTTTCTAATTTCACAGCATTTTTTCCTAAGATCAACGCTTTGGTAAAAAAGATTCGGACCGTGTTCTCTAATCAATACTTCTAAGTCCTGGCTTTCAGGCGTATACACCTCGTATTTAAAATGATATTTCCTCATTGTTCGATCCATCAGATCATAAGTTGATTGAAAGTGTCTTCCAGTATCGATAAAGAATATCCTTGCTTTTTTATCAATCTTCAATAGTATATCTGTTAAAAGCTGATCTTCTATTGAAAGACTTGAAGCTAATACAACACGAGATGCACCAATTTTATCATAAACATACTTTATAATTTCAAATGGACTTTTATTTTTATATTCATTGTTTAATAATTCAAGATCTAATTTATCTATGCTCATTATATCTCACCTCAAAACATAAAAATTTTACATCAAACCCCATCTACACCTTATTGATTTTTCTATTCTTCCAAATACGAATTTATCTATGACTAAACCCAAACTTAAAATTATCAGCATTACAGCAACAACCTGGCTTATATTAGATGAATCTTTTCCTTTTGAAAGAATCTGTCCAAGACCTGTTACAGATACCAACATCTCACCAGAAATTAAACCTCTCCACGCAAATGACCAGCCTTCCTTAAGCCCTGCTATTATATTTGGAAGCGCAGCAGGAATGATCACATTTGAATATAATTTATATCCTTTAGCCCCCATTGTCTTAGCTGCTTTTAAATAAATCGGATTTATATTTTTAATAGCTGAATCTACAGCAAGGCTAATGGAAAATATAGATCCAACAGCTATTACAAAAATAATTGTACTTTCATTGTATCCAAACCAAAGAATTGAAAAAGGCACCCATGCAAGATTAGGTAAAGTCTGTAAACCCAATATTAACGAGCTGAAATTTTCTTCAATATATTTAAAGCGAATCATTAAAAAACCTACGATAGAACCAATTACGACAGATATTAAATATCCAATTACAAGCCTTCTCATGCTGGATAATATTGCGTTTAACAATATTTTGCTCTTTAATAAGCCAATTATTGTAGCAAAAACAGAAATTGGAGAAGGTAACACATATGGCGCCCACGCATATAATATATCATCGTTTATTTTATAGACCAATTCCCATATTGCTATCAGCATTAGATAGAAATAAATCTTTTTCAACATTCCAACCGCCGTCATATTCATCTCTTGCAACTTTCTCTACCTCCTCCCTTAATTCATCCGTTATTTTTCTTACATAGTAAGTTACATCTGGACTTTCTGGTATTCTCGGCCTAGAAAGTTCTATCTTAAATTCTTTTCTGACTCTTCCCGGATTAGTCGACATTACGACAACGCGATCCGCTAATACCACCGCTTCTTCTATATTATGGGTAACAAAGACAATTGTCTTTTTCGTATCTATCCAGATCCGTTGTAATTCTAATTGCAAAATATTCCTAGTTTGACTGTCAAGCGCCGAAAATGGTTCATCCATTAAGAGTACTTCAGAATTAATGGCTAATGCTCTTGCAAGTGCAACACGCTGTCTCATGCCACCAGACAATTGATGAATATATGAGTCTTTAAATTTTGTAAGATGAACCATTTTCAAATATTTCATAGCTCTTCTTTTTCTTTCCTCTCTTTTTATACCTGCCATCTTCATCCCAAATTCTACATTATCTATCACTGTGAGCCAAGGAAAAAGGGCAGGTTCTTGAAACATAACTGCTCTATCAATACCTGCATCCCTTACTACACTACCATTTAAAATAATTCTGCCACATGACGCACTTTCAAGTCCGGCAATTATATTAAGTAGTGTAGACTTACCGCAGCCAGAAGGACCAACAAGGCATACAAACTCTCCTTTGTCTATTAAAAGATTGACATTATCCAGTACTAAATTCGCTTTTGAATCAAATCCAAAATTTTTCGATATATTCTCAATAATAAGAAACAAATTAAACACCTCTTAAGTTACTGCTTTTATACGGCCTTATATACAATCCGTTTATTAGCCAACGGGTCATACCACTTGTTTGCAAAATCAACTAAATCAAATTTTGACTCCTTAAAATCATTTTTAAAATTAATAAAATCATCTTGATTTTTTACCTTTGCCAAAAATCCATCACTACTATATACAGGATAACCTTCATACTTATAGTCATTTAAATTGATTAAATCAACCAGTTTACCATCCCTTATTAAGGCAGATAGCTCATTATTTAAGTCAACGACATCAAAATCATTAGGATAACAATATGTGTCTCCATTTATAGGCAAATCATCACCTATTTTATAAGATTTTCTTTCAGCAGCTACTTTCTTTATCTCGTTGTATGGTATTAAATAATAATATTCATCAAAGCAAGTTATGGGAAGTTCCACATTTCCTTTTACAAATTTATTTGCTACATCTAAAATTTCTAGGCCATTTATAATTCCCCCACCGCTTATATCATAACCATCTACAATAACAAATCTCCCTGTTACATGATTATTTCTAAATTCATCAAAACAAATTTTATCTTTAGTCTTTATCATAACTTCAGCGACTTCATTAGTATTTACTTCTTTTGCGTTGTCATTTGAAAAAAGCGTAGAAGCATCTATGACTTTGTTAATTGCGGCTATTTCACATTCTGTTTCTTGTGTAACTAATTTAAGTTTATATCTTTTATTTATTGTCAGCCTTTTTTCACCCATCCAGAATATATTCGCCTTAAACGTATCTCCTACCAGTGGGGCCTCATCGTCCTTGCGTGTTATGAATTCTCCCCTTTTATAAAAAAACTCATCAAAAAGCGTAATTCCAACTGACATTCCCGCTTCAACTTTTGTCGTCTTGTCTTTTTCTTGCCAGTATTCGATGGATTTTATTTTAGACGTTCTTTTACTTGGATATATTACTATTTCATCTCCCACATTAAGTACGCCAGATTCTATCCTGCCAGCAATAATCCTTCTATTATCAAATTTATAAACGTCTTGTATAGGTAACCTCAGTGGTTTATCGATTATCTCTTTATCCTTTTCAAAAATATCTAAAGCATCTAAGACTGTATCGCCTTTATACCACGGCATTTTTTTTTGACCTTAAAGCTATATTCTCACCATAAAAAGCGGATACGGGTATATATTTTTGTGGAAAGACATTAATGCTTTTTAAAAAGGTATCCATATCGCTTTTTACATCTAAAAATTTTTCTTCCGAATAATCTATTAAGTCCATTTTATTAACTAGAACATAAACTTTTTTTATACCCAGCAATGAAAGAATGTATCCATGCCTTTTTGACTGTTCTCTTACACCTTCATTGGCGTCGATAACAAGTAACGCAGCTTCTGCATTAGCTGCACCAGATATCATATTTTTTAAAAATTCTACATGTCCCGGTGCATCTATTATTACGTAATCTCTTTTTTTTGTATGAAATTGAATTTGCGTTGTATCGATGGTTATACCTTGTTTTTGTTCCTCTTCAAAAGCATCTAATAAATACGCATATTCAAATGGCTTACCAGTTTCTTTTGATATTCTTTTTACTTTTTCAATGGCCCCCTCCGGCAATGACTTTGTATCGTATAAAAGCCTTCCGATAACTGTCGACTTTCCGTGATCAACGTGACCTACAACAACAATCTTAAGAGTCTCCCTAAACTTAAGCATGTATTTTTCCTCCTTTTACATATAACCATCTTTCCTCAGTTTTTGCATAGCATATGCGTCTTCTTTGTCCTGTGCTCTGCCAGCACGTTCATTTATATTTGTGTGCTTTAATTCCTCTATAATTTCATCAACCGTTGAAGCATTTGAATCTATTTGTCCTGTACATTGTGCACATCCAAGACTTCTATACCTTTTACCATTCTTTGCAAAATACAAATCCACAACCGGTATATTTTCCCTCTTTATATATTCCCAAATATCTAACTCAGTCCAGTTTAATATAGGATGTACCCTGATATGGTTACCTTTTGGAAAATCTGTCTTAAACTGATCCCAAAGCTCTGGAGGCTGGTTTGTGTAATTCCACTCGGACTCTTTATTTCGTTCACTAAAAATCCTTTCTTTTGATCTTGAACCTTCTTCATCCCTTCTCACACCTACAATCAATCCTTCAAATTTATACTTATCTATCACATGCTGCAATGCATCTGTTTTTAGTGCCTTACAGCAAACTAATCTGCCTTTTTCTGGACCCATGCCATTATTTATAGCATCCCAGTTTGTGTAGACGATAAGGTCGAGATTATACTCCTTTGCAATCTTATCTCTAAATCTTATCATTTCGGGTATTTTATATGTCGTATCTATATGAATAAAAGGAAATGGGCAATGTCCAAAAAAAGCTTTTTTCGCAAGCCACAACATTACTGTAGAATCTTTTCCAATCGACCACAACATACCGAGTTTTCCAAAGCTTTTATAAGCCTCTCTTAATATGTATATACTTTGAGCTTCCAACATATCTAAACGATCCATATTAACACCTCACAAAATAATTATTTAATAGTAAACATATCGTAATACTTATAATTTAAGTAAAAATTATAGTCTATCAATAGCCTGCTTAAAATCTTCTTTTAAATCTTCTATATCCTCCAGCCCCACACAGATTCTTATTAAATCGTCAAACACTTCCATGAATTCTTTTTCCTCATCACTGCTTTCAGCTAAAATCGTAGATGATGGATGAATTATAAGTGTACGTGTATCGCCTATATTCGTGATATTTGTTGCATACTTTAAAGAGTTAATCATTTTATAAGCTTTTTCTTTAGAACCTACACGAATTGTCAGTATGGCGCCGAATTTATCACCAAACTGTCTTTTTGCAATATCATGAAATGGGCTTTCTTTAAGCCCCGGATAGTTAACTGATTGTACTTTATCAAATTCCTTCAAAAAAACAGCTAATTCATAAGCATTCTGGCATAGCCTCTCCATCCTTATTCCAAGCGTCTCTAAACCCAAATTGTTAAGATATGCATTAAATGGAGACATACACGCACCAATATTTCTAAAGAGGCCTTTTCTAAGCTTTGCTAGATAAGCAAATTGCCCATATTTTTCAAATTTTTTAAGCATCGAAAACTTATTAAAATCCCAATTAAATTTACCAGAATCGACTATAATTCCACCAATAGAATTTCCATGTCCATTTATAAATTTTGATGTTGAATGTATAACGATGTCTGCCCCCATTTCTATTGGTCGAATTAAATATGGAGTAGTTACAGTATTATCCACAATTAAAGGAATTTTATTTTCGTGTGCCAGAACTGAAAGACTTTTTATATCAGGAACATCTAATTTAGGATTTCCAATCGTTTCGATATAAATCAATTTTGTATTATTAGTTATAGATTCTTTAAAAGCGTCTATCGAATTATCTTTTGCAAATTTTACAGTAATGCCAAAGTTTTCGAAATCTTTAAATAGTTCATACGTCCCACCGAATATTCCTGAACTAGATAGAATTTCATCACCAGTCTTCAAGATATTTAAAATGGCTAAAGTTATAGCAGCCATTCCTGAGGAGCATGCAACTGCCCCTATTCCGCTTTCCAGTGATGCAATCCTTCTTTCAAAAGCTTCAATAGTTGGGTTATTTATTCTCGTATATGTAAAGCCATATTCACTGCCTTTAAATATATTCTCCAGTTCCTCTGCTGAATGGCTAAATGATGTAGATTGATATATAGGCGTCAATGAGGCTCCAGTCTTTTCATCAGGTCCATAATTCAGATGTAATAGCTTTGTATTAAACCTCATTGACAAGGCCTCCTTTTTTAACAAATATCGTATAAGTTCCATCTCGGTTATTTATAACATTTAATATTTTATGTCCTTCATCTTTAAAGCTGGATGGTACATTCTTAATCGGCTCTCCTTCATTCATTCTTACTTCAAGGATTTGCCCATCTTCTAATTCTTCTATAGCCACCTTTGCTTTGACAAAAGTAATAGGGCATACTACATCAGTTATATCTATAAAACTGTCAGCTTTTATATCTTTCATGACTATACTTCCTTTCCAAAATTTTTAATCTTCAATCAAAATATCTTCTTCATAGCTATTCCCATCCTCAATTATGAAACTCTTTAAGACAGGGTTTTCTTTGTCCATCAGTGACAATATTAAATAGCTGAGTTTACTATCAAATGCCAATCTTTTGTCTTCTTCAGAAGGTCTTGCAGGTGATTGAGGATGACTGTGGAAATTCCCGATAAGCACAAATTTGTTTTCTCTGAAATGCTTCAAAGCCTCAAATTGTTCTTTCGGATCCATTGAAAAGTGCTCAGGACTTCTATCTATATTAGTCAGCAAGCGAACTTCCTTAACAAATTTCTTTTCACCATCTACTATTCCACCCAGCAATCCACATGCTTCAATAGGACTTTCTTCAATTGCATGATTTAATATTTTTTCATAATCATTCCTTGACAGTATTATCATTTGTGATCCTCCTTAAGATCGCACTGCGGCCCTGCATAATCTATCAACTCTTTTATTGAAGGATGGGCTCCACAAACTTGACAGCTCTTTCTCTTTGATATTTTTATTTTCCTGAATTCCATTTTTAACGCATCAAATGTCAATAAATACCCTGTTAAAAGTTCACCAACTCCAAGTATATATTTTAATGCTTCTGTTGCCTGAATCGTGCCAATTATCCCACCCATGACTCCAAGCACTCCTGCCTGTTTACATGTAGGAACGGCATCCTTCGGTGGCGGATCTTGAAAAACACATCTATAACACGGTCCTTCACCAGGTACATATGTCATTGTTTGACCTTCAAATCTTATTATTCCGGCATGTGAAAAAGGTTTCTTTATAAGCACACACGCATCATTTATTAAGAATTTTGCCGGGAAATTATCTGTACCATCAATTATAAAGTCGTAATCTTTATCATTTATGATATCAATTATGTTTTTAGAGCTTATCCATTCATGATATGTTATTACATTTACATCAGGATTCATCTCGTTGATTGTCTCTTTACCAGATATAACTTTATCTTTGCCAATGTCCTTAGTTCTATGAATTATTTGTCTTTGAAGGTTCGATAAATCCACCTTATCATAATCTACTAATCCTATAGTTCCAACACCTGCTGCCGCAAGATACATAGCTGCTGGCGCTCCAAGGCCACCTGTCCCTACTATCAAAACCTTTGAATTTAATATTTTTTGCTGCCCCTTTGCACCAACTTCTTTTAATATAATATGTCGTGAATACCTTTCTAACTGTTCATTGGAAAAATTCATTTACTTCCTCCTCCCATGTAATAAAGGAATTCAACTGTATCTCCATCTTTTACAATTATTTTATCAAAATCATTTCTTGACAATATTTCATCGTTAAGTTGAACCGTTACATATTCTTTCATTTTAACATTTAATACATCTAACAATTCTTTTACAGTATACTCTCTGTCAATTTTTTGTTCATTGCCATTTACTTTGATATTCATAGTTACACCCCTCAGTTTATATTTTCATCTTCTAAAATTTCTTTTTTGAAATTTTCAAGTCCAATTCTATTTATTGTGTCATAAAGCCTTTCTTTGCTGATCCCATTGCTTTTGTAAAAATTCATTGTTTTCTCAATAATGTTTGGTATTTTTTCTACATCAACAAGGTCTGCAATATGGTACCCAAAGTTGTACTTTTTGCCAAACTTGCCGCCCACAAAAACTGCTACTCCACTTCTTTTTCTCTTCCATGCATCCATTGGGCACACTCTAATGCATGAACCACAATAAATGCATTTATCATCATCTCTTTTGGCTAAATTGTCTTTAATCGTAATTGCTTTCACGTCACAGACGTCTGCGCATAGTCCGCAACCTGTGCATAAATCCTCATTAAGTTCAGGTTCTACCTGACCTTGAAATCCGATATCATTAAATTGTGGCTTCGTACAATTGTTAGGACATCCTGAAATGCCTATCTTGAATTTATGAGGAAAACCAGGTGTTGGGAAAAACTCGTCATCCAGTTTTTTAGCTAAACCTTGCGTATCAATTAATCCATACGGGCAAACAGTACCTTTACAAGCTACAATCGGTCTTACTCTCGGTCCACAACCAGCCATTGCAAGTCCAATTCTCACAACTTCCTCTTTTACCTCTTGTAATTTGGAATAGTGAACCCATGGAATCTCTATCCCCAGCCTTACTGTAAATGTGACATATCCTCTGCCGTATTTTTCAGAAAGTTCAGACACCTTTCTCATCTGTTCGGATGTAATGTTGCCGGCGACTACTCTTATTCTTATTGAATAGTAATCTTTTTGCTTTTGTTTAATGAATCCGCCATCTTTTAATGTTTTTATTAAATCATCATTAAAAATCATTTTATCCTCCTTTAATTCATAGTAAATCGATATGAATTTATGTATTTCTTTTTTATAATTTAACACATCGTTTTATTAATGTCAATCTAATTTTATTTGAAATGTTAAATACAATTTTGATAAGGTGCTCTGTACTTCAATCAAAAAGTTGATATAATATAAATAAAATAAAAAGTGAGGTGTTATCATGAGACTGCTAAAGAGGCCAAGAAGGCTTAGAGGTAATGAAGTTATAAGAAGAATGGTAAAGGAAACGTCTATAAGCGTAGATGATTTGATATATCCTATGTTTGTCGTACCTGGAGAAAACATAAAAGAAGAAATTAGTGCAATGCCTGGAGTCTATCGTTATTCTGTAGACAACCTTGTAAAAGAGGTCAAAGAAGTATATGATTTAAGAATACCTGCCATCCTGCTTTTTGGCATACCATCAAAGAAAAATGAATTAGGATCTGAAGCTTACGATGAAAATGGAATAATTCAACGAGCTGTAAAATCTATAAAGGAATCAATTCCACAAATGATTGTCATCACTGATGTATGCATGTGCGAATATACAAGCCATGGCCATTGCGGCATTGTAAGAGATAGTTATGTGCAAAATGACGAGACAGTTTCATACATTGCAAAAATAGCATTGTCGCACGTCAAGGCAGGTGCAGACATCGTGGCACCTTCTGATATGATGGATGGACGTGTAAGAGCAATAAGAGACGTTTTAGATGAAAATGGATATGTAAACACGCCAATAATATCTTACAGTGCTAAATATGCATCGGCATTTTATGGTCCTTTCAGAGAAGCAGCGGAATCAGCACCACAATTTGGAGATAGGAAGTCATACCAAATGGATCCTGCAAACTCTGACGAAGCTTTAAGAGAAATCTCACTTGACATAGACGAAGGTGCTGACATAATAATGGTTAAACCTGCACTGCCGTATCTTGATATAATAAGAAGAGCAAAAGATACATTCAATATTCCTATCGCAGCATACAATGTAAGCGGCGAATACTCAATGATAAAAGCAGCATCTCAGATGGGCTATATAGACGAAAAATCTACAGTTTTAGAATCTTTGACAGGAATAAAAAGAGCAGGAGCCGATATCATAATAACGTACTTTGCTAAGGATGTTGCAAAATGGCTTACTATCCTATAATGTTAAATATCACAAATAAGAATTGCCTTGTCGTAGGCGGAGGTAAAGTCGCTTACAGAAAGATATTATCTTTATTTGAATTTGGTGCAACTATCACAGTATTATCATCATCTTTTATAGATGAGATTTTAGAACTGTGTAAAAGCCATAAAATCAAATTAGTAAAGCGAAATTATCAAAAAAATGACGTTGAAAATTACTTTCTGGTTGTTGTAGCAACAAATGATAGACTCATAAACAAAGAGATTTCGGATGAATGTAAGAAAAAAAACATACTTGTAAATGTCGTTGATGATAAGGAGCTTTCTACATTCATAGTTCCTTCTGTCATGAAAAAAGGTGATCTTACTATATCTGTATCAACAAATGGGAAAAGTCCCTTATTGGCAAGGCGAATAAAAGAAATGCTTGAGAATATGTTTGAAAATGATGTTGAAAATCTAATTGTTGAATTAAGCAATGCGCGAGATAAACTTAAAACAATTCCCATTCCAATGGAAGAAAAAATAAAATTATACGACAATATCATAAATAAGTACAATATTTTGAAGGGAAATGATAAAAAATGAATCATGAAATATCGAAAAGACTTTTTGATAAAGCTAAAACTCTCATGCCCGGTGGAGTAAATAGCCCTGTAAGAGCATTTAAATCTGTTGGAACAAATCCACTTTTCATAAAAAGAGGCTTTGGCAGCCATATAGAAGATGTTGACGGAAATGAATACATTGATTACGTTCTTTCATGGGGACCTCTTATACTTGGTCATTGTAATCCCCGCATAGTCAATGCTTTAAAAAATCAGTTGGAAAATGGCACAAGTTTTGGAGCTTGCACTGAGATAGAAGTCAAATTAGCTGAAAAAATCAAAGAAGCTGTACCATCTGTTGAAGTCATAAGGATGGTAAATTCTGGCACCGAGGCTACAATGAGCGCCATCCGCTTGGCAAGAGGATATACCGGAAGGGATATCATAGTGAAATTTGAGGGATGCTATCACGGCCATTCAGATGGCCTTCTCATTAAGGCAGGGTCTGGTGCTCTTACATTTGGAACACCAGATTCAAAAGGTGTAACAAATGAAACAGCTAAAAATACCATAATAGCAAAGTACAATGACGGTGATTTGATAGTCGAGATATTTAAAAAATACGGAGAAAATATCGCCGCGGTTATTGTTGAGCCAGTGGCAGGAAACATGGGAACTATTCCACCAAAAGAGGGATTTTTGAAGACTTTGCGAGAAGTTACAGAATCGTATGGTTCACTTCTCATATTCGACGAGGTTATGACTGGATTTAGGGTATCTTTTTCATGTGCTCAAGGACTATACAACATTAATCCGGATATAACAACATTCGGAAAGATCATAGGAGGAGGATTGCCTGTTGGCGCTTATGGTGGCAGAGAGAATATTATGAGAATGATATCGCCTGATGGACCTGTTTATCAAGCAGGTACATTATCAGGCAACCCACTTGCTATGGTAGCAGGTTTAGAAACATTGGACGTGCTATCAGAAGACCCTTCTATCTATGATGAACTGGACAAAAAAGCTGACAGATTGTGCAGAGGTTTAAAGAATAGCATGGAGCAAAATGGAATAGATGTCAAAATAAATCGCGTCGGTACAATGATGTGCATGTTTTTTAGTGACTGCGATGTCTATGACTTTAAAACAGCCACTAAATCAAATACTGACTTATTTGCAAAATACTTTAAAGCCATGTTAAAAAGAGGCATATATCTGCCACCATCTCAATTCGAAACTTTTTTCCTCTCCACTGCACATACGGATGAAGATATTGATAAAACAATCGAAGCCAGCTTTAAAGCAGCAAGAGAAATTTCAGTGTAGCAAATACACCTTAAAGCGCGAAGATATCCATCATGCTTCGCGCTTTAATATCTCTTTAATCAAGTTTTCAAATGTGTAAGTATTTGGCATAATATCAACTTTGTAACCTGCCGTCTCAATCCTGTCCTTTGTCAAAGGACCTATTGCAGCTATCTTCACATCTTTCAACAGAGAAACATTATCTTTTAATATTAAAGATAAATAGTCAAATGTCGATGCACTTGTAAAAACAGCTATATCAATTCCCTTTTCTAATTCTTTAGTCAATTTTCCCTTTATTTCAAAATTAGGAACATTTTTATATGCCACAATTTTCTCTATTGGTATAGTATCTTTTAAACTTTCGATAAGCACATTACCGCCTATATCAGAAGTCAAAAGTGCAACTTTTCCCTTTATTGGAATATTTTTAAGTCTATCTGCTAAAGCCTTTGAAGTATATTCTTCTGGTATAATTTCGGGACATATATACATCTCGTTTAAAGCTTCATTCGTCTTGGCGCCAATGGCTGCAATCTTCACTTCATACAATCTTCTCATGTCAAATTTCGTCATATTTATAGCATCTTTAAAAGCATTGACTCCATTTTTGCTTGCAAAAATAAGATATTCATAATCATCAACATTATTAATAAGTTTTATAATGTTATCTATTTGATAAATTATCTTAATAGTCGGGCATATTACAACATCCGCCCCTTCATCATATAGTTCATCAATTGCACCAGCGTTCAAATTAGAATCACTCGCCAAAAGAATTCTCATCCCAAAAAGCGGTTTTCTTTCAAACCAATTAAGCTTTTCATACATGCTTATAACCTTTCCTACAACTATTATTGCAGGATTATCGATACCTTCATTCCTGGACTTCTCTACAATATCTGATAAAGTCCCCTTTACCGCTTTTTGATAAGGAGTTGTTCCGTTCATTATGACAGCAGCAGGCATATCTTTAGACATTCCATTTTCAGTCAATCTATTTACTATAAATTCGATGTTCTTCATACCCATCAAAAAAACAAGCGTACCATTAAGTTTCGAGAGCAACGCCCAATCTAAATTTTCTAATTTACCATCAGCTTCGTGTCCTGTTATAACATGAAATGATGAACTTAAATTTCTATGTGTTATAGGAATGCCTGCATAAGTTAAAACTGCTACAGCAGATGTTATACCAGGTACGACTTCAAATGGGATGCCTCTATCATATAAAAATTCCCCTTCTTCACCGCCTCTTCCGAAGACGTATGGATCTCCACCTTTTAAGCGAACTACAACTTTTCCTTCAATAGCCTTTTCTGCTATCATCTCATTTATCTCAGACTGATCAACTTTATGCTGTCCCGGAATTTTGCCAACATCCACAAATTCTGCGCCTTTTTTGGCAAAATCCAGCATCTTTTCGTTAACCAATCTGTCATATACAATTATATCAGCCTTTTTTATTACATTTATGGCTTTTAATGTAATAAGTCCTATGTCACCCGGTCCTGCACCTACTAAATAAACAAAACCTGCCATCATAACCCTCCAATTTTTTCAACAATTATCTCACTAATTTTTTCAATATCTTTAATGAAACCTGTCTCTTTAATTTTAAGCAATTTGCCATCTTTATAATATGAAACCCATATTGAAATCAATTCTTTATTCCCAACATTCTTGTATTCAGAGTATACACCTAAAGGCGTTTTACAATTCCCACCAAGCTTCCTCATTATTTTCCTCTCTGAGGAAGACTCAAAAAAAGTCTTTACATCAAGAAGGATTGGATATATTTCAAAAAATTCACTTTCAAAATCCTCTCTTACTTCCACAGCCAATATACCTTGGCAAGGTGCTGGTACAATCAAGTCAACAGGAAAATAATCTTTCACTAAATCATCAATTCCAATCCTCTTTATGCCTGCAGCAGCTAAGACTATTCCATCTAAATTCAATTCATCCATCTTTCTTATTCTTGTAGCAATATTGCCTCGTATAGGAACTATCTCAATGTCCGGCCTTAAATTTTTAAGCTGTATATTGCGCCTTAAGCTGCTTGTGCCAACTTTTGCATTTTCTTTTAAATCAATAAATTTATTTTCTCTTGAAATAAAAACATCTCGAGGATCTTCTCTTTTAAAAACAGGCAAAAGCTTCAGCCCATCGGGTATTTCAAAAGGCATATCTTTCATGCTGTGAACGGCCATATCAATTTCGTTATTCATCAAAGCATCTTCAATTTCCTTGATGAAAATACCTTTACCTCCTATTTCACTTAAAGGTACATTATCCACAATGTCTCCTTTTGTGGTTATTTTAACTATTTCAAACTCCAAATCAGGCTTATATTTCTTTATTTCATTTATGATTATTAATGTCTGCGTCAAAGCTAATTCGCTTCCTCGCGTTCCAACTCTTATCTTCTTCATGTTTTCACTTCGCTCCCATCAATGCAAAACGATATTTCATCCATGACTAAAGCATCATCTTTCAGATGCTTTATCATTACGTTAGCCATTTTTTCAGCTACTCTCTTAAGAGATATTTTAATATTTTCCTTATCTTTGTCGGTCACTTTTTCCAGTTTATTTACAAGCCTATCAAATTCCCTATCACAAATCTCGTCAGAATAAATGTTTATCTTTTTAATATGCGGTTCAACTTTTATGGCTTTAAACCAATTGTTAAATTCACTTACTCCTTTTAATACTATTTCCTCAGCATTTTTAATAGCATTTAATTGTTTCTTTCGGTTTTCTTCAGCAGTTCTTTTAAGATCGTCAATCGAATAAAGCTTGACACCATGGATTCCACCTATTTTAGGGTCAATGTCTCTCGGCATAGCAATATCAACCATGCAGATCTGTTTACCATTGTAGACACTATAAAATTTATCATAAGAAATAGTATAATGCGGTGCATTTGTAGCACTTATCACTATGTCGCTTTTGGCAATCTGTTCATACTTGTCTAAATAAGGGACAATTTCGATGTCCGGCATTTCTGATTTTAACTTCTGCACTTTTGAATATGTTCTGTTAGATACTGACACATTGGCACCTTTTAAGATAAGGCCCCTTATTGCGATTTTGCCCATCTCTCCTGTACCTATTACAAAGGCATTTTTGCCTTTTAAATCTTCAAACACATTTTCTACGAATTTTACCGCAATATGACTTATAGATGATGAATAGTTTTTTAAGCCCGTTTCTGTCCGTACCTTTTTCCCTATTGAAATAGCATCCCTAAAAAGCTTGTTTAATATCTTACCTGAAATTCCGTTTTCTTGGGAAGTCATCAACGATTCTTTTACTTGTCCTAATATCTGATCTTCACCCAAAACCATAGATTCCAATCCACTGGCAACTCTAAATATATGCTCAACCGCTTTTAATCCCGATATACAGTAAAAATACTTTCTAAATTCATCATCCAAATTAAAATACCTTATATAGAAGTCTATTATATCTTCAAAACTTTTAGATTCAGAAAAAAAATATATCTCACTTCTATGGCACGTTGAAAGTATTACTGCCTCATCTAAATCATCTTTCTTTAATGCATTTAAAGCAGAATCAACACCTTTATTAAATGCTACTCTTTCCCTGATTTCGATTGAGGTACCTTGATCTATTCCAACCATCTTTATATCATTAACATTCATACAACTCAACTTCTTTCTTAATGTAAATTTACATTTATACGCTAATCATAATTTTAACACAAAAATTATCTTTTCAAAAAGCTTAAAATAAAAAAAACATGCTCCAGCATAGGAACATGTTTTTATCCAAATTGCAATTTTTATATAGCCCATTTACTTTCTATTTTAGGTACATCTCCAATCAAGTGTTTTGTGTAATCCTCTTTAGGATCTAATATGACATCATCAGGCAAACCTTCCTCGACAAATCTGCCTTCTTTCATAACATATATTCTGTCAGAGACGTAGTATGCAAGACCTATATCATGTGTTATAAAAACAACAGTAGTGCCAATTTCATCTCTCAATTTCATCAGTGCATCAAGTATGCTGGCTCTCGAGCAAGCATCAATCATGGATGTAGGTTCATCAGCTATGACAAGACTTGGTTTTATCAACAAAACTCGAGCTATCATAAGTCTCTGCATTTGACCGCCTGATAGTTCAAAAGGATATTTATTGTATATTTCATCAAATCTTAAATTGACAAAGCTTAAAGCTTCTTCAATTATCTTATTCTCTTCATCTCTTTTTAATTTGACTTCTATCAATTTCATGCAGTCCAGCAGTACATTATTTACCTTTCTAAATATATTAAAAGAAGAAAAAGGATCTTGAAAAATAGGTTGTACATTTCTCCAATATTCAATCCTTTTCTTTTTAGTCTTCAAATCAATAGGATTCTCTTTAAAAAATATTTTACCATCTGTCGGCACTGTCAAACCTAATATCATTTTTGCTAATGTAGTCTTTCCACTGCCGCTTTCGCCGACAATTGATATTATTTCACTGCTATTAAAATCGAAATTTACATGGTCAACAGCAATAATTTTTTTTCTTTTTATTTAAAAATATCTTTGTTACATCTCTCCCGCTAAGTAGTGGCAGGCTTTTTGCCATCTTTATACATCTCCTTAAGCTCATCTACTTGTGATATGCACCTATAACTTCTGCTATTATTTACATATTTCATATTTACTTTGCTGGTTTTACATTCATCTTTAGCATACAAACACCGATCAGAAAATCGACATCCTTCCAATTTGTATTTTAAATTAGGAGGAGCACCGGGAATAACTATCAGCTTTTTCCCTTTTATTCCCTTTTCAGGTACTATTATTGAATTCATCAATCCATTAGAATATGGATGAATCGGATCAAAGATTACTTCTTCAGCTTTCCCGGATTCAACAATCTCACCTGCATACATAACCATAATATCATCGGCGATATTGTACAAAAGAGGCAGTTCATGTGTTATAAAAACCATCGCCTTTATAAATCCTCTCTTTATTAAATTTTTTAAGAGCTTTATTACTATTTTTTGAGACGTAACATCCAGTGCTGATGTCGGCTCATCTGCAATAAGAATCTTTGGATTTAATATTGTGGAAATCGCTATAACTGTTCTCTGTTTCATACCGCCTGAAAGCTCTATAGGATATCGTTGTAAAACGTCCTTAGGTAAATTAAGTGTTTCAAATCTCTCTTCAGCGATTTTCTTCACATCATTAAATGATATTCCTTTTACATGCTCTTTCATAACGTCTGCAACAAGATTTATTATTTTCTGTGTAGGATTCAGAGCATTCATTGCTGCCTGCGGTATATATGCTATTTCCTTGCCAAGAATTTTTTCTCTTAACTGATTATATGGCAATTTAGTAATATCAACACCACTTATGTAAACGGCACCACTCTCATAAAAAAGTGGTGGGTGATAATATCCCATGATGCTCATGGCTAATGTAGATTTGCCACTTCCGCTTTCTCCTGCGATACCTAAGCATTTCCCGCTTTCCAAATCAAATGACACATCATCTACAGCAATAATCCTTTCATTGAACCTTGTTTTATATACGCTTTTTAAATTTTTAACTTGCAATAAAATTTCAGCCATAATTATTAACTCCTTATCTGTGGATTAAATACTTGGTCAAGCCCTGTATTCATCAAATTAAGAGAAAATGTAATAAGAGCAATCATCAATACCGGCGGTACAAAAGCCCACCATGCCCCGCTCATATGTGCTTCATACATGGTAGCCCAATTCAACATAAGCCCAAGTGTCACAGTATTTTGCGGACCAAGCCCCAACATCGATATGGTCGCTTCTGAAAGAATTCCTGATGCAACTTGAAGTATAAATGCCATACCAACATATGATGCTATATATGGCAATATTTCAGTTACAATAATCTTTGGTACACTATAGCCTGAAACTTTTGCAAGGTTTACATGATCTCGATTCCGCAGTGATATCGTTTGTGCTCTGACAGCTCTAGCAGTCCAAGGCCAACTTGTAAATCCAATCACCAATGCTGTTGTCAAAAACGACCTTGAACTTATGCTTACAGATATTAGCACGAGAATAATAAATGATGGAATTACAATAAAAATATTCGTGACAGATGACAAAATGTTATCTGCCAGCCCTCCTAAATACCCTCCTGATAGCCCAATGATAAGGCCTATGCATGTAGCTATTGCTCCAGCTAAAATCCCTATAATCAAAGATGTTTTTCCTCCAGCAATCAATTCAACTAATTCATTTCGTCCGAAATTATCTGCGCCTAATGGCAGATTCGACCCCGGAGGCTGAAACATTGTGTAATTCATCTTTAATGGATCTTCTTTGTTTAATAAAGGGAAAATAACAATACATAAAAGCAATAAAGCAAAGATAGCTAATCCCACATCGAACTTGCCCGATTTAAAAATCATCTTAAAATTACCCTTCATGCTCCATCACTCCCGTTGTGCCACTTTTATTCTTGGATCTATCAGCCCATACGCAATGTCTATCAAAAAATTTGCGACAAGAACTCCTGTAGTAATTAAAAGGGTACACCCTGATATAAGAGGGAAATCCTGCGCCGCAATTGCATTAAAAAGTACAGAGCCCAAACCAGGATAGCTAAAGACAATCTCAGTAATAAGAGCACCTCCCACCATAGTACCTAAAGAAAGCGCCAAACCCGTTATCTGTGGCAAAACCGCATTTTTGAAGACATACTTGACAATCTTTGAATCTCTAAGTCCGAGTAATCTACAGTACTTAACATAATCCGCGTTGAGCTCGTAAATCGACATTTCCCTCATACCTAATGATTGGCCACCAATGCCTACTAAAACAATTGACCAAAATGGAAGCTGATAATGCTGAAAAACAGATAGGAAAAATGAAAAAGTAGGACTTGGAATCATGTCAAATGCATATCCACCGCTGGCTGGTGCTATTTTTAATACCACTGCAAACAACCATACCATTACAATAGCAAATCCAAATGAAGGTATACAACTTATAAACAAAAAAACTGGAAATAAAATTCTATCAAATCCCTTTTTTATATAAGCAGCCAGAACCCCTAAAACATTGCCAAGAATCCAACTTACGATTATTGCCGGCAATTGAAGCCCTATAGTCCATACAATTGAACTCGCCAAAATATCCGTAACTTTCCTCGGATATTGTCCAAAAGAAGTACCCATGTTGCCATGAAATAAGTTTGATACATATATCATAAATTGTTCCCAGATAGGTTTATTCAGTCCAAACTCTTTTTCAAATGTCTCATAAACTCTTTTAATTGAATTTGTATCCGCCATGCCACTGGTAATTTTTGAAACAATGGTTGATACCGGATTGCCCGGTATCAACCTTGGTAAAAGAAAGTTCAGAAATACGGCTACTACAAAAGTTAGAATATACCACGCAATTTTACTTGTCATATATTTTCTATAACTTTTCACCTTAAACTCTCCTCTATTTTTTTATTTAGAAGAATGAATTTTGTAAAGAGCCGCTATTCCATAGCCATCCATGCAGATATTTGGAGGGATATTTGTTCCATCTCCTTCAACAGGGAATCCACTCCAAACAGAAGTATTAACAGTGTAGAAATCAGCCGGCCTATACATTAAGCCAATCATCGGAACTTCTTTTAGATATATCTCATTAAGCTTTGTCCATGCGTCTTTCAATTGGTTTTCATCTGTTATAGTTGGAATCTGATTAAGCAGTGTGTCAACTTCGCTGTTTTTATACCGTCCATAGTTAAAATAAGCTGTCTGACCTATAGGAGCATATCCATTTGAACTCATGCCTTGATATGCACGTGCCCATGGTGAAGATATGCCAATGCCTTGATATGAGTACATTCCCATATCAAAATTGCCAGTCTGCATGTCGTTGTTCCAGACAGATTGCTGTGGGAAATATGTCTGAACATTAATACCAATTTCTTTACAGCTTTCCGCTACGATTTCCAATGCAGCATTCCAATCAGACCATCCTGTTGGGCATTCAACTTTAAAGGACAATTTCTGTCCGTTTAACACCCTTATGCCGTCGGGTCCTTTTTTTGCACCAATCGAATCAAGGAGTGCATTGGCTCCTTCAATATCATTTGATTTCCACTGCAAAGGTGCCAATTGGTTTTGATTTATAAGCTTTTGCTCTGAATCAAGTGGCAGCATCAATGATGGCGACATCGTTCCTGAATAGCCACTCATGGCGTTTTTGGCAATCTTATCGTAGTCAATGGCCATTGCTATTGCGCGCCGCACATTTGCATTGTCAAGACCCGGTTTTGTGACATTGATTACAAGCCATGGGATCACTCCAGGCATGTAGTAAGGTGGTTTTGATAAATATGTCTTTATATTTGGTCCAAATGTCTGTATATTAGGTGTAAACTGCTGTGAAACGTCTACTTGATTTTGTCTTAAAGCAGTGTCACCGGCTGCGTTGTCCTTAAAAATATTGTGTACTATATATTTTGGTGCAGGCAATTTACCCCACATAGATGGTGCTTTACCCCAATAGTTGTCATCTCTTATCAAGACAACTTTAGAATTGTCATAATAGTAAACTTTGTATGGACCTGATGCAACAGGATTTGCATTTACTTCGCTTGATATCTTGCTAAAATCATTATTGTCTTTTTCTTCTATCTTTGTCCAAACATGTTTAGGAAGAATGTAAACTGATTCTAATGCTTCTTCAACCATTAATGGATTTTTATTATCGCTTTTCAGCTTAAACTCTACTGTCGTTTCATCTTTTGCAGTTACACTGTCAAGGTAATTCCAGTTGCTTGACCACGAAACGGGATATTTTTTGCCTAGCTCAAAAGTATATGCGACATCGTCAGCCGTAACTTTTTCGCCGTCATTCCATTTTGCATCAGGGTTTAAAGTTACAGTACAGACTGTGTTGTCTGACGAGAACTGATATGTCTTTCCTAAGAGCGGATACATCTTTCCGTCAAGCTGATTGTACATAAACAATGTCTCATAAGTAAGCTCTCTTGCTATGCTGGTTGCAGACAGCGGAAGTGAAGTCTGGCTGGGGCTTAAAGGATTAAACGTCGTAGGCGGTCCCCACTGCAAACCGCTTATATACAATGTTTCATTTCGAGGCGTAGCCTCTCCAGGTTTTACAGCAGTCTCACTTGTAGTGGTGGTATTGTTATTTTCAGATGTCTTGTTAGAATTTGAATTGTTGCCGCATCCAACAATGATACCATTAAAAATACCAGTATCATGCTTATAATTTTCCTGAATTTCATAAGATCCCCCTCTTTCTTTTTTTACTTTAGAGCCTAATCATAGATTCTATTCATGTGAAAATGCCCCATGTTTCAACAGAATACAAAGACAGCACCCCCTTTTTTCTAATTTTAATTAAATTATGAAAGCGATAAAGCAATGATTTTCTTGTTTGGTCCGTTCTTTTGTAACTGTAATATTGTATATATTTTAATCTTCTTTGTGAAATGTAGATACGTAAAATATTGAGTAAAATCCTTGATAGAACATTTACTGTAATTATTAAAAAGATGAAATTTGGACTTTTAATGTTATATTATTATGATTATAAATAATTAAACACTATAAAATTTGTGTTTAAAAAATCAATATTTAACCTAAATATGTAACTAAAATCTTTGTTTAAATTTATTATATTTTATACAAAACATAAAGTCAATATTTATATTAAATTTTTATTTTAAACTTATTTAAACATTATCAGTTCATTTTAAAATTAAAAATAGGTTACAATTTGTTGTCTTTTTCGACATAAATATTGTAACCTATATCAATTTAAAGTTTAACATTTGTATTTTTATGTCAAACCATAAAACTTCATGCCACATTTACCACATTTATTGTTTTCTATTCCTACAGCATGTACATATCCACTTCTTTTAATCAAGAGATGTCCACAATTAGGGCAATAAGTATTGTTGTCAAATCCGGATATATTTCCTAAATATACATAATTAAGATACCTTTTTGCAATGGCATAAATATCTTCAAGCACTTCTATTGGTGTTTCTGGATTTTTCATTTTGTATCGAGGAAAATACTTAGAGAAATGTATAGGAGTATCTTTGTTTATGTTTGATAGCCATTTGCAAAGTTCTTCAATTTCAGTATAATCGTCATTTTCCCCTGTCACCACCAATGTGGTTATTTCTACATGACAGTATAGTGCGGCTTCTTCAACAACTTTCAAAACGCTTTCCAGATTTCCATGACATATTTTTTTATAATACTCATCAGAAAAAGCCTTTACGTCTATATTAACTGCATCAATGTATTGCAAGAGCTCTTTTAAAGGATCGATATTTATATACCCATTCGTTACAAGTACGTTTTTAAGACCTTCTTTATGTGAAATTTTTGCAGAATCTAACACATATTCATACCAGATCGATGGTTCATTATAGGTATATGCAATTCCAATATTCCCTTGCTGTCTTTTTGCGATTTCTACCAATTTACTTGGCGATAGGTATTCCCCCTCCAGCCTTTGTTGAGATATCTCCCAGTTTTGGCAAAACAAACATCTTAGGTTACAGCCATATGTGCCTGCAGAAAGTATATGACTGCCGGGCATGAAATGATACAAAGGTTTTTTCTCTATCGGATCAATTGCTATAGATGCTATTTCACCATAATTTTCAGAGTATAGCACTCCATCCATATTTTTTCTGACACGGCAAAATCCATATTTCCCATCTTTTATTATACAATTTTGTGGGCACAACAAGCAGTGTATACTGTCGTTGTCTATCTTTTCATAATAGAGTGCTTCTTTCATTTATGCCTCACAACCTCGAATCTTTCAATAGTGTATTTTTCATCCGGTGCAATGCCAGCTTTTCTAAGAGCAATAGATATCTGTTGATCTACTGTATCAACACCATCAAGATCTGGCAACAAAAGCCCACTTTTATAACCACTTTTAACGATTACTCCGTACTTTTTTACATCAAGATCATCTTTTGATTTTACAGCCTCAGGTTTTGTCAAAACATCAACTGAATACACTATGTCGTCCAGTTCATCTATATCAACAGGATAGAACCTCGGGTCTTCTGTACCAGCGCTTACTGCATTTCGTATAATTTCTTCTGCGATATTATTCTTTGAAGGATATATGGTACCTATGCAGCCTCTCAATTCTCCATCTTTATGCAATGATACAAATACGCCTGCTTTTGTTTTTATCATTTCTTCTGGTAAACCATCAGGAACATTCATGAACTTTTTATTTTTTAAATAATATTCAAGGCTTTCTCTCGCTAACTTCACATAATCGTCTTCTGATTTTCTTATATTATATATCATTTCCCTTTTAATCCTATAAAGTTCATCTAATAAACTTATACCTGTATAACTTTCAGGAATAAATTCAGCAACACAGTAACCAACGCCAAAAGGCCCTTCATGTGATAGAATATTTGCCTTGACATTGTAACCATCCAACACGCCCAACATGACGCAAACAGATCTAAACCCGCATTCCGCAGCATCTTCTATCAACGTTTTATCCATATTGATTATTTCTTTAACATTCATATCGCCTAACAATTTCAATAACATCTCATCAAACATTTTTCCTTTTGGTGTATATCCATTAGGACTATCAGGTGTCAATTTATGAGATAAATCACCACTTGCAATAAACACGACGTTTCTATCGCCTTCTCTGATAGCCTTCCCTATTTGAACACCAAAATCATAAAGCTTTTCAAACGATAAAAAGCCATAGGACATTCTTATAAGTTTAAAACTATCAACATACTTTCTGATGAAATACAACGGAACAATTGAGCCATGGTCAAGTTTTTTGGAAAGCCTAAATCTACTTATCATCTTGTCGTCTATCTTTGCTACTGGTATCTTTTCGTTTTCTGAATTTTTAACTATGTCTTTTGCTAATGATAAATCGCTCTGAAACTTCATCTTTACATTGTATGCTCCAAACTGCCCTAAATCACCTTCAATTTCTTCCATCATATCGATAGATACAGCATCACTAAATACATGCGCATGTGGTGAAATGATAATTATTGTATCTGGTTTTTGATTTTTTATGCTTTTTGATGCTATTTCAAAAGAATCTATTGTCTTTTGAATTTTATGTTCTTCGCCACACCCTACTTCAGGGACAATTATTGGTGGGTGTGGCATTAAATATACTGACATTAATTTACCCATAATCTTACCTCCACATTGGTTATAATTGCCTTTCAAGTATATATTATACCGCAAACAATGTATTTTAAAGTTTTTTCTTATGAAAATTATCAAATTATTTTACATTAACCTTGACGTTAATGTTAACTAGTAGTAAAATTATTTGCGGGAGGTTTTATGATGGAAAAAAAATATTACAAAATCGAAGATGTTTCAATAAAAACAGGGTTGACAAAAAGGGCAATAAGATATTATGAAGATTTAAATCTTATCACACCAAAAAGAACTGAATCTGGATACAGATTGTACACTGACGAGGATATTGAAAAAATCCAAAAGATCATTTCATTAAAAGAATCACTTGGATTTAGCCTTGCTGAAATAAAAGCAGCGCTTGATCTTGATAAAAATGTCAAAAATATATTATCTGGTGAACATGCTGACATAACGACAATTAATAATTACATCAATATGATAAAAGAGCAAATTAAATTGATTGATGAAAAAAGTAACAAACTATTAGTGGCAAAACAAAGATTTGAAGAACTTTTGCTAAAATTAAACAAGTTAAAAGACCAATTTAAGGAGGCAGACACAATATGAAAAATATCAGTTACAAATGGATAGCTTTATCTTGCACTACACTTGGAGCTCTCTTCTCCGTCTTAAACGGCAGTATGCTTTTAATATCTTTGCCTGACATTATGAAGGGATTAAATACAAGTATGGGTATAATTATGTGGATTGTAATGGGCTATATGCTTTCATTGACAATATTAGTGCCAGCAATCGGCAGAATAGCCGATATGTTTGGCAGAAAAAAATTGTACGTGTCAGGATTTGCAATATTTACACTAGGTTCACTGTTGTGCGGACTCTCAAATACAGGATTGCAACTTTTGATATATCGAATAGTACAATCTGTAGGTGGCTCTTTAATGGTTGCAAATAGCACAGCAATCGTAGCAGACGCTTTTCCAAAAAACGAACTTGGCAAGGCTCTTGGCATAAACAGTATGGTAGTAAGCATAGCATCGATAATAGGTCCTATATTAGGAGGATTTTTGACGAGTTTAGGATGGAGGTATATATTTTATGTAAATGTCCCATTTGGTATAATAGGAACTTTATGGGCATTGATACAGCTAAAAGAGCTTGACAAAATACCAGAAGGCCAAAAGTTTGATTTAAAAGGCACACTGCTTTTCACAATTGGATTATTGCTGTTTTTAATCGCATTGTCTTTTGGAGGATTTGTAGGATGGTACAATAAGTCAATTATAACTTTATTCATCATATCAATAGCAATGATTTTAGCATTCATTCACATTGAAAATACTACTGAACAGCCAATGCTGGATCTAAGATTGTTTAAAACAAGAATTTTGGCGTTTGCTTTTGGAAGTACATTGCTTAACGGCATTGCAAGAGGTGCAGTGACATTTTTGCTCATATTTTATCTGCAAGGAATAAAAGCGATGGATCCATTAAAAGCAGGAGTATTCTTAGCACCTTTTGCATTATCTATGATGGTTGTATCTCCAATAAGCGGATATTTGTCTGATAAATACGGTGCAAGAGCATTAAGCTCTATAGGGCTTTTGATTTCAGCTATCGGCCTATTGGGCTTTGTAAGAATATCCCAAAAAACTTCTTTTATCGAACTCATAATTTGGATGTTTATTATGGGATTTGGATCTGGCATGTTTTTCTCACCTAATACAAGTGAAATTATGGGTTCTGTACCATCCGACAAACGAGGCATCGCTGCTGGCACGAGAACAATGATGAACAATGCTGGACAAGTAATAAGCATAGCATTGTCAATGGCAATCGTGTCATCAAGCATAACTCCTGACGCGATGCAAGCTCTTTTCGTCGGCACACAAGTCGGTTCAAAAGGCATCGCCATAACACAATTTATATCCGGACTAAGAGAAGCCTTTCTGATATCAATGATATTTAGCTTAATAGCTTCATTTATATCATACTTAAGAGGTCCAAAGCCAGACTGGAACCAAAGCCCTCACAAGATAAAAACAGAAGAAACATAAAAGGTTACAGAATCGTAACCTTTTATGTTTCTTATTTGAAATATTCGACACCCGCTTCAAATATCTTTTGATCTTTGTTGCCGTATATATTTTTGGCCACGTTTTTACCAATCCTTTCAGAGTGTCCCATTTTACCAAGTATCCTGCCATCAGGACTTGTAATGCTTTCTATAGCCCAGTAAGAACCATTAGGGTTGTAAGGCATCTCCATTGTTGGATTTCCATCCATATCTACATACTGTGTGGCAATTTGCCCATTCTTTTTTAACATATCTAAAACATCATCATTTGCTATAAATCTTCCTTCACCATGTGATACAGGGATTACATGAATGTCGCCGCATTTGACATTGTTAAACCATGGTGAAAGATTCGACGTTATCTTTGTCCTGACATAACATGATACATGTCTACCGATCGTATTAAATGTCAGCGTCGGATCGCTCGTATCAATGTCGCGAATCTCTCCATAAGGAAGCAAGCCAAGTTTTATAAGTGCTTGGAATCCATTGCATATACCAAGCATCAAGCCATCACGATATTTTAAAAATTCCATAACCGCATCTTTTACCTTTGGATTTCTAAATACCGTTGCTATGAACTTGCCAGAACCATCAGGTTCATCGCCAGCACTGAATCCACCTGGCAACATGATTATCTGAGAATTCTCTATAAGTTTAACAAGCTCATCGATAGACGCATCTATATCAGCTCCTGTTAAATTCTTAAAAACATGCGTTTCAACCAATGCACCAGCTCTTTCAAAAGCTTTTTTGCTGTCATATTCACAATTAGTACCAGGAAAGACTGGTATTAAAACTCTTGGTTTTGCTACTCTGAGGCTTGCCTTAATAGAATTATTTTTATTGTACATAATATTCGGTATTTGTCTAATGTTTTCTTCCACAGTCGTAGGAAAAATCTTTTCAAGCGGTTTTTCCCAGTGTTTTTTTGCTTCATCAAGATGGATTTTCACATCTTCTAAAATTATATATGGCTCATCAATCGTCCTTCCTAAAATTTTATAATCAATTCCTTTTAAATATTTATCATCATCAAAATCGCCATCTACTTCTATTATTAAAGAACCGTATTCAGAAATGAAAAAGTCTACATCACTTATTTTCGCCTCTAATTGAAAACCCACCATATTCCCGAAAGCCATCTCAGTTATGCATTTGGCAATTCCACCGTATTTTACTGAAGATGCTGCCAATATCAAATTCTCATTTAATAGTTCGTTGACCTTATCAAAATTTCTTTTTAGTTTTTCAAAATTCAGTAAATCTTGCTGGTCTCTTTCCGCCTTAATAATTATTACTTTATCACCGCTTTTCTTAAAGTCTGAAGATATCACTTTATCTGCATCAGCAGTTGCAACAGCAAATGCCACTAATGTAGGAGGCACGTCCATATCCATAAAAGTACCTGACATACTGTCTTTACCGCCTATTGCAGGTATACCTAAAGCTTTCTGTGCGTATAAAGCACCTAACAGTGAGCTAAATGGTTTCCCCCATCTTTTAGGATCCTTGCCTAATTTCTCAAAATACTCTTGAAGTGATAGTCTAATCTTCTTATAATCACCACCCATTGCCACAATTTTAGACGTTGCTTCGATTATGGCATAAACAGCACCATAGAAAGGACTCCATTTCGACAGTTTAGGATTATATCCAAATGCCATCAATGTTGCCGTATCTGTGTATCCTTCTAAGACAGGCAATTTTGCGGCCATCCCTTCTGAAGGCGTCATCTGATGCAAGCCGCCAAATGGCATCAAAACAGTTGAAGCACCAATTGTCGAATCAAACATCTCTGTCAATCCTTTTTGGCTACATACATTCAGATCCTCAAGATTTTGAAGCCACAATTCCTTGATATTAGTTAATGATTGAACAGATTTTATCCGTTCAAAATAGCTTTCAGAATTAACGCTGTCTACGACAACGTCTGTAAATTGAGGAATTCCATTCGTATTTAAAAATTCTCTGCTTATATCCACGATAGCTCTTCCATGCCAAACCATTTTTATTCTCATATCATCTGTCACTTTTGCAACTTTAGTAGCTTCTAAATTCTCTTCTTTTGCAAGCTCTATAAACTTTTCAGCATCTTCCGGTGAAACTAATACAGCCATTCTTTCTTGTGATTCAGATATAGCGAGCTCTGTCCCATCTAAACCCTCGTATTTTTTCGGTACAGCATCAAGGTCAATTAAAAGTCCATCACTTAATTCTCCAATTGCAACAGACACACCACCTGCTCCAAAATCATTGCACTTTTTTATCATTTTTAAAACATCAGGGTTTCTAAAAAATCTTTGAATTTTTCTTTCTGTTATAGGATTACCCTTTTGTACTTCTGCACCGCTTTTATAGATGGATTCTTGTGTGTGCTCTTTTGAAGAACCCGTGGCACCACCACAACCGTCTCTCCCTGTTCTACCACCCAACAAAATCACTACATCGCCTGCTGCCGGCTTTCCTCTATAAACATTTTTCTGTGGAACTGCACCTATTACCGCACCTATCTCCATTCGTTTAGCTACATATCCTTCATCGTAAATCTCTGAAACTTGTCCTGTAGATAGTCCTATCTGATTCCCGTATGAACTGTAGCCATGGGCTGCCTCCTTAGTAATCTTCCTCTGCGGCAATTTGCCTTTTATAGTCATCTCAACTGGCGTTCTTGGGTCTCCAGAACCGGTAACGCGCATCGCCTGATACACATAGGCACGTCCTGATAAAGGATCTCTAATCGCTCCTCCAAGGCAAGTAGCTGCACCTCCATAAGGTTCTATTTCTGTAGGATGGTTATGTGTTTCATTTTTAAACATTACAAGCCATTTCTCGTTTTTACCATTTACATCAGCATCAACTACGATACTACATGCATTGTTTTCATCAGACTCATCTAAATCGTCAAGCAGTCCTCTTTTTCTCAATTCTTTCATCCCAATTGTAGCTATATCCATAAGGCACATTGGTTTCTTGCTTTCTCCATAGACAAATTCTCTGGAATTTTTGTATTCCTCAAAAGCCTTTAATATAGGTTCATTGTATTTTCCATCATAAATTTTCACACCATTGATGTTAGTAAGAAATGTGGTGTGGCGACAGTGATCAGACCAATAAGTATCGATAACTCTTATCTCTGTAATTGTAGGATCTCTCTTTTCTACATCTCTAAAATAGGAATGGCAGAATTTAAAATCTTCCAAGCTCATTGCCAAATTTAGCTTCTCATAGACCTTTTCTATCGAAACATCATCAAGTTCAATAAAGCCATCAAGAATTTCCACATCATGAGGGCAATCAACTTCTAAGTCAACAACTTCTCTTTTCTCCAATGAAGCTTCTCTTGAATCTACAGGATTAATACAATAACTTTTTATTTTGTCAAATTCCTCATCTGTCAATTTGCCACTTAAAACTACGACTATACCACAAAGCACTTTAGGTTTAAATCCATTTGTAAGTATTTGAATGCATTGTTCGGCTGAATCAGCCCTTTGATCATACTGTCCTGGTAAAAATTCTATAGCAAATACCTTATCATCCTTCTCATATGGCAAATCTTCAATGAATACATCATCAAGATTTGGCTCTGAAAAAATCGTCTTAACAGCTTTGAAAAAAATATCTTCTGATAGTCCTAAAACGTCGTACCTGTTTATTATCCTTACGCTTTTAAGCCCAGAAATATTGAGATTATTTTTAAGATCATCAAAAAGTTTTTTTGCTTCAATATTGTATTGTGGCTTTTTTTCTACGTATATTCTTTTTACATCACTCACAAAATATCTCCCCCATTTAGCCTAAATTACGAACTTTGTAATATTATAATATATAATACATCTTAAATCAATAAGTATTTTGACTTATAAAAGCCGAACATTTAATGATAACTTTGCAATTAAGTTTGCTTATTATGCGTATATATCATCTTACCCAGTTCTGCATATTATATAACAAAAAAACTTAAAAAAGAAAAAAAATTTATATTGAAATCTAAAAAAAATATATCTTATAATAAATTGAAAACATAATAAAGTGTATTTTCGCTCTGCAAAGGCCCGAACCGATTGCAACGAGGTTCAGGCTTTTATTCTGGGAGCCAAACTTATGAAAGAGGGTGTTTATCAAGTTGGAAAAGCTAAATCATTTTGAAACTCCATTATTCGATGCATTAATGGAGTATGTCAACAACAACACCATACCATTTCATGTCCCAGGTCACAAAAAAGGCAATGGAATGGCTAAAAAGTTTTTTGATTTTGTAGGAAAAAATGTATTATCGATGGATGTTACTGTGTTTGAACAAGTTGACAGCCTTCACAAGCCTACCGGTCCCATTAAGAAAGCTCAGGAATTAGCTGCCGATGCTTTTGGTGCTGATGCTACATTTTTTTGCATCCATGGGACATCGGGAGCTATTCAGGCTATGATCCTAAGCGTTATGGGAGAAAATGAAAAAATAATTGTTCCAAGAAACATTCACAAATCTGTTACATCAGGTATTATCTTAAGTGGTGCTATCCCAGTTTATATGCAACCAGAAGTTGATAAAAATGTAGGCGTTGCTCTTAATGTGACTCCTGAAACTGTAGAGGAAGCATTAAGAAACAATCCTGATGCAAAGGCTGTTTTAATTATAAATCCGACTTACTATGGTGTTTCTGCAGACATTGTAAAAATTGCTGAAATAGTTCATGATTATGGAGCTATACTGATGGTAGATGAGGCACACGGACCACACCTAAAATTCAATGAGAAATTGCCTATATCTGCTATGGAAGCTGGCGCCGATATCTGTGCACAAAGCACACACAAAATTATAGGCTCTATGACTCAAAGCTCAATGTTGCACGTTAAGTCAAAAAGAATTGATATAAATAGAGTAAAACAGGTTATGAGCCTATTGCAGACTACCAGCCCCTCTTATATTTTATTAGCATCACTTGATGTTGCAAGAATGCAAATGGTAACAGAAGGAAAAGAATTGCTTGATAAGACAATTGAACTTGCTGAATATGCTCGTAAAGAGATAAACAACATCAATGGTTTATATTGCTTTGGAAATGAAATTGTAGGGCGTGATGGAGCATATGATTTCGATCCTACAAAGATTACTATTACAGCCAAAGGACTAGGGATAACAGGCCACGAGCTAGAAAATATATTGGCAAAAAAATATTATATTCAGCCTGAATTAGCAGACATGTATAACACATTGTGTGTATTCTCTATAGGAGATACAAAAGAAAATGTTGACTATCTCATTAGAGCATTAAGAGAAATTAGCGAAACACTATACAAAGATAATGTAGAAATGTCAAAGGCTTTAGATATTCCTGAGATACCTGAGATGGTATTATCCCCAAGATATGCTTTTGAATGCTCAAATATAGCTTTGCCTCTGGAAGAAAGCATTGGACAGATTAGCTCTGAGTTTTTAATGGCATATCCTCCCGGTATTCCGATATTATGCCCCGGTGAGAGAATAACAAGAGAAATCATAGAATATGTCATTGAAATGAAAAATGCAAAATTAAGTATCCAAGGGACAGAGGATCCAAATGTTGAATATATAAAAGTAGTTAATGACTTGCAGGTATTGAATATAACAGCATAAAGAGCCCTACAATCGTAGAGCTCTTTCTTTGTATTACAGCTTATTTTTCTTCGAGATTTCTCTTGCGTTCTTTATATTCTTCTTCGCTAATCTCTCCTCTAGCATACCTCTCTCTAAGAATTTCTAGTGCATCATTACTTCTGTGACCACCCTTTTTATTTTGAAAAAGTGATACAATGAAATATATAGCACCAACTACAATAGCTACTTGGATTATCATCCATATGAGGCCAAAAACTATGCCTCCTCCGTAGCCCCAACCATTCATCAATCCCCACATCATATTTACCATCCTCCTTTAAATCTATTATATAATAAAATTATGAAGAATTCATGAAGTTTGCTGATAGAGAGGCAATTTTACAGTGAATTTTGTTCCTTCATTTAAAATGCTTTCGGCATTTATTGTACCATTGTGAGCTTTAATTATGGCCTTTGTAATTGAAAGTCCTAAACCGCTGCCACCATACTCCCTGTTTCTCGACTTTTCACTCCTGTAAAACCTCTCATATATAAATGGCAAATCTTCTTTCGGTATACCGATTCCATCATCTGATACAATCAGTACAGCATATTTTTCTTCTTTATAAAGCTTAATTTTTACATTTCCACCTTCACCAGTATATTTGTTTGCATTTGCAAGCAAATTTATTATTACTTCAGAAATTTTATCCTTATCAGCAAATATAGATATACCGTCTTCAATATTTTTCTCCAAATGCTGATTTTTAGTGATAAAAATGCTTTCATAGTTTATTAACAAACTTTTAACCAAATCTGATAAATTAAACACTACCTTATTAATTTTTAAATTTTCAGCCTCTATCTTGTTTAACAATTCAATATCATTTATAAGATTAGATAATCTTACGACTTCTTCATAAAGGCTAACCATTCTTTCTTTAGATGGCTCCCACACCCCGTCAATCATAGCTTCTAAATGACTTTTAAGAGTGGACAAAGGTGTTCTCAGTTCATGGGCAATATTTTGCGTCATCTGAACCCTTAACATGCCCTGATTTTTTAATGATGCACCAAGATGGTTTATAGCAGCAGTTAAAACAAATAACTCTTCTTCTTTTGGTATCTCCTCTACTCTCTCATCATAATTGCCATTCTCAAGCTTACTTGCTACACGTGCAATATTCAAAATAGGTTTTGTTAAATATTTAGATACATATATACTTATTATAAGCACAATTATTATTGTTACTATTGTTATTATAGCTATATATTTATTCATATCATACAAAAATTTATAATCCAATTTGTTCATAGGCATTGTACCGCTATATGTTATATCAACGTAAGCAACTTTTCTCCCATTTACCATTATAGGAAGTGTTTTTGTAGTTGTTTTATCACCGTTTTCGATCCCCATCATCGTAAACATTGATGAAATTTTAATGACCGTATTTCCTTTTAAATCTCTTACTTTAATCCCATAACCACTCATCATAAGGCTATGTGCAATTTTATTACCTGTTTCATTCCAATCTCCTGTCTCCTTATACGCTTCAGCGATTGATGAAGCAATGTTGTTAAATTCATTATCCGATGATTGCTTAAGATAAATTCCAAAATTATTTATTATTAAAACATTTATTGTGATACTAAATACAACTATTGATAATAAAGCAATAGAAATAAATGATATAGCTGCTTTTGTTCTAATATTGTTTTTAAGCATTTTCTTCACCAAATTTATAACCTGCACCATACACAGTTTTTATATATAAAGGATTCTTAGGATCATCTTCGATTTTTTGCCGCAGGTTTTTTATATGTGCATCAATCGTTCTATCAAAGCCTTCAAAGTCATAACCCATAACTTTCTCAATAAGTTCTCCCCTCGTAAACACCTTATTAGGATTTTGTGCCATCACTGTAAGCAATTTGTATTCATTTGGAGTCAAGTTGACAATCTTACCACTTTTTTTTAACCTCATAAGATCTTGTATCAATTACGAGATCACCATCATTAAATGAAAATATATCATTTAAAGCCATATCATCTTTTGTTCGCCTCAATATGGCTTTAACTCTCATTGTCAACTCCCTCGGGCTAAATGGTTTTGTAAGATAATCATCTGCACCAATTGAGAATCCATATACCTTATCATCTTCACCTACCTTAGCTGTCAGCATGAGAATTGGCACTTTCGATACGGCTCTTATCTTGCTGCATATCTCTTCTCCTGACAATCCTGGAAGCATTAAATCCAATATCACTAAATCAGGTGTCAATCTTTTAAAAGCATTTATAGCATTTGCTCCATTTGTCTCAGTAAATACAGAATACCCTTCCCGCTCAAGATATGCTTTAATGACATCCAAAATTTTTTCTTCGTCATCTATTGCTAGTATCTTCATATAAATACACCTCATATATATTATAACTTATAATTATGAAGAATATATGAAAATAAGGATACCATATTTAAAATATGATATCCTTCAATAGTTTTACACTTGAGCATCTATATATCTTGACAATCTGTACTCAAGCTGTTCTTTTGGCATAAATCCGATAACTTTGTCAACTAATTGTCCATTCTGAAAAACACCTAATGTAGGAATGCTCATTATCCTATATTGCGATGCAATCAAAGGATTCTCGTCAACATTTAATTTTACAACCTTTATTTTATCAGAATATTCCTCTGCAAATTCTTCCAATACAGGTGACATCATTCTGCAAGGTCCACACCATGCAGCCCAAAAGTCGACTAAAACAGGCTTATCGGAATTATACACCTCAGCATCAAAGTTCATATCTGTTACATTGATAGGTTTCATCACTATCCCTCCTTATACTATACCCCCGGTATATGGGTTATTGCTAAACTAAATATACCACCTTTTTAACAAATTGTCAATAATTATTGAGATATTGTCTTAAAATACTGATCTACCTCGTCGTACGTCATTGCACCATTGCTTATAGCCCTTATTATACCATCTTTGTCAATGAAAAAAGACATAGGTATAAATTGAACTTTGTAATCCATAGCTACTTTCGCATCGCTGTCTAAAAGGACATCAAAGCTATATCCTTTTCCTGCAAGATAATTTTCTACAGTTGATTTATCCTCACCAATGTCTATCGCCAATAGGACAACATCATTTTTGTTATTCTGATAAAACTTGTTTAATTCAGGCATCTCAATTTTGCAGTATGGACACGTTGTAGCCCAAAAATTTAGTATAACCTTTTTCCCTTTTAACTTCGATAGCGTAACTGTTTTTCCATTTACATCTTTTAGCGTAAAATCAGGTGCTAAATCGCCTTTTTCGATACCTATTTGAGCATTGTTGATAGTAGTATCCGTATTTTGATTTTTGATTTGGCTTGACACTACGTAATTGTTTAAAAAGTAAATTGAGATTCCCAAAATAAAGACTAAAACTATTGAAACAGTCAATATCACATTTTTGTTGGTACTCTTTGACTTCTTCTTATTTGATTTCACTTAAATCACCTCAAAATATTAATGTAACTTTCAAACCTTATAATGAGATTAAAATACATCAAAACTCCAAAAATTACTAAAAATAAACCGCCAATTTTTTCAATATACGGCATAACAAAATTTATCTTTTTGTAAAATGCTTTAAATTTATCGATTAGTATTGCAGCTACTATAAAAGGAATCCCAATTCCCAATGAGTAAGCAAACAGCAGAAAAATTCCTATCGATACAGTGTTTTGTTCACTTGCATATAAAAGAATAGTCGCAAGTATAGGACCAACACATGGTGTCCATCCAGAAGCAAAGGCTATACCAAAAATGAAACTGCTAAAATACCCCTCCTTTTTGCTGGAAATATTAAATTTTACTTCCTTACTCAGAAAAGCCGGCTTTATGATACCCATCATATAAAGTCCAAATAATAATATTATTATGCCACTTGCTTTTCTAAATAGAACTTTGTATGAAACAAAAAATTTTCCCAATTGACTGGCTGTAGCTCCCATGAGAACAAAAACTACGCTAAAGCCTAACACAAATAAAAATAAATTAAAAAAAATTTTTCTTCTTACCGCCGAAAATATACGTCACGTAAACTGGTATTAGCGGTAAAATGCATGGCGAAAAAAATGAAACAATACCACCTAAAAACGCTGCAAATAAAGACACTTAAATCCCCCTTACCCCCTATAGAGGGGTTGTTTAACTTAATTATACTACATCGAATTTTCAAAAACAAATAAAGCTATAAACGATTGTTTATAGCTTTGAAATTATATCGACGTTCTCTTTTGCTTTTTCTAAATCTATTAAAGATGCAGCATCACTGTCTATTACAACTGTAACATCCGGATGTAACGATAAAACAGTTGATGGAACATCTGTAGTAAGATAGCCATTTAAAGTTTCTTTTATAGCCTTTGCTTTGTTTCTACCAGATGCCAGTAATAAAATTTTCTTTGATTTCATTATCGTGCCAAGTCCCATCGTAACTGCCTTTCTCGGAACCTCGTCAATGCTTTTAAAAAACCTCTTATTTGCATTTATGGTTTCTTCTGCCAGATCTACTATGTGTGTCTTTGTATTTATATAGTCATCAGGCTCATTAAAACCAATATGCCCATTAACACCCAGACCTAATAATTGAAGATCAATTTCTCCAAACTTTTCTATCGCTTCATCGTACAGCCTGCAATCTCTATCAAAATCATCCGAAACGCCATTTGGAATATGAATGTTTTCCTTTTTTATATTAATGTGATTGAATAAATTTTCATACATAAAGTAGTGGTAGCTTTGAGGATGGTCATCTGACAGTCCTACATATTCATCAAGGTTAAATGTTATGACGTAAGAAAAATCAATTTCTCCATTTTTGTACATATTAATTAACTCTTTATAAGTTCCAAGCGGTGTAGAACCTGTAGCAAGACCTAGTACAGAATTCGCTTTTCTGTTTACCTGTTCTTTTATGATTTCCGCTGCAGTTCTGCTCATTTCATCATAGTCATTTGTTATTATTAATCTCACAAGAATCATCCTTTCATTTTATATCAATATTAAGTAATTTGTCTTTAGAAGAACATACGCAGATGCTCCTATTGCGGCAGCATCTTCGTTTAGCTTTGTATATATGATCTTTACATCAAATGGAACCATTTTCTCAACAAGCTTTTTCAGATTTTCTACTATGTCAATGCCTAAGTTTATCACATCGCCTGCTATTACTATAAGCTCTGGGTTTAATATGCTGATAATATTAGCAAGACCCATGCTTAAATTTTCTATGAATTCGTTAAAAGCTTTGATGCAAATTTCGTCTTTTGCCAAATATCCATTAACAAAGTCCTCTATCTTATCAAATTTTCCATTCGACAAATTTTTTAGTGACGAGACAAGACCTAAAAGTGATGCTTTGCTTTCAAAGTACCCATAATCTTCGTAGAAATACTTTTTGTCTAAAATATCTCTGCCTATAGCCATGTACCCAACTTCTCCTGCTGAGTATTTATGACCTCTTACCAATTTCCCGTTAATGTATATTCCAGAACCAATGCCATTTCCTATTGTTACCAAAACAAAATTGTTGACATCTTTGCATGAACCGATCCATCTTTCACCCAATGCTGCATAATTAACACTGTTGTCGATAAATATGTCATAGTCAAACACTTCTTTCAATTTAAAAAGGAGATTGAAGTCAACCCATGAAAGCCCTGGCGCGTACACTGTTCCTTTTTCTATATCTGTTATGCCAGGAGCTCCAACCCCTATGCCTGCAATATCTTCTTGATATTCTAATAGTTCTTCAATGATTTTAACTGTATTTGCGAAAGCTTCATCTTTTATTCCTGTAGGCCTTTTTATCTTTTTTATTATTTTTCCTTCCAAATTTGTAAGCACTCCAATTGTATTTGTCGATTCTATATCAATGCCTATTGAAAATTTCGCATTCGGGTTAAATGTAAGTTCAATAGGTTTTCTGCCTGCAGATGCAGTATTTCCAAATCCCTCCTCAGTTACAAGTCCTTCCTTTATCAATTCATCTACTATTCCTGATACTGTCGATTTGCTCATATTAAGGATTTTTGAGATTTTCACACGGGAGATTGGCTGCATTTTTTTAATGACATCTAAAACATTTGCCGTATTTATATTTTTGATAAGATAATTAGTGCCCTTTCGATACTGCGTCAATCTATCACCTCCTTAATTAGTTCACAGTCCGAACCAAATGCCTTTAAAAAATTAGTTCGAGCCTCGAACTTTTATCTAATAATATTATACCATCAAAAACATCCTTTTGTAAATAATTTTTATCCATATACAGAAATTGAGGAGGAATTCCTAAATTTTTGTAGAATATATGTTTTATAATTACGCAAGAAAATTAATCAAGCAAAAAGACAAAAGAGGTAAATATAGCTATGAATAAAAAAATAAATTTTATAGTACAAATCCTATTAATAGCAATAATATTTACTTTGACTTTTACAGCAGGTTGCTCAAAAAATAACTCAAATTATCATGAAGAAAAAAGCTGGGCATTTTCTAAAATTATCATTTTAAATGGTGAGACTTATGTTGGCACATCTGATGATGTTACTTCTATTGACAAAAAAATTGGTACTATTAAATACTTTTCAACTCGCGAAACAAATATAAATAATACAATTTTCTCCAATTATTATGAAGTTGGCACTAATTTATACTCTATTCCAAATGTTAGCACAAAAGATGCAATTGCAGTAGAAATATCCAAAAATCAATATATTAAAGCAATTAACAAGCGTTTAATCCATTAAAAAAGATAAGCATCCTCTTACACCGCTGTACGTGCCATTCGGCATACAGCGGTTTATTAAGATTATGTAGATATTTTTTTAACAAATTCTTAAATCATATGTTTTTAAAGCATTTATTTGCCACCAATTTTACACTTGTTTATAGCAATTGACATAAAAAATTTTTTTGAAAGGAGATTAAAAAAATTGCATGTTCGTAAGCTAAGTATAGTTATTAGTATATTTATAATGTTATGTATTTTAACTTTTTTAGTGATATCTGACGTGACTTCTGAAACAAATATGGTCATATCAAAAGTAAAATCTGGACTTAATGCTGGATTGAATGACTTTTTGCTTAATGCACCTCGTACCAAGGTAAATGCTAATGGAAGTTATGATAATGATTATATACAAAATGAAAATAGCCAATCGTTTTATTATGTGCCAAATGGAAATAACCAATCACTATGGATAATAGTATATAAAGATCTTTTGATAAACTTAAATCAAGATGAAAGTTTTCCTTTATGCAAGGTTACCAGTGTAGTTTTAGATTCAGATTTAGATACTGTTTTAGATGCTACAGCAACTGTTAATTTTCAAATTCTATTGGGATTTTCTAAAACTATTTATGTTCACCAAGAAATCAGACCTCTACCTCATTTTAAGCATATGACTGGTATGGATAAAATATAAGATATTCATTTCTCTGCAAATAAATTTTAGACTAAATGGTCTGGAAAGGAGTATTTATGACAATCAAACATAAAAATTTATGGGTTTTGATATTCATTAGCTTAATTGCATTATTACTGGTTTCGTCCATTTCTAATCTTCTATTATAATTAAAATTAACAAATATAAATAATTACCTTTTAAGGAAAATTTTTGAAGATACTTCTGACTTTGCATCATCAGTTTTAAAAACTGATCAAATATTAAATGATTCTTTGCATAGTAAACAGATTACAATCGGTAATGCTAACATTCTGGGAAGTGAATTTTTAAATCAGAGCAATGATATTTTTGACTTGGTAGATATATATGTACATAATGCAATGGAAGAAATACCTCTGGGTAACATTATATCTTATATTCCAGAGGAATTTTCATTGTACATAGGTCGAATATTGAATAGACCTCCTCAATCATTTGACATTTATGCATACAACAAAGACGAAATTATTAAATTAAATAAAGAACAATTATCAAAGTTTGCTAAGATGAAAGACATAAATGATAAATTAGTGGAAATTGTAAAAAAGGATGTGAAGGGACTAACAACATATGGGATAGAAAACAATGCTGATTTTACTCCTTCGAATGCTATAAAAAATCCGTTGTGGAAAAAACTAATTAACGATATTATAGACTACAAAAATAAAATTCATTGGTCACCCGGTTTTATATTGAATTAATAAGTTAAAGTTGTATAATAATTCTAAAGTTAGAATGTTTCAATACATTCCATTAAGAGGTGTTATTTATGAAAGACAATGAGCCAAATAAAAAAAATGAATTTGAGAAGCAATTAAATGACCTGAAAGAATGGGAAGAAAACCAGTACAACCCCGGCTATTATATCGGAACAGGAAAGATTCCTGAACCGATAAAAGGAGTTGGCAAATACCCTTTTATACAAATAATTATTGGTTTTATAATACTGATTCCCATAATAATTGCCATAATCGATGAGACAGATGTGCTAAATATAATATCATTTATAATACCGGCTATAATTGGTCTTTCCCTCATTTACGGAGGCATAATAAAATTAATAAATATGAAAAAAAGTCAGATTAACAAGAAGATGTGATAGATGAATCTATGACATTTAAGCTTTAAGAGTCGAGGAATTTTTCCTCGACTCTTAAACTTTCGTTGCAAAAATTTACTTAATATGCTATGACCAAGAATTTTATCTAATGTTTTTTAAAATATATTACTTTTTAAGAATAGCTGGGGCTTAATAGTTTTCGTACATATTCTCCAATATCTTAATAACTTCTTCCCTGTCTAATTCTCTAGGAACAAATAAATAGCAGGGATCTTTGAAAATCATGTCAGCGGAATTTAGTAAATCTTCCTTTGATATTCCAAGCTGTTTTAAAGATTTTATTTTCATGCTTTTACTAAATTTTCTTATCGCTTCGGCAACAATTTCTCCTATCTCTTCGCTGCTTTCATTTCCGGCAAAAGATATTCCCATTGCTTCACCTACAACCTTAACCTTAGAAGCGTCGATTCCTGCAGCATATTTCATTACTTCTGGCAGAGCCAGGGCACATGCTTCGCCGTGGGTTACGTGAAATCTCGCCCCTATAGAATGCGCTATGGCATGGCCCAAGTGAACCAAGGCATCGTTAAAGGCTATGCCAGCAAAGTTGCTCGCCAATAGCAAGTTGCCCCTTGCCTCAATGTTCGTACCGTCTTCAAACGCTATAGGCAAATATTTCATTATTTTTTTTATCGCATCCGAAGCCAATAACTCAGATTTTGGATTGGGAAGTTTTGCCGTAATGGCTTCTGCCGCATGAGCAAACACATCCATTCCAGTGTGGGCCGTATCTTCAGATGGAAGAGTAACAGTCGCCTCAGGGTCCAATATACCGAGTGTAGCCGCTCCCAGCACTGAGTTTTTGACGCCGTTTACAGTATCTGTTATAACAGCAACAATCGTGCTTTCGCTGCCTGTCCCGGCTGTTGTCACCACCATTACTACCGGCACGCCGGGTTTGTAGACAGGATTTCCAAAGTATTGGTTTATCGGTGGAGGGTTATTTATCAAGATATTTATTGCCTTTGCAGCATCCATGACGCTGCCGCCGCCTACAGCTACTATTGCGTCTATCTTTTCCGTCCTGGCAATTTCTCCTCCACGGTTTACAATATAATCCGGCGGATCTGGCAGCACTTCGTTAAATTCGACCAATTCTATCCCAGCATCAAGCAGACTTTTCTTGCACTTTTTATAAAATTCGATTTTCGACACATTTTCATCGGATACCACCAAGACTTTAGAACATCCGAGCTTTTTAACCTCTTCGCCCAATAAGCTTGCACTTCCAATGCCGTAAATTATCGGGCAAAGCTGAGCGTATCTAGAAATATTTTTCATATTTTGCCCTCCTTTTGTTTTATAGGTTGTATGCTGCCATAAAACCAGATTCCATGGCATTTCGTATTTTCCCGGCTTGCTTGGCATCCCCAAGCACAACAACATTGTCGAAAGCCGCCTTTATTTCATCAATAAGTTCCGTATTGGGTGTTCTTCCAAGAGACAGCACTACATAATCAAATACATGATGGACATTTTCTTTGGTTTCGGTATTTTCGAAAACTACTTTATCTTCGCCTATTTCAACTAGCTTATGCTTCGGATACAGTTTCACTTTGAAAGAACCAAGATGTCCCAATATATCGATTAAATTCTGGAAGAAAAGCCCCGGCCCAATTTCATCGGCCATTTCAAACACATTGACATCATTTCCATCGACAGCCAGATAATGGGCAGTCTCTAACCCCGTCATTCCAGAGCCTACAACCGCCACTTTTTTATCGTTAAGCTTTACTTTACCACTCAGTATATCCTCTGCTACCAGAACATTTTTCCTGTCTATTCCACGAATGGATTTCGGCATAATCGGGTTTGAACCTTGTGCTATAAATACCGCATAAGGATTGAGCTGTTTCAAGATTTCGACAGTAGGCGCAGTATTGTATCTTACTTCAATTCCCGCTTTTTCTATCTGTGTTTTCAGGTAGTCTATCAACCAATTTATTTTCTCCTTCTTGGGAGGCTTATTAGCAAGCTGCAACTGGCCGCCCAGTTTATCCGACTTTTCAAATATCACAGGTTTAAATCTTCTTTTTGCCAGAATCCTTGCCGCCTCTAGTCCCGCAGGCCCAGCACCTATTATCGCTACGACCTTTTTAGCTCCATCCTCTTTAAAGTCGTTCAGCTCCCCTTCTCTTCCGCTTTGAATATTAATGCTGCATTGGGCTGACGCACCGACTATATCAGCATTCATCAGGCTCTCCATACAATAAAGGCACGAGATGCATTTCCTAATTTCATCTAATCTACCTTCTTTTGCTTTGTTTGCCCATTCAGGATCTGCAAAATGCTGCCTTGCTGAGCCGGCAAAATCAATCTTTCCTTCCTCAATCATTCTGTTAGCAAATTCAGGATCTCTGTAAACTGATACACCTATCACGGGTATGTTTACCGATTTCTTTATTGTTTCGCCCAAATGCACCTTCCAGCCCTGCTCGTAAGAAGAAGGCTCCCATGCTACGTTCATGGTCTCATATATGCCACAGCTTATATCTAGGGCATCAACCCCCAGTTCTTCCATCCTTTTTGCGATTTTTACACCTTCTTCAATATGAAGACCTTCATTTGGAAGCCCTACCATCCCTAAAAACTCATCAACCGACAACCTCACCAGCAGCGGAAAATCCCTGCCGCACTTTTCTTTAATACCGACAACAATCTCTTCTAAGAACCTCATCCTGTTTTCAAGATTTCCACCGTATTTATCCGTTCTTTTATTCGTATAAGGGCTCAAAAACTGATTTATCAAATATCCATGAGCTCCATGAACCTCTACCCCATCTATGCCAGCATTTTTGATTCTCACCGCAGCATCTACAAATTTGTTCACCATTTCCTCTATCTGTTCGATGCTCATAGCCTGCACTGGCTGTCGTACCACCTTGCATTCTACATCACTGGGAGCCATCATTGGTAAGTTTCCGTTAATAGCGGAGATCCCTTGCCTCCCCGGGTGATAAATCTGGACTGCTATTTTCCCACCGTACTTGTGAACTTCCTCAGCCAACGCTTTAAGGCCGGGTATAAACCTGTCATCGTAAACACCTATCTGCTTTGTGTTCCCCTTACCCCTTTCGTCAACAATTGTACATTCTGTAATGATTAGGCCTACCCCGCCTTTCGCCCTGGCTCCATAAAAATTGATATCCCGCTGCGATACCGTTCCATCATTGTTAGCCAAAGCATTTCCCATAGCTGTCATAACTATCCTGTTCCTAGTTTCCATTGTACCGATTTTTCCTTTTGATAATAATCCGTCAAACAATCTTTTCCTCCTCCTTCTTTTTATAGACTTGTTAAAGTAAACACTTTAATTTTTCATCTTATATTTTATCAATTCATACACCATTTGTATAACACCAAACTTTTGTATCAGCCACAACCTTTATGACAACGCTTTGTACTCCTAAATGCTGCAAATAGAATATTGCCTTTTTTCATTAAATCGTGTAACATTATTGTGAAGACTAAATCTCTTGTTAGTTAATTTTCTAACACATAGGGAGGATTTTATGGATATAAATTCTTTTAAATACTTCGTAAAAATATGCCAAAATAACAGCTTTACCAAAACAGCTAAGGAACTTTTTATCACTCAGCAAGCTTTGAGTAAGAGGATAAAAAAAATTAGAAAAGGAAATTGGAGCACCTCTTTTCAATAGAAATTCCAAGGGAGTTGACCTGACCGAACTTGGCAAATATATCCTCCCAAAAGCGAAAGCTTTAGTTAAAACCTACGATGACCTTATTATTGAAATAAACAATAAGGTCAACATGGAAAAATCAAGGATAAAAATAGGCTTTGCTCCGGGAACTTTACAGATTTTGGGTGCTAAAGAAATAATTGAGTTCGAGCAAAAACACAATGATATAAATATTGATATAGCGGAATTTTCTGATGTGGACTGCGAAGCAAATGTTTTAAATGGCAATCTGGATTTAGCCTTAACTGTGAAACCGAATGACATTAATAGCTTTATATATTATCACTTAATAAAAGAAAAACTTGTTGTCATAGCAAACAAAAAAAAATCCTCTCGCGTCCAGAAAAAGCGTGAAATTTGAGGACCTTAAAGATGAAAGATTTATTCTTCTCACCGATACATTCCGTATTCAGCCGGTTATCCTTGAACATTTTAGCAAAGCAGGATTTATCCCAAACATTTACTTTAAATCCAGCCATGATTTAAAAATCGCTTACGATTTTGTCGAGTTGAACAAGGGCATATTTGTTTTTGTGGATAAGCTTACACATATAGAAGAATATAGAAATATATGTTCAATACCTATAGATGATCCTACCGCTTTCTGGGATGCCGGATTTATAGTAAAAAGGGATGCTCATCCAAATAAAACCGCAAAAAAGTTTATGAACTATTTTCTCAACAAGTATAATAAGGACTTGCGCCAAACGAATTCTAAATAATTCACCTTCATTGCAACCGTAGATATCTCTGCCATTCCTTAGGCAATTGCTGAAGGGCATGTCAAAGTTTCCATAGTTCCATTGGTCGTTAATTACATTCTTTTATTTAAATACATTTTTAGTGCCTAGACTATTTCACATATTGAAGGAAAGATATTGACATAATTTTTTGACTTATTATATAATGGAGTAGATGTCTTCTACAAAATATTATATAATCTATCTATGTAAAGGGGAGTAGTTCACATATATAAATATGTGGCAAAGTCAACATGCTGGTTTTAACCTGGCTTTGCCTTAAAGAATGAGACCTTTACGTAATATGTTGCACATATTATGTAATAGGTTTTATTTTTTTGGCATACTAATTACAAGGAGGCAGATTTGATGAATGCTTTAATATCGTCTTTTATTCTTGTTTTTGCATCTGAAATGGGCGACAAATCACAGTTTATGGCTATGGCATTTGCCACATTTATAAAAGCCAGAACTGTTTTAATAAGCATATTGATCGCTGCCCTTTTAAATATGGGCATTGCGGTTTTGTTCGGCTCATTTATTACTGAGTACATACCAATAAAATATGTAAAGTTGTTGGCCGCTATATCTTTCTTAATTTTTGGTTTGATCACATTAAAAAATGGCCATGAAGGACATGAAAAAATCAGAAAATCCAAATACGGTCCGGTTTTCACTATTATAAGCACATATTTCATTTCAGAATTTGGAGATAAGACACAGCTATCGACATTAGCGCTTACTGCCACATACAAAAATCCTGCATTTGTTTTGTTGGGCGCTACTGCAGGAATTTTCATAGCTGATGTCATTGGAATCGTATTGGGAGTTTATCTGGGCAAGAAATTACCAACAAAACTTTTGCATTACATATCAGCTTTCATTTTTATAATATTTGGCTTTATCACTTTGTACGAAGCAAAAACTCTATAGAAAGTAAAATGGATACCTTTCGGTATCCATTTTACTCCTCTTAGCCTCTCATCAGCAATCATTTTTATTTTGCATAAGAAAATACCATATTGCCCACTCTCAATGCAACCGGCAATGACCAAAGCCACTGATTGGTATTGCTGTTGTCAAAGTAATAAAGTGCGCCGTTTGTAGGATCTACACCATTTAAGGCATCTCTCGCAGCACTTATTGAGTCTGGTGTGGCAGATACATTTATCCAGCCGTTTTCAACAGGCGTAAATTGATAGTAACCATTGCTATCGACTTGATATATTACGCCTTGTATTGTGTTAGGAAATATACCGCTTTTTACCCTATTTACTATCACGGCACCGACAGCAACTTTAGCCTGATATGGTTCACCACCAGCTTCCGCATTTATAAGCCTTGATAGAAGATCCAAATCAGCATTTGTGTATGAAATAACACCTCTTTGGATGGAACCTCTATTTACAGTTACATCGCTTCTTATACTTGAAGAAGTTGATGGTGTACCAGACGTTGGTATGACAAAAACTTGCCCTGGATATATCATATCACCTGTTAAACCATTTACATTTTTTAAAGCATCTACAGTAGTACCATACTTCATGGCAATTAAGTATAAACTATCGCCTTTTTGAACTGTATATGTGTTGTCACTGCCAGGTACAATTAATACCTGTCCGGGATATATTACTGTATCACTGAGATTGTTAAGCTTCATTATTTGATTGTATGTTGTACCATAATTTAAGCCTATCTTGTATAGGCTATCACCATGTTTTACAGTATACGTTGCCGCAAATGCTGTCTGAGAAAACAAAAGAGCCGCTGCTAATGAAGCTATGAGAGGCTTTACCTTAATACATTTTTTAAACATAAAAATCCCCCTTTTGCCTCCGAGGTTAGTTGACGGGTTCGGGCAAAGGGCCGCCCTACCACTGAGTGGATTCACCCCAAAAAAAGATCCCCCGTACCCCTTTTCGGGGATTCGGCATATTTTACTTTAATTATAAGGGGAATACTTGTATATGTCCATATTAAACTGATGGGAATATAGGCAATTAGTGGCATTCACTATAACCGCAAAATGGGCAGTAAATACATCCGCTTTCAGGGACTAACTTTGCTCCACAATCAGGGCATGTATATTCTTTAGAAGAATTTTTTACCTCCATCTGCTGATTCTTCGTCGCTTCTTTTTGCAACATTTTATACCCTCCAATATATAGTGATTTTATAAATATATTATACCATATATTGTGGAGTATGTCACTAAAAATAAAATAACAATCCCACCCATCAAACTTTTGGGATCGTAATTTTAAATTCAGATCCTTCATTTAACTTGCTTTTTACTTCAATACTTCCACCGTGCAGCTCAACAATAAGCTTTGCAATAGATAATCCTAAACCCATTCCACCAGTTTCTTTGCTTCTCGCTTTATCAACCCTATAAAATCTGTCAAATATATAAGGAATCTCTTCTTCAGGTATACCAATGCCGTCATCTTTAATTATTACGGCTACATTTTTATCTACTTCTTCTGCAAAAATTTTTATATTGCCGTCAATATCTGTGTATTTTAACGCATTATCAAGAATTATTCTTAGAAGCTCCTTTATAAGGTTCCTATCTGCATTCACTTCCAAAGTTTTATCGCAAAAAATTTCAATGTTTTTTTCATTAAAAATCACTTTAGCATCCCTGACTATTTCTGCAATCAATTCATAAACATTAAATAATTTCTTGTTTACATTAAGCGTCTTATTATCTCCTCTTACCAGCATTAAAAGCCTTTCAATCAACATCTCCATTTCTTGCTCTTCTTTTTTTAAAGCACCTATAGACTCTTCCAGTACATCTTTGTTGTCCTTCCCCCACCTATCTATAAGCTCTATATATCCTTTCAAGATAGATAAAGGTGTCCTAAGCTCATGGGATACATTTGATATAAATGCATTCTGCCTTTTAAAATAGTCTTCCAGCCTATCAAGCATGTCATTAAATGTAGCAGCAAGCTTAGACAGTTCATCATTATTTCCGTTAACGCTCAATCTTTTATTTAGTTTTTTCTCATCGATAGCATGAACCTCTCTCACCATGTAATCAACAGGCCTTAATGCTCTTCCAGTTATAAAATATCCTGCAAAAAAAGACACCAATACTCCAATGACATCGGAAACAGCCATCATCACAAATAAAAGCTTTAAAAAGAAATACTGATTTTTTAAGTCTTCATAAACCTGAATGTAAAAAACCTCATTCCCATAAGTGTACTCTCTGTTTATATATGCTATATGCATCTCATCTTTTTCTATTTTTATAGGTGTATTTATATTTTTATCATATGGTATATCAATCAAATGCGGTGAAGACACGTACAAAATTTTTTCATGCGAATCCACAATCTTTAAATACATATTTTCACCTATCGACGATCCGAAAAGCAAATCTTTGTCTACACTTGTAATTATTCCACCAACCTCTTTCAGCTTTTCGACTATGACATCTGATTGATTTTGTATATCATCAAACGCTTGATATACAAGGTAATATTTAAGACCGTACAACACAGACGCATTAAGCACTATTAAAATAAATGAAAATATGATAGCATAAAGCAATGCAATTCTCAACTTTATTGATAATTTAAAGCTTTTAATCTTCATCTTTTTCTTTCCTTAAAGAGTATCCTACACCTCTTATCGTCTGTATCAACTTATTATTAAATGGTTCATCAATTTTACTACGCAAATACCTTATGTACACATCCACTATGTTTGTCTCACCAATATAATTGTAACCCCATACATTCTCCAATATATTTTCTCTTGTAAGCACTATTTCAGAGTTAATAATCAAATATTTCAAAAGCTCAAACTCTTTTTTCGTCAACTCTATCTTTATTCCATCTCTTTTTACTTCGTATGTAGACAGATCCATTGTTATACCATCATATGCCAATTTATTAGCATTTGACTTTGCATTTTTTCGAAGGGCATTCCTTATTCTCGCCATAAGCTCTTCAATAGAAAACGGCTTCGTCAGATAATCGTTAGCACCTATATCAAGCCCTAATACCTTGTCTTTTACCTCATCTTTTGCGCTTAAAATTATTACAGGTGTTGATGATTTTTTTCTCAGTTCTCTCAAAACTGAAAAACCATCCAAACCAGGAAGCATCAAATCTAAGATTATCAAATCGTAATCTCCATCTAAAGCCTCTCTTAAACCACTATTGCCGTTATATTCTAATGCAACACTATAACCTTCATGTTCAAGCTCTATCTGTAAAAATCTCGCAATTCTTTTCTCATCCTCAATTATGAGTATGCTTTCTTCCATTAAAATCACCAATTTTTATTATAGCACATTAAGTACGCTATAAAAATCAGGAAATGAAATATTCACACATTCTGCATTTTTTATCTTTGTACTGCCATCAGCTTTTAGCGCAGCAATGCTTAATGACATGGCAACTCTATGATCGTTGTAGCTATCAACCGTAGCACCATGCAGTGTTTCTTTACCATGGATTATCATACCGTCATTTGTGGCTTCTACATCAGCACCCATTTTTCTCAATTGGCTTACCATAGTGTCTATACGATTGCTTTCTTTTACTTTTAGTTCTTCAGCATCTTTTATAACTGTAGTGCCATCAGCGTAAGCTGCCGCTACCGCAATAACCGGTATCTCATCTATCAACCTCGGTATAATCTCACCACCAATCTCAATTCCCTTTAAATGTGAAGATTTTACTACTATGTCCGCTACAGGTTCATTGTTTACGACTTTCTCCTCTATTATTTCAACATTGCCACACATTTTATTCAACACATCTATTATTCCTGTTCGCGTGTTGTTTATATTTACATTTTTTATCAATACTTCTGAATTAGGCAATATGCTGGCTGCTACCATAAAATAAGCAGCAGAAGATATGTCACCAGGAACCAAGATTTCGCACCCATGCAGTTTTTTCACAGGATGACATATCACCTTATTGTCACAAGACTCAAAATTTCCGCCAAAGTAATTAAGCATAAGTTCGCTGTGGTTTCTGGACAAATACGGTTCCTCGATTATCGTAACGTCCTGTGCATACAAACTTGCCAACATTATGCATGATTTTACTTGAGCACTGGCAACTTCTGTTTTGTAGTTAATTCCCTTAAGTGCATTACCCTTTATTGTAAGAGGGGCATAATTGTCATAAGCCGCTGTTATTTCCGCCCCCATCATTGATAACGGTTTTATTATCCGTTTCATAGGCCTTTTTCTTAAAGACTCATCACCAGTTATAGTAGATGTAAATTTCTGACCGGCTAAAATACCTGATAAAAGGCGCATCGTTGTACCAGAGTTTCCAGCATCTAAAATATCAAGACTTTCATTCAGGTACAAGCCTTTTCCTTTAACATAGACATCATCATTAACTGTTTCTATCTCCACGCCTAACTTTCTCATGCAATTTATCGTAGAAAAGCAATCTTCACTCTTTAAGAAGCCTTTCACAACAGTATCGCCAACAGCAATAGAGCCAAACATTATAGCTCTATGAGATATGGATTTATCTCCAGGAATATTCACGACACCTTTTAGATGACTTTTTTTAGAAATTTCTACATCCATAAAAACATTCATTCCTTTCCAAAGTCAAGAAGCTATGCTTTTTCTGATTTCTCTGGCTGAATCAAAAAATTCACACAGTGACTTTATATCGTCACAATCAAGGCTAAATAAAAATTCGTTTAAAAGATTTTCATAATCTATTATCAACTTTTTTATCACATCTTTGTTATTCAAAATAATATCCTTCCACATCTCAGTCTGCGACATTGATATTCTCGTAGAATCTTTAAAGCCACCGGCAGCGAATTTTATAGCATCTGCGTCTTCTCTATATGCAAAATTAGTCAATGCTGCCGATAAGATATGTGGTACATGGCTTACAATACCTACTATCTTATCATGTGAATAGCTGTCTACGAGTATAGGATTAGCACCAATTTTTTTAATAATTTCATCGATAAAAATCTCTATCACATTGTCAGGTGTTTTTTCGTCGGGAATTATAAAATAATTGCTTCCAAAAAAGAGTTCAGAACTACTTGAGGAAAACCCACATTTTTCAGAGCCTGCCATAGGATGACCACCAATAAAGAATTTATCTTTCGGCAATATACCCTTTACCGCATCCATTATCGTTTTTTTTGTGCTTCCGACATCAGTTATCACACAGCCGTCTTTTAAATGAGGAAGCATTTCTTCTATGCAATTTATGACCGCACCAACAGGAGTGCATACAAACACAACGTCAGCGTCTATTTTCATGTCAATCTTTTTTAAACCATCATCAATTATTCCTTCCCTTAAGGCTTCCTCTATATAATCATCTTTAACATCAATGCCTATTATACCTAAATTTGTATATTTTCTTATGGCCTTGGCCAGAGAACCTCCTATAAGCCCCAATCCTATGATAGCCACTTTTTTGATCATTTAAAATCACGTCCTATAGCATTTGCTACATCAGATATTTCTTCTGTCAAAACTCTAAATTCGTCTGGCGTCAATGACTGCGCACCGTCTGATAAAGCATTTTTAGGATCTGGATGAACTTCAATTATAAGACCATCTGCTCCGGCAGCTATTGCAGCTTTTGCCATTGGATTTACTAAAAAAGATTTTCCTGTTCCATGACTCGGATCGACTATTATTGGCAGGTGGCTTAGTCTTTTTACAACAGGCACCGCACTTAAATCAAGGGTATTTCTTGTGTACTGCTCAAATGTCCTTATTCCTCTCTCACAAAGTATCACATTCTTGTTGCCCTCGCTTAAAATGTATTCAGCAGCATTAAGCCACTCTTCTATTGTGGCTGCGATGCCTCTCTTTAAAAGAACAGGCATGTTGGACCGGCCAACTTCTTTAAGCAGCGAAAAATTTTGCATGTTTCTCGCGCCAATTTGCAATACATCTGCATATTTAGAAACAATTTCTATCGAATGGATATCCATTACCTCTGTCACAATTTTAAGTCCAGTGTATTTTTTTGCTTCATAAAGCATTTCTAGTCCTTCTTTTTCAAGTCCTTGGAAAGAATACGGAGACGTGCGAGGCTTGTATGCTCCACCGCGTAAAAATTTAGCTCCAAACATCTTAACTGCTTCTGCACTTTCAAAAAGCTGTTCTTTGCTTTCAACAGCACATGGACCAGCCATTATGACTACACTTTTACCGCCAACTTGTACACCGTCTACATCTACAATCGTCGATACGGGATTAAATGTACGACTTGCAAGTTTGTATGACTCAACTATAGGTATGACTTTCTCCACACCTTCCATAAGCTCAACATTTTTATCTTTAAGCTTTTTTTTGTCTCCAATCACGCCTATTACTACTCGTTCTTCTCCTTTAGAAATGTGGGGTTTTAAATCAAGAGATAATAAAAGATTTGATACATCAGAGATTTGTTTTTCTGTAGCACTTGGCTTCATAACAATTACCATTTAAAAATCCTCCATTCTACCGTTTTACATGTATTTAGGATATGAACCTAATACTTTTAAAAACTCCGTTTTACCCATCAATACACCTAATATTTTATTAATGCGATTATCGCATCTATGGCCTTCAATATCAACCCAAAACACGTATTCGCCCATCTTCTTTCTGGAAGGCCTTGATTCTATCTTGGTCATATTTACATTTTCTCTCGCAAAGACCTCTAATATCTTATAGAGACTGCCTGGCTCATTTGGAACAGAAAATATTATGGATGTCTTGTCATATCCAGTGTATTCACAATCATTCGAGGCAAGAACGATAAACCTCGTAAAATTGTTTTTCACATCTTGTATATCCCTATCAATTATTTGTGCACCGTAAATCTCTGCAGCCCTGGCATTTCCTATAGCTGCAGCATTGGCTTTATTCTTTATTTCAGATACGGCTTTTGCCGTGCTATCTGCAGTTATGATTTCAGCGTTAGGCAAATTTCTCCTGATATAATCTCTGCACTGAGCAAGTGCTTGTGGATGAGAGATTATAACTTTTATTTCGTCAAAGTCTAAACTTTTATCAGCGATAAGACAATGAGATATGGGAATGACTATCTCCCTTTTTATTTTAAGACCTTCGGCATCATTTATAAGCATATCCAATGTTACATTTACAGTGCCTTCTATAGAGTTTTCTATCGGAACTAATCCCTCATCATCTTTATTAATACACAACATTGTAATGATGTCTGGAATTGTCTTTAACTCTTTAATGCAGTATCCTCGTTTTTGATTTATATAAAAGATAAGAGCCTGTTCTGAAAATGTGCCTTTCGGTCCAAGGTAGTAAATGTTCATGCCACACCCCTTTTAACTATTTTGATGATATTTTAATACTTTGTTCTGTTAAAGTCAAGAAAATTTCTTTTGCTAATTCAACACATTCAATATTTCTTCTTCTAAAACATTGAAAACTTCAGCATTGCCATGTCCTACTGGCAGGACAAACTTTATCTTGCCCTCTCTATTTTTCTTATCATGCTTTATACCATCAATTATTTCATATTTATCTATATTGCCGTAATCAACAGGAAGGCCACATGAAATCAGTAAATTTTTAATGCGCAAAAGATAACTTTCATCAATGTACTTTCTGTTTAATGCAATTTTTGCAGCGTAATACATTCCAATCGCAACAGCTTCACCGTGTATGTATTTTTTATACTCTGTAAGAGATTCTATAGCGTGTCCTATGGTATGCCCATAATTTAAAACAGCTCTTATACTGCTTTCTTTTTCATCCTTTGATACAACATCGCTTTTTATTTCACACGACCTTTTAATAAGATGTCTTACTTTCTCATCGTCTAGATCTAATATTTCTTTTATATTGCTTTCAATGAAATTAAATAAAGATTCATCTTTAATTATGCCATATTTGATTATCTCAGATATGCCACCTCTGATTTCCCTTTTATCTAAACTTTTCAATACATCTGTATCTACAAAAACAGCCTTTGGCTGATAAAAAGCACCAGCCATATTTTTTCCTTCTTTTAAATTTACTCCAACTTTACCACCAACGCTGCTGTCCACCTGTGCTAATAGCGTAGTCGGAATCTGTATAAAGTCCACGCCTCTCATGTACAACGCAGCTACGAGACCAGCTATATCACCTACAACTCCTCCACCTAATGCTATAACAGTACTATCCCTCAATAAGCCAAATTTAAAACATTCTTCCAATAGATGTTTTACTGTATCCAAGTTTTTGCTTTCTTCGCCGGCTTTTATAATAGAATGATGTACCATAAAGCCATTATTCAACAAAGAATTTTCAAGCCGAGTAAGATACAACTCAGAAACATTTGAATCAGTTATAATCAATACCCTATTGCTTCTCAAATGCTTTTTTAAATATAGTCCAATATCTTTTAGAATCCCATTTGATATGTATATGGGATATGAATAATCCTTCAAATCAACATTTACAATTTCCATTTTTTCATCTCCTTTGGTTTGTATCAAAATCATCATATATGCATATATTATAATAGAAAATTAAATAAATTTAAACAGTTCTACCTCTTATAGAGGTAATTGCCGATTAAAAATCGGTTTTTAAAAAGGCTTTACGAATGACTCGTAAAGCCTTTTTCTATTCTCTCATGTTCATTTTCAGCTTAATTCCGGTTGCAGTCTTAGCAAGCCCACCTTCAGCCGTCTCTTTAAGTGCACAAGGCATAGCTTTTCCTACACTGTCCATTGCGCTTACAACATCATCAAAAGGAATGATGCTTCTCATGCCAGACAAAGCCAAATCAGCGCAAATCAAAGCATTTGCAGCACCAATTGCATTCCGCGTAACACACGGAACCTCCACCAATCCCGCTACAGGATCACATACAAGCCCCAAAAGATTCATAATGGCAAAAGACGATGCATTAAGGGCCTCCTCAGGAGAACCACCCATCAGTTCAACTAAAGCAGCAGCAGCCATAGCCGATGCTGATCCTACTTCAGCCTGACACCCTCCTTCTGCACCTGAAAGCGTAGCATTCTTTGCAATTATTATTCCAACTCCAGATGATGTAAACAGAGATTTTATCAATTCATCGTCACTTTTTCCAAACTTTCTTGCAATAGTTATCAATGCTCCAGGAATGACACCGCTGGAACCAGCAGTAGGCGCTGCAACGATTTTACCCATTGCTGCATTTACTTCTGATACTGCAACAGCCGATGCAACAGCCTTTGAAACTGTCTCACCGCTTATTGTAAAATTATTAATTATTTTATCGTACAGTCTCTTAGCATCTCCCCCGATAAAACCGCCTACAGATTTTACGTCTTCTTTTAAGCCTCTTTCGACAGATTTCTTCATGACGTCAAGATTTGATGCCATCTTTTCTATTAATGTATCTTTACTATCTCCAGTCATTTCATGCTCATAATTTATTACAACTTCTGATATGGGAATATTGTATTTTTTTGTAAGCTCTAGCAATTCAAATCCACTGCTAAACTGATACAATTTCTTCACCTCAGTACATTATATTTATGCTTTGTTTATGCTGTCTACAACTATGGCTTTTTCTATTCCATCAATATGCTCTATTCTTATTCGCACATCTTCTGGTATCGTTTGGTCTGATTCAATAACCATTATAGCCATATCTCCCTTTAACTGCCTGTACACCCTCATAAATGCTATATTTATCATGTGCTCCGATAAAACTTTTGTCACCATTGCTATGATACCAGGTTTGTCAATATGCTTCGTAATAAGCGTCTCATATTCTCCTGTAAACTCTACACTCATACCGTTAATTTCTTTAAGAACAACATTACCTCCACCTATTGACGAACCCAATACTTCAATAACATCGCCTGATTTATTTTTTATGACCATCCTAACCGTATTAGGATGAGACGCATCCTTATCACTTTTCACAAATGAAAATGATATGTTTTGTTCCTTTGCCAATTCAAAAGAATGAGACAGCCTTTCATCATCGGGATCAATTCCTATGATTCCGGCAACAAGCGCTTTATCAGTACCATGGCCCTTGTATGTATTCGCAAAAGAATCGTACAGTATAAACTGCACCTCTTTTACATCGTCACCTGCTATCTGTCTGGCTATTTTTGCCAGTCTAGCAGCTCCCGCTGTGTGGGAACTGCTGGGACCAATCATGACAGGTCCCATTATATCAAAAACACTGTATTCTCTCAAATCCATCACCTATCCAAGAGGTTTTCCATTTCATCTAATATATCTTCAAATACATTTAAAGCTTCCAAAATCGGTTTCTTGGTGGTAAGATCTACACCTGCTTTTTTCAAGATATTAAGTGGATAGTCCGAACCACCGCTTTTTAAAAATTCTATATATCTTTCTACTGCAGCATCGCCTTCATTTAAAATCATCTGCGACAATGCGACAGCGGCAGAAAATCCTGTAGCATATTTGTAGACATAAAAGCTCGAATAAAAATGTGGTATCCTTTCCCATTCATAATCGATCTCATCATCTATTATTATATCATTTCCGTAATAAAATTGATTAAGCTCGTGATACTTTTGACACAATTTTTCTGCGGTCAGCGCTTCTCCTTTCTCAGCTTCTTCATGAGTATACTTCTCAAATTCAGCAAACATAACCTGTCTAAATATTGTTCCTTTAAACTGTTCAAGATAATGGTTTAATAAATACATCTTCTCACTTTTATCCTTTGCATTTTTCAAAAAGTATTCTATTAAAATAGATTCGTTACAAGTTGATGCAACTTCTGCAACAAATATTTTATAGTGAGAATTGATATACTTCTGAGCTTTGTCGGAATAATACGTATGAAGCGAATGCCCCATCTCATGAGCTATGGTAAAGACATCATCCAATTTACCTTGAAAATTCAAAAGCACAAATGGATGTACGCCATAAGTTCCCCACGAATACGCTCCAGACGTTTTTCCTCTATTCTCATAGACGTCTATCCAACGGTTATCAAAGCCTTCCTTTAAGATGCTTACATATTCATTTCCCAACGGTTCTAAAGCTTTTATGACTATATCTTTTGCTTCTTCGTATTCATATTCTTTATCGAAGTCAGCGACTAATGGCACATAGAGATCGTACATATGCAACTCATCAAGATTCAACATCCTTTTTCTAATAGAAACATATCTGTGTAGTAAATCAATCCTTTCATGTATAGTCCATATCAAATTATCGTAGACAGATACTGGGACATTGTCATCGAAAAGCGAAGCTTCTAAAGATGTCTTGTAATTTCGTATCTTAGAATAGAATACATCCTTCTTAACATTGGAGTCTGTCATGGCTGCGTACGTATTGGCAAAATTTTTGTAGACGCTGTAAAGTGATTCAAAAGCCTTCTTTCTCACATCTCTGTTTTTACTGCTTACGTACTTAATATAATTTCCATGGGTCAGTTCCACCAAATCTCCATCTTCATCTTCAATAGAGGGAAATCTGATGTCCGCATTATCCAGCATCTTGAATATATTCTCAGGAGAGTGTGCCATGACTTCACTTTCTGCCAATATCATCTCTTCTTTATCCGAAAGCGTATGTGGCTTATACCTCAATAAATCCTCCAAAAAATGTCTGTAGTCTATAAAAGCATCATTATTCTCAATACAGTCTTTTAAGATTTTCTCATCCATCGACAAAATCTCTGGAGTAATAAAAGAAGCTGCACTGGATGCTTCAACATTGATTCTCATAGCTTTATCTGTCAATGCTTGATATTTACCATTGCTGTTGTCCTCATCTCTCTTCATCCTGGCATACACAAAAAGCTTCTCTATGACCATCTGCAAGGCATCATTTATCTTAAGAACAGCCAGAAGAGATTCTGCATCTTTAATTTTGCCTTTAAAATCTGACAATTGCCTTATGATTTCCTTAGCTTTGTCAAAATCATCCTTCCACTCTTTATCGCTTTCATATATGTCTTCTAATTTCCATTTGTACTTATCATCAATGTCTTTTCGATCTCTCAACTTCTTATCCATACTAACCTCCAAATATTAAATGTCTTCTTTAAATTTCAATTTTTTAATCATGTGTTTTTTATTTAAAGCGTTTTTAAAAGCATCTGAATAATTTTGCCCCATTTTATAGTTTTCAACAAACTCCAACATTGTGTTCTCACCATATTTGTCTATAAGCATGTTCGATATTTCTTGGATACTGTCCAAATCAACCTCGGAATTGCCAACAATACAATTGCCTATATTGTACATGTTGACTTTCATTTTTTATCGTCCTCTATCAATAGCGCTCTGGTAGGAGCTGCTTCTGCACCATCTATTTTTAAAGGAGCAGCAATCAATGTATATTCGCCTTCATCAACATCTTTCAATCTTAGCCCTTCTAATATAGTGATACCATTACTAAGCAACGTCTTATGGGTTTCGTGATTTGGCTGTGCTCTTTCTATTCCAAGTCCATCCGTTCCAACTCCTATTACTTTCTTTTCTTTCAAATACTCAGCTCCGCTTGCATCTAAGAAAATGAAATTAAAGTTAAAACTGTCTTCATAAGAATTTCTTGTCTTTAAAAGTATAAATTCTCCGCTTTCTATTTCTTTCTCTTTTAAATCTTCTGCAGTTATCTTATCATCTACGTTGGTAAAATCAAGAACTTTGCATTTTGAAATAGCTTTTGTTATATCAAAATGGTCAATCGTATCACCACCTTCTATCATGTGAAGAGGTGCATCGAAATGAGTACCTGTGTGCATATCCATACATATCCTGGATTCATGAACACTGTCATTTGGAAAATCGCTGGTGACAATCAATTCAGGTTTTTTCTCCTGTTTATTTTTGTAAACCTGCATATTTTTATTGATATTCATTGAAACATCATATATTTTCATCGTAAAAACCTCCTATATTCCACCACTTGAAATTATCTCTAAGAAGTAATTCATCAGCATCATAAGGTCCCCAAGTTCCTGGCTTATAGTTAGGAAAATCTGGTTTATTATTCTTCCAAACTTCAGCTATTTTGTCTACATACCTCCATGAATACTCAACCTCATCCCATCTCGTAAAAAGAGTAGAATCTCCTCGCAATGCATCATAAATCAATCTTTCATAAGCTTCTGGAGAATTCATGCCGACTTGGCAATTTTGACAAAAATCCATTCGCACCGGTATCACCTTATTTAATGTGCCAGGTCTTTTCGCATTAAACTGCAAAAAGACACCTTCTTCTGGTTGTATCTTAATGACCAACAGATCTGGCATAAGTCCACCATATTCTTTAAAGTACAAAACGCCTGGAAGAGGTTTAAACTGTATTATTATTTCAGTGGATTTTACTGGCAATTTTTTGCCTGTTCTTATATAGAAAGGCACGCCAGCCCATCTAAAATTATCCACAAAGACTTTAATTGCAGCAAATGTCTCTGTATCAGAATCAGGTGATACTCTATCCTCATCCCTATAACCTTCATACTGACCTCTCACTGCATTTTTCAATACAAGATCTGGCGTTAATTCTTTAAGAGATTTCAATACTTTTACTTTTTCATCATGGATAGAATCAGTAGTAAGATCAATAGGTGGTTCCATGGCAGTCAGCGTCAAAAGCTGCAACATATGATTTTGAATCATGTCTCTTAAAGCACCAGCTTTTTCATAATATCCACCTCTATTTTCTACGCCAACCGTCTCACTTGAAGATATCTGCACATTGTCTATGTACTTGTTGTTCCAAACTGGTTCAAAAAACACATTGGCAAACCTGATTACCATTATGTTTTGCAACATTTCTTTGCCTAAATAATGGTCTATGCGATACGTGTTTTTCTCAGTAAAAACATCAGTTATCTTTTTGTTTAAATAAACTGCAGAATTCAAATCTTTGCCAAATGGTTTTTCTATCATGACTCTTTGCCACGACTTTTCATTTTCCGTCATTCCATGTTGATGTAACTTTTCAACGATGAGTTCAAAATACTCAGGAGCCACTGCCAAATAATAAATTCTATTTCCATTTGTTTTATATTTATCATCAAGTACTTTCAAAAAGCCTTTAAGTCTTGAGTATCCGTCATCATCATGAAACTCAAACTTTTGATAGTATATTCTATCTCTTAAATTTTTCCAAAGCTCATCATCTATTTTAATTCTCGAAAATTTCTTAATAGATTCGTATACTTCATTGCGATAAATCTCATCTGTCTTGTCACGCCTTCCAATTGAAACGACACAAAAATTTTCCGGAAGGCTTTTGTCGTAGAGCAAATTGTAAATGGCAGGCATCAATTTTCTATGTGTTAAGTCTCCTGTACCACCAAAAATAACCATAATACTGGATATATTATCTGTTACTATAATATCACCTTCTTTCATTTAATGTCTTAAATTTTAACCACTTCTATACATTATAATAACTCAGAAACAGAATTTTTTTAAAATAACTTTCAAAAAAATTTCAGTCATTAATAATTATTATTTATTAATATATTTTTCTTAATAGATATTATACTACTTTTTTGTGATTATTAAAATAAAGAAACATCAATAATCATCATAAAAAGAAAAAATAGGAGCATTAAAGCTCCTTACCGTATAGTTAAATACACATTCAACAGTCTTTTTATTTCATCACACACACCATCGTCAACCTGTATCATTATGTTGTTGCCGTCTACTTTATATTCAAAGTCAGAATATCCTTTGTTTAGTAGATACTCCTTTACCGCATTTACCCCACCATCGCCGTTTGCAACAAGCACTTTTTTACCAATAAAGTCACCATTGACGTACACATTTAATGCATCCTGTGATTTCTTTAAAAGTGAATCCTCTTCATAAGTTGTCATAGCACTAATAATGCCTGGAGCTATGGTATTTTGTCCGTTTAAATTAATCATGAAATCACCTCACAGGATATTCTATACATCTTTTAATAAAGATATTCCCTAAAAAGTTTATCATTTGATAAATTTTTTACCATCTGCAAAAAATAAATTCTAAAAAATCGATTATTGAAAATAGGACAATCCCCATTAGACTTAAAACTATTATCCCTGAATACATGTCTAAGTAATTTACCCTCATCCATGAGTCCATTATAAAGTAACCAATACCGTACTCTGTCCCAAATGTCTCTGTGAAAAACAGCACAGATATCGCTGTGCCCAAAGCTACCCTTATAGAAGTTAAGATGTTTATTAAAGATGCTGGTATTATAACTTCTCTTAAAAGTTGAAACCATGAGCCACCTAAAGAATATATAGAGTAATACATGCTTTCAGGAATACCCTTAACAGCATCTCTCAGTGAAACAATGACTTGAAATACTACAATGATTGCAATCGTAAAAATTTTTGACATTTCCCCAAGGCCAAATAAAAGCATGACAATTGGAAGAAAAGCAATTTTAGGTATAGGATAAATTAAATATACAATTGGCGATAACAATTTGTCTATTCTACTAAAGTATCCCATTACAATGCCAGTAGGAACCCCAATTATTAAAGATAATAAAATACCCATTAAAATTCTAAATAAGCTGTACTCTACATGAATCATAATTTTGCTTTTAAATGTTTTTGATAAATTTTCTAAGACTAGTATAGGAGAAGGAATTAAATTGATATTCACTATTTGCGATATCATATACCATAACAAAAATATTATAAATAAAGCATAAAAATATTCAAAAGCCTTTCTATCAAATTTCAAGTTGACCATTCCTCTTTAATATCTTTTCTGATTTTTATCGTCAAATCGTAAAATTCTCTACAAAGCCTTTTATCCTTCAACCCATACGTTTCATTATGAATAATTTGTTTAATTGTTCCTGGTGATTTAGACATTATAGTTATCTTTTTACCAATATAAACAGCTTCTTCTATACTGTGGGTAACAAAGATAGTTGAGACTTTGTATTCTTTTTGAATCTCTATGAAAAGTTCCTGCATCTCTTCTCTAGTTATTTCATCAAGGGCAGAAAATGGCTCATCCATAAGCAAAATATCTGGTTTTAAAATAAGCGCTCTTGCTATTGCGACTCTCTGCCTCTGTCCGCCGCTTAATTTTTCTGGATACCTTCTAATAAATTCTTTTAATCCTAATCTATCTAAAATAAATAAAGCATAATCTCTGTCATCACTAGTCAGCCTTGACTTTACTTTAAGTCCTAGTACAGCATTTTCATATACGTTTTTCCAAGGAAGCAACCCATAATCTTGCGATACTAACCCTATTCTATGCTTCTTTGTATTAATTCCTTCTCCATTGATAGTAACTTTGCCCTCATATGTATTAATTATGCCTGACAAAACATGTAAGAGGGTTGACTTTCCACAGCCTGATGGACCAACCAATGCCAAAATGTCCCCGTCATCAACATTTAAATTTATATTCTTTAAAGCTGTAAAATAGCCTTCATTAATCCTGTACCGCACTGTCAACCCTTCAACTTTCACCATTTGTGATTTCTCCTCTTCATTAAATCAAAAAATTATTTAACAAATTCGCTTATAACCAAATCGTTATAGCTGTAATTATGCTTTATAAGCCCTTTATCTGTAAGCCACTTTATAGCATCATCAAAGTCTTTTTTATCTGGCAATGCCGCCTTTTGATAAACAGGCAGTTTTAAAGTATCTTTTATCTCTTTTGGAAATCCTCCATCTTCGATTACTTTATCTATGTAAGCTGACTTAGGCTCTTTGTTTAAATAATCTACTGCTTTGTTATAAGCGGTATAAAAGGCTTTTATCTCGCTTTTTTTTGAGTCTATGACACTGCTTCTAAAAAGCAGCACACCTGGATTTATACCAAGATTATTGGAATTGTCAAGCATCTTAGAACCATTCATCATAGCTACTGTCGCAAGTGCATTGGGAAGTGTTGCTGCATCTACTTTTCCATTTTGTAGCATTTCCAACCTCGTTGGCATTTGTGGTATAGATACTTTATTAACATCTTTATCTGTCAATCCAGCCTTTTTTAAAATCATGTCTGTCACGTACTCTATCAAAGTATTTTTAGATATAGCGATACTTTTACCTTTTAAATCCTGAAGGTTATTAATGCTTTCATCCTTATTAACAAGCAAATCATACGTACCATTTGTCAATGATGTAATCTTGACATTAAATCCACCATCATTTGCAAATGCTGCAGCCATTATATCAGATATTGCACCGTCAATTTTTCCGCTTTGAAGTGCACTATCCCTCTCTTGCGCACTTTTAAACTGCTCTATATTGACATTCAAATTCTCATCTTTAAAATATCCCTGTTCTTTCGCTATTAAAACTGGAATTGAGTCTGTATCTTGAAGTATGCCAATATTTAAAGTTTGCAATTTTGCACTGCTTGTCTCTTTTTCAGTGTTACAAGAACTTATTGTAAATATCATGATTATTAAAAGCATAACAGAAACTATCTTTTTCATAAATACCCATCCCTTTCTTTAAATTTTTAATTCCAGCGATTATATAAATCATTTTTTATTCCTAGTACATCAAGGACTCTTCCAACTATGAAATTTACCATATCATCTACAGATAAAGGTTTATTATAAAAAGTCATTACTGCTGGAAGAATATAAGCTCCTATTTCACTTAATACAGCCATATTTTTTAAGTGTATCAGGTTAAATGGAGTTTCTCGAGGCACAATTATCAATTTTCTTTTTTCTTTTAAGCATACATCTGCTGATCTATGTATAAGGTTGCTTGAAATACCACATGCAATGCTTGAAAGAGTGCCCATAGAACATGGAATTATGACCATTCCATCTGATTTATATGATCCGCTTGCAATAGGTGCAAACATATCATCTACATCGTAGATGCTAATTTTCTCACTAATTTTTTTAAAGTGCTGCACTACATCATCAAAAGTAAGCCCTGTTTCATATTTCATGACGCTGCATCCGTTTTTACTTATCAAAAAATGCACCTTGCAGTCGCTTTTTAGAAGCTCTTCAATTAATCGTAAACCTAAGATGCTTCCGCTGGCGCCGGTTATTGAAATTATATACTCTCTCAAAAGATCACCTCACTAAAAATATATCTAACGCTGTAAAAACAAAAAAACAAAACGCTAACGATTTGATTAATGTCATACGACGCTATCGTAACGTGCTTTAAATTGTCAGGCTTAACTATAGAATGTTCTCTATACAATAAATACCCTATTATTATCAGACCTATCAAATACAGCCAACCCATTTTCATATAAAAATATAAATACAAAAGAAGCAGTAATGCTATTACATGAAAAAAAATCGATATGAGAAGTGCATTTTTAATGCCAAATTTAACAGGTATAGAAAACAAACCGTTGTTTTTATCGAAGTCGTAATCTTGTGTGCCGTATATTATATCAAAGCCTGCAACCCAAAGCGTAACAACTGCGCCTAAAACTAATGAAGGCCAACCTATTTTACCTGTAACTGCGATCCATGCTCCAACAGGTGCACCTCCACAAGCTATTCCTAGTATTATATGGCAAGCCCATGTAAATCGCTTTGTGTATGAATATATGATAAATAAAAACAGAGCCAATGGCAATAACTCAAGACACAGTGGATTTAGCTCATAGGCTGCCAGCACCAACAGTGCAAAGCTAAATACCACTATAAAAAAACTTCAGAACTTTTAACTATCCCCAGCGGCAAATGTCTTCCTGCCGTCCTAGGATTTTTAGCATCTATATCCTTATCAACAAGTCTGTTTAGTGCATTTGCTCCGGTTCTAGCACCAATAAGCGCAATGATTATCCAAAAAAATACCCTCGTCTTCGGCAAACCATTAGCAGCCCATAACATTGAAACAATAGCAAAAGGCATGGAAAAGAGAGTATGTGAAAACATGACAAGATCTGCGTACTGCTTTATCTTTTTAAATACCATATTCATTCCACCTCCTATCAACCAATTCTTTTATTTCTTCTGTCATCTCTATGTCATCTGGCCAATCTCGACTGTGCCCTTCTGATTTCCACTTTTTTGTAGCATCAATTCCTAACTTATGACCGTAAAGAGGCAGTGGCGACGCATGGTCCAGTGCATCAAGAGGTCCCTCAGTAATAACTATATCTCTTGAAGCATCAATATTATTAAAAACCTTCCATGCAACAGTTGAATAATCGTGAGGATTTACATTTTTATCAACGACTATTATCAATTTTGTATACATCATCTGTCCCATTCCCCATATTGCGTTCATTACTTTTTTTGCTTGCCCCGGGTATTCTTTTTTTATAGATACTATCAAGCAATTATGAAATACACCCTCCAGAGGGAAATCTATATCGATTACTTCTGGACAAATCATTTTAATAAATGGTAGAAAAATTCGCTCAGTAGCCTTCCCAAGATAGCAATCTTCCATTGGAGGTTTCCCGACAACAGTAGCAGGATATACTGGATTTTTCTTATGTGTAATGCACTCTACATGAAATACCGGATATAAATCCTTCAAGGAATAATACCCTGTATGATCGCCAAATGGTCCTTCCTCCCTCATTTCATTTACATCTACATATCCTTCAAGGACAAATTCCGAATTAGCTGGAACGTACAAGTCGTTTGTCTTACATTTAACAATATCAACAGGACTATTTCTTATAAAGCCTGAAAACAGCATTTCGTCAATTTCTTTAGGCAATGGCGCTGTAGCCGAATAAATCGTCGCCGGATCAGAACCGATTACCACTGAAACCGGCATTTTCCCTCCCATTTTCTTATATTTAAGATATATCTCTCGCCCATCTTTGTGCATATGCCAGTGCATGCCAGTCGTTTTTTTGTCAAACACCTGCATCCTGTACATTCCCATATTTTGCATGTTAGTCTCAGGATCCTTTGTTATGACAAGTGGCAACGTTATAAAACGGCCTCCATCTTTTGGCCAGCATTTCAAAATAGGTAGTTTATCAAGATCAGGTTCTTCAACAATTTCTTGACATGGAGCATCCTTCACCTTTCTCGGAAACGCCTTAAGAAGTCTTGATAGTTTTGGTATTGATTTGATTTTATTTACAAGTCCTATGTACTTTGACATATCGATTATATCATATATTATATTGGCTATGTCGTCTGTATTTGAAATTCCCAATGCCATATTAAGCCTCTCATAACTACCAAATATATTTATAAGAACAGGGTATGATGAATTTTTAACATTTTCAAATAAAAGAGCAGGTCCATTGCTTTTAACTACTCTATCTACAATCTCTGTGATTTCCAAGTTGGAATCGACTTCAGTTTTAACCCTTTTCAAAAGACCTTTTTCCTCTAAAGCTTGCATAAAGTCTTGTATGTCCTTATAGTACATCATATAACCTCTTTTCAAAGATTATTTCTGAACATTAAATAAGAGCAGTAACGCTCCTATTTAATGTTCTTTTCTTTATGCTTTTTAACTATATTATCTGCTAATTCATCTAACAGCTTATAATCTGATTCTTTTGGCAGACCTTTTATGAATACTGGTGGTATAACTTCAACTTTTAAATTCGTGATCATACTGGACAGTTGGTCGATAGCTTTTCCACCCCAACTGTATGACCCAACAATTGACAAAAATTTAGTTTTCGGCTTCAGTGCATTTGCAAGATATGTGGCATAAATCACCTGTGGGTGTGCCCCAGTCAAAACCGTCGGCGTTCCTACGACTATTGTGGCAGCATCAACTAAAGACATAGCAAGTTCACCTAAATCTGTGACTGTCAAATCAAATGGTTTTACAACGACGCCCTTTTGCGAAAGCACAGCAGTTAAATAATCTACCATTGCTTTAACAGAACCGTGCATTGTAACATATGGTATAACAACTATATTCTTCGGCTCATCGTATACCCAGCTATTGTACGCATCAAAAATGAATTGTGGTCTATTGTAAACAGGACCATGTGATGGAGCTATGTAATCAATTCTCAAATCTTTTATTTTTTCAAGATTTTTTGCCACAAAGTTTCTAAAAGGCATCATTATTTCTGCATAATATCTTTTCGCTGAATTATAAACATGGCATTCATCTTCTGCAAAAAGCTTCGATGTAGCTAAATGTGAACCTAAGAAATCACACGTAAATAATATATTGTCTTCTTCAAGATATGTAAACATGGTCTCAGGCCAGTGCACCCATGGCGCGTGAATGAATCTAAGAGTCTTTCCTCCAAGAGATATAGTCTCATTGTCTTCTACAGTAATTATCTTATCTTCAGAAATATGTAGAAGATCCATTAAAAAAGCCTTTGCCTTTGGAGTGCATACAACCTTTGCATCAGTATACTTTTCCAAAACAAAAGGAATCCCACCAGAGTGATCCTGCTCAGAATGATTTGATACGATGTAATCTATCTTTTGGACGTTTTTTAGCTGATCTATAAGCACTTCTATTTTCATAGGATCAACCGTGTCTATTAAAGCTATCTTTTCACTGCCTTCTATAAGATAAGCATTATAACTTGTCCCATCAGGAAGTGGGATAAGAGAGTCAAACAATCTTCTTTCAAAGTGTACTGCACCAATTTTTGTTACACCGTCTTTAAGCTTCATTGGTTTCATTTTAACTACCTCCTCATCGAATATTTTATCACATTTTTAATAATTTTACCAAACTCAACACAAAATATGTAATTGTAGTGGATAAATAAAACCTAAAAATGAGGTGTTACAATGGTAAGCATAACTACAACACATATTGTCTACTTGATATCAATATTTGTAATATTTTTATTTATGGTCTTTCGAAAAGACATAATTTTCCCTTGTATCGTAGGCATATTTGCCGTAGCATTGTCACAGACTAAAAATGTATTGAAATCTATTGAAATTTTGTATTCTTCTGTATTTGTATCCGGAAAAGAGCTTTGGCAGGTAATACTTATCATATCTTTGATTATTGCCATGTCTCGCGCACTTGATGATATAGGTGCAGATGTTATTATAACAAAGCCATTATTGAGATTTCTGAATTCTCCAAGTAAAACATTTTGGATCATAGGCATAGTGATGATGGTTTTATCTCTTTTCTTGTGGCCATCACCTGCCGTTGGTTTAATAGGTGCTGTCCTAATAGGGCCTGTTTTGAAATCAGGTTTTGATGAATTGAGTTTTGCATCTTTAGTAACCATATTCGGCTTTGGGGCAGCTTTATCAGGAGATTTTTTTTATACAAGGCGTTCCATCTGTAACAGCAAAAACACTTGGAATACCTACATCAAAGCTAATTTTAAGCAGTATGCCAGTATGGGGTATAACATCTTTTGTCACAATAGTTTTCTTTTATTTTGTTACGATGAAAAATTTAAGAGACAATAAACAAAATACAAATAATTACAATAATAATTTAGATGAAAAGAAAATTTATAAAGAAAGTTACATTATTTCATTTGTAGCTGTACTCTTTTTCGCCATCGATACCTTTTTGATGTATATTTTAAAAATCAAAGGAAACGCAGCAACAGCATTGATCGGCGGAACTGCAATAATCGTGCTTATATCTTCAACAATAGTACAAAAAGATTTTCTGAACAAAACAAGAGACTATTTGAAAAATGGTTTTTTGTCTGGAATCAAAACATTCGCTCCAATTATATTGATAAGTGCCTTTTTCTTTTTAGGAGAATTGACAACTGCGAAACAAGTCATAGGACCCAATGCAAAAGGATATCTCATGGATCTCGGCATCTACCTTTCAAAGCACATTCCTTTAAACAAATACACTGTAGCATTAATGCAACTATTGATAGGAATACTGACAGGACTATCAGGTTCAGGCTTCTCTGGTCTACCTTTGGTAGGTGCGCTTTCTAAGACTTTTGCCCATACGCTTAATATAAATTCATCCATATTAGCTTCATTAGGTGAAATTACCTGTATATGGGTTGGTGGCGGCACCATAATCCCTTGGAGTGTAGTACCAGTAACAGCCATCATTAAAGTCGACCCTGACGCGATAGTCAAAAGAAATTTGCTTCCTGTAATCATAGGGTTGACTTGCGGCTACGTAATTACAGTATTGCTACTATAAGGTATAAGATAAAGGGTATCAATCAAGATACCCTTTATCTTATACCTCTCATTATGTAATCCATCATGTTGTTTTTCTCACCATCGTTCATTTTCTCCCATGCTGCTTCGAAAATTATGCCAAGACCAGGTATAGCATTTTCCTCCTTTGTATCCACAGCTTCCTGTATAAATCCTTTTATATCGTCTTTTGAACGATTTTTTAAATTGTCGAGGATGATCCTTCTTATATCCATTTCAATACCTCCTTTGTACTTATTATTCCAAATCAAGTCAACAATATTAGTTATAAAAAAATAACCCAAATCGGGTTAAAAGTGAATTTTAAATACATACTTCAAAATCAGCAATACGATTATTCCTGGTATACCGAAAACACCTGCAATAAAAGCATTTATAATATCTAAATGCAATGTTAAGCCAAAAATCGAACCAAAAAAGTTAAAAATCAAAAGAAATATATAGCCAATTATAGAATTTATGACAAATTTGAAAAGTATTTTTATGGATTTTCCAAAAAGCCAAACAATAAATGCAAGTATTATGATTCCTATCGCAAACGAAAAAAAATCCAGGCAAAAGCACAAAACCACCTCACCACATATTTATACACATATTATATCACATTAAAAATAGATTAGAACACCTAAGATATGTTGAATTAAACTTAAAGTTAATATAAAATTAAATAGTGCTTAACAAATAAATAGTAAGGAGTCGGTATCTTATGATTCTTTTAATCAAGGCATTTATACTTGGTATCGTAGAAGGCTTGACTGAGTTTTTACCTGTATCTTCAACAGGGCATTTGATCATTGTTGGGGATTTATTAAACTTTAAAGGCGCCTACGCCACAATGTTTGAAGTAGTCATACAATTGGGTGCTATTTTGGCTATCGTCTACTACTACAGAGAAAAGATATGGAATTCTCTAAAAAATTTAGCACCTAATAGATGGGGATTCAAATTATGGCTTAAGATTGTCATAGCTTTCATTCCATCAGCAATTTTAGGACTTTTGCTTAATGATTTTATCGACAAACACTTATTCTCATCATTTACAGTATCTATAGCACTTGTAATAGGTGCGATAATGATGATTATTGTAGAAAATGCATTTTCAAACTATAAAATTGATGACATGGATAAAGTAACTCCAGGAAAGTCTTTTTGGATCGGAGTTGCACAATGTATGTCCTTATTTCCCGGTATGTCCAGATCTGCCTCCACAATAATGGGAGGGATGATGGCCGGTCTATCTGTAAAAGCAGCTGCAGAGTTTTCATTTTTTCTGGCAATACCCACAATGCTTGGCGCTACAGTCGTATCGCTTCACAAAGGAATAGCCACAATGACCACTATTGAATGGGAAGCTTTAGCAGTAGGTTTTATAATGTCATTTATCGTTGCATTGATAGTTGTTGACAAATTTCTATCGTACCTTAAAAGTCATTCATTAAAGCCTTTCGCTTACTACAGATTGATAGTAGGAATAATCATGATAGGACTTGTATTGACAAACATAGTAAAATAAGAATTTTTTAGCAGGCCAAATTTGGTCTGCTTTTTACAATTCATCGTAAGCTTTTGAATATACATCATAATCATTATCACTATAAAGGACGAATCTCACTTCTTTGATTTGACTTTTGTCAAGGTAATCAGACACTGCCCTTAAAGCAATTTTTGCAGCCCTCTCAACAGGAAATCCATAAGCACCTGTGCTTATAGACGGAAAAGCAATTGTCTTTAAATTGTATTTGTCAGCTATTTTCAAACTCTCTATGTATGCACTGGCTAATAAATTGTCTTCATCATTATTTCCATCTTTCCAAATTGGCCCAACTGCGTGTATTACATAGTTTGCCTTTAGATTACCTCCATGGGTTATTACAGCTTTTCCTGTTGGACAACCACCTTCTCTATCTCTTATTTCTTTGCATTCTTCATCTATGACTTCCCCGCCTGCTTTATGTATAGCACCATCTACACCGCCACCGCCTAAAAGACCAGAATTGGCGGCATTTACAATTGCATCAACCTCTTGCTCTGTTATATCACCCTTAAGAAGCTTTATCTTTTCTTTCACATTATCACCTCGTCAATATTCACCATAAGCAAGTTTTGAAAATACAATCATAGTATACATGAAAAACTACTTTATATCAAGAAGCCATTTAAGGAATTTTATTGACAAATCTTTGTTTTTAGAATTGGATAGCACGGCAATTATTTTATTATGGTAATCATATCCAATTTCATCTAAATAGCGGTTATCTTTATCAAGATATATGCCATATGTGCCAGCTTTAACATCTTTTGAGGCAGGAAGCTTTTCTGTGTCTAATCCACTTAAATTGAGATCTTTTACGCTGTCAAGATTTAAAAACGCTCCTTGATTTCCCAGTGCATGGAAATTATCCTTGTCAAGCGCTATAACATCCACTTCTTCAGCAGAAATTTTTACCATCAGTTTTTGCACAGATGTTGGGTCAAGCTGAAATTTACCGTCACTGCCTTTTGTCAACATATAAAATTCAACTAATGCTTGATTTTTCCCCTTATCGGAACCTAAAAGTTCTTTTGTTATGGTATTCTGGAAATTCATCTCCTTGTCAAAATTTATCGATGTCCCTATCATCGAGAAGTCAAATACGTAATTTTTGTTTGTCAAAATTGAATTGACAAATGATGCAACTATGGCTACAACGATAATCCCAACTATTATATGTATCTTATAATAGTCCCAAATGTACTCTGCCTTCTCTTTAAATGTCATATCTTTTATCCACTTGTTTGATTTCATACCATATCCTCCTGTAAAACTAATGTAGTTTTTTCTCTAAATTAATTAGCCTTGACGGATCATTAGTGATTATTCCATCGACGCCCAATTGAATCATCTTTAACATAACTTCTTCATTGTCGACCGTCCAAGGAAACAGTTTAACATTATTCGATCTGCAGCCATTCACAACTTCAGGTATTATATTTGCATAAAATGGATGAAGCGAGTATGCGTGCATCCTATTTGCAATATGCCACGGTTCGACAAGTCCACACTCATACAAAAGTCCAATGTTAAGCCTTGGCTCAATCTCTTTCACCGTCTTCAAGCTATAATGATTAAATGATGATATTAAAGCCAGATCTTCAAAATTATAGTCAAATATACAGTTAACTAGTTTTTCTTCTATTCCCGGATACGATATTAAGCCACTTTTTATCTCTATGTTTACCAGCACATTTTTATCTTCCAATAACTCAAAAACCTCTGCCAGAGTAGGTATTTTCTCACTTGCATAATTTCTGCCAAATTTTATTCCTGCATTTAACCTTTTAAGCTCCTTTAACGTATAGTCTTTAACATATCCTATTCCGTCAGTTGTCCTATCTACTCGTTCATCATGTATTACAACGAGATACCCATCTTTGCTTAGCTGCACATCTAATTCTATTCCATCTGAACCTAATTCAACAGCTCTCTTAAATGACGACAGCGTATTTTCCGGAGCGTTTTTAGAATCACCACGGTGTGCTATGACAAGCGTCTTTGACATACTACCCCACCTTAAACATTTATTTTTGCACAATATGTTTTATTATCACTGTGAAGAAAAGCCATATACACATTTCCTTCCTCCATGTTTAAAACATCATGCTTAAAAAAGCCTATAGAAAGATTCCTGTTTTTTTCCGAATTAGACATACCAACTGCTAACGGCAAATTGCACTTTAACCATTCATCATCTCGCAGCAATGATTTTACTTCATCTGGTATTTTTTTATCCTCTTTAAGGCAATCAGGATATGCCTTATTGTTAGTAGAATACAAATAGTCAAACCTTAAATAATCTTTAAAATAGTCAGTATCTATACCTTCCAAAGAGGCAAATCTATAAATAATATCAAACAAATCATTCAGAGAATGCTTTTTGCCATAAAAGTCGTTCTTTACCCAAAAGTAATTAAGACGTTTGTATAGCTTAAACGGCTCTTTAAAAAAATCAAGCAAAAATCTTAATGACATTTTAAATTTCCCAGAGTTGTAATACTTATCTACTAAAAAAGCAATGTTTTTAAGCTCATGCAGCTCCATATAAGACATTGTGTTTGTCATTAAAACTTCGTACGGAGGATCACTTCTATATTTTATGCCGTAAATATCTTTGTTTTTTCTAAGGCTACTTCCTTTTAAAAGCTTTAAAAATCCTAATTGAATTTCGTCAGGATTTAACTCATATACATCATTAAAAGATTTCACAATCGAATTAAAATCATCGCCAGGCAATCCTGCAATTAGATCTACATGCACCTTTACACCTGCATTGATGATAAGTTTTATGCCATTTAACGCACTGCTGACGTCAGGATTTCTCGATACATTCTTTAAAGTTTCCTTATTAGTCGTCTGTATGCCTACTTCAAACTGAACTTTGTCTTCTATACCTTTTAAGCTATCTATAAACTCTTGATTGACTAACTCAGGATTAACTTCACAATGAAATACTGTATCGCTCCTCAATCCTCGTATTATTTCTAATATTTCTACCGCTCTTTTTATGTTGCTGTCAAAAGACCTATCAATAAGCTTTACAATTTTTGCACCCATGCTTGTCAGTTTCTCTAAATCATCTCTGACTTTTTCAATGCTAGCATATCTCAACTTATTATCAAGAGATGATAAGCAGTAAGAGCATCTAAAAGGACACCCTCTGGATGTCTCATAATACACGAGTCTGTTTGAAATATCCTCATCATCATAAGGAAATGGAATATCATCCAAGCAAACATAATTAGTGTTCTCTCTTGATATTACTTTTCCATCCTTCATATAACTTATGCCATTTAAGTCACACACATTTTCGCCATTATAGATCCTTTGTAAAAGATTTTTAAAAGTTGCTTCTCCTTCACCTAATACAATAAAATCTGCAACACCAATTTTCAGTAAATCATCGGAATCATAAGATACTTCAGGCCCTCCAAGCACTATTAAAACATCTTTATTGATCTTTTTTATGTATTCACAAAGCTTTAACACTATATCTATATTCCATATATAGCACGAAAACCCTATAAGGTTAGGCCTTTTGTTTAGGATGTTATGTAGAATTAAATCCAAATCATCATTTATGGTCATTTCCAAAAGCTCAATGTTCATGGGTCTACAATACAACTTAATATTTCTTATGGCTAAATTTGTATGGTAATATTTGGCGTTCAATGCTACCAGCAGTGTCTTCATTGTTGCACCTTCCAACGATAAATCTATCTTAATTATAGCACATACATGTCAAAATAAAGTAAAATAATTTTAAATTCATCTTTGCATATAATATAATATATTCGTAGTAATAATCTGTAAAAAGAGGTGATTAGTTTGTACGTAAAGTTTAATAAAATATGGTTTCTGCTGACATTTATCGCATTGTTGTTTTCATCCTTGTACATATATTATACATTGACACCTAATATCGTATCTCAAGACGTATATAAATTTTTTTCACACTATACAGTAGAAAAATCTATTACATATCACAAAGAAAATAGATTATTGTATATTTCTTCTTTTTTAATTCAATTAATTTTTTTGCTTTGGTTTGTTTTCGGTGGATTCTCAATCAAATTGTCAAAAATATGTGAAAGAATTAGTGGAAAACATTATTATCTCAGTGTATTTATATTCTTTCTGCTTTTATGGATAATTTTAAAAGTGTTATCACTGCCATTTAGTTTTTATTCATATAGGCTACAGGTAAAATGGGGATTCTCAGTGCAAACAATTCAGTCATGGTGGATAGATTACATCAAAAACTCTCTAATAGACATTGTTCTATCCAGTATCGGAATTGTCTTGTTATTGTTTGCTATAAATAAATTTCAAAAAACTTGGTGGATATATGCATCTGTGTTCCTTACTGCAATGATATTTTTACAAAATTTTATTTGGCCGTCTTTCATTGCTCCTATGTTCAACAAATTTACACCTGTTACTGATCCAGCAATTCTCAGCATGGTAAATGACATATCAAAAAATGCAGGAATAAAAATTGATAGAGTTGAAGAAATGGATGCCAGCAGGAGAACTACGCTTGCAAATGCATATTTCTATGGTTTTGGCAGAACAAGCAGGATCGTTCTTTATGACACATTATTAAAAAAATACCCTCAAGATGAGATAAAAGCCGTAATAGCCCACGAAGCCGCTCACTGGAAAGAAAATCACGTTTTAAAAAGCATTTTAATAGGTTCATTAGGAATTTTCATGATTTTCCTCGCCTTTCATGTTCTTTTGAATACAAGTATCGTAGAAACGCAAAACCTTAGATATAGACCTTATATAATCTCAGTATTTTATCTTTTTATGCTGCTTGTTAATTTCGATACAAATCCGATTCAGAACTTCATATCAAGACAAATGGAAAGACAAGCCGATTTGCTTTCTGTCCAATACCTCCATGATAAAAATGTAGTAATCAAATTGCAGGTAGATTTGGCAGAAAGAAGCTTATCCGACGTAGAACCTCCAAAATTCATAGAGTGGTTTTCTTATACGCACCCCAGTGCCATGAACAGAATTAGAGCCGTTGAAAAGTCTAAGATATAAAAATAAATTGCGAATTTAAGCAACAAAATAACCACTCCTTTTTTTGAAGTGGTTAAGTGTTTGAAAATATGTTATTGATTTATTATCGACAACTAAATTTTTAACCCTGTTGATAACTCTTGAAATCCGCATGACTGTAAATAATGGTCTGAGTGACTGGATTTGAACCAGCGACCTCCAGAACCCCATTCTGGCGCGCTACCAACTGCGCCACACCCAGACAACTTACAATAGTATTATAAAACGTAATGTTCAAAAAATCAAGTATCACAATATGATGCAGATTATACCGCCACCACCGTCATTGACGATTCGTTCAAGCGTATCCCTCAGCCTCATGCTTACATTGTCTGGAATCTTGCCAAGCTTGTTTTGCATCCCTTCTTTTACAAGATCACTTAAAGATTTTCCAAATATATTTGATTCCCAGATTTTATCTGGGTCATTTTCAAATTGCTCTGTAATGTATTTGACGAAATCTTCACTTTGCTTTTCTGTGCCGACGATTGGCGATACTTCCGTTGTCACATCTGTTCTAAATATGTGGAGGGAAGGTGCAGATGCTTTAAGCCTTACAGCGAAACTCCCACCTTGTCTAACTATCTCTGGCTTCTCAAATTCCATATTATCTATGCTGGCAGGAACAACCCCTACGCCTTTTTTCTTGGCATCTTCAATGGCATCTTTTAATTTGTCGTACTCAGCTTTCGCGTATGATAATTCCTTCATCATTTTCATAAGATCTCTATCACCACGTATTTCAAGACCACATTCATCGCTTAATATTTTAAAGAATAGACCTTCCTTCGTCTTTGCTTCTACGTCTGCAACGCCTTCACCTGGGTCTATCTTTTTAATCACTACATCGCCCATGTGTTCATTGGACTTTATGGCATCAACTGTCTTTTTTATGTCCCTCAATCTAAACAGCTCATCTATGCTTTGCTTGACTGTACTCATTATGCTTTGTTTTAGCCAATGCTCATTTTCAAGTACATCCACCCACCTTGGCAGATCAATATTAAGCTCTGTAATTGGAAATTCATAAAGCACTTTTTCAAGTATATTTTTAATATCAGCCATGTTCATCTTAAGCACATTGACTACAACTACTGGCACGTCGTACTTCATTTCCATTTCTTTGCCTAATTTAACTGTATCAGCGTCATCTGGATGTGTAGAATTCAGTAATATTATAAATGGTTTATGTATTTCTTTTAACTCCTTTATAACTCTTTCTTCTGGTTCTACGTAATTATCTCTTTGTATCTCTGTAATGCTTCCATCGGTCGTCACAACCAATCCGATTGTTGAATGGTCATTTATTACTTTTTTAGTCCCTATTTCGGCGGCTTCTTCAAACGGAATTTCATAATCATACCATGGGGTAGTGACCATTCTTGGTTTATCGCCTTCTAAATATCCCATCGCACCTTTAACCATGTACCCGACACAGTCTACTAATCTTACACTGAAACTGGTATTTTCATTTAGTGAAATCTCCACCGCTTTCTCTGGCACAAATTTAGGCTCCGTAGTCATTATTGTCTTACCTGCTGCGCTCTGAGGCAACTCATCTTGAATTCTCTCTTTAAGGTTCAAATTGTCGATATTTGGCAATACCAATATATCCATAAATCTTTTTATAAATGTTGATTTCCCAGTACGAACAGGACCTACGACGCCTATATATATATCGCCTTCTGTTCTTTCTGCTATATCCTTATAAATATCGTAATTCTCCACATCATTTCCCTCCTTCTTTATAGATAAATATAGTTTTTATACTTTAACACTACATATATATGAGGGAAATAGACAATTATGAATAAAAAAGAGGACACAATTATATGCCCTCCATCTCATGCTTTCTGTTGCGAGTCATCAATGAATATACAGCTTCCCTTGGATTTTTGCCTTCAAATAATATCGAATAAATTTCATTAGTTATTGGCATCTCAATTCCATAAATTTTAGAAAGTTCATAGGCTGATTTAGTCGTATTAACACCCTCTACCACCATTCCGATTTCGCTTAATGCTTCGTCTAACGATTTTCCTTGCCCTATTTTTATGCCAGCCCTTCTGTTGCGTGAATACATGCTTGTACATGTTACAATAAGATCCCCCATACCTGTCAAGCCCAAAAAAGTAAGTGGATCTGAACCTAAGGCAACACCTAAACGAGTAATTTCGGCAAGTCCTCGCGTCATAAGAGCAGCCTTAGTATTGTCTCCAAAGCCAAGCCCGTCTGATATGCCAGCACCTAATGCAATGATATTTTTAAGAGAGCCGCCTAATTCAACACCTATCAAATCTTTATTTATATACAACCTGAAATTTTCATCCATCATTACATCTTGCACATATTCACACGCATTTATGTCGTTTGATGAAATAGCACATGCTGTAGGTATGTGCCTACAGACTTCTTCAGCATGACTTGGTCCAGAAAGCACTACAACTGGATTATCTACTATCTCTTGTATAACCTGGGACATCCTTTTTAAACTGGAAGTTTCAAGGCCTTTTGCTAAATTTACAATTATTGCCGATTTGTCAACGTTCCCTTTCATCATTTCTACCGTGCATCTTACTGCGTGGGATGGAACTGCTAAAACTATTATTTTTTTGTTTTTTATCGCATAATATATATCAGTAGTTATATCAATGCTTTTCGGCAATTTTGCATCAAGGTACCTTCTATTATAGCCTGTTTTTTTGATTTCCTCTATCTGGTTTTGATCCCTCGTCCACATGCAAACATTGTGGTTCATAGAATCCAAATGAATCGCCATTGCTGTTCCCCAACTGCCTGCGCCTAATATTGCAACGTCCATTTGTAAATCCCTCTTTACTTTATATTTGTTTTTTGCCCAAATTTCGATTCAGTTCCATTGAGTAATCGTTTTATATTTGCTCTATGCTGAAATACAACCATTGCTGTAAGTAGTATTGCAAATATCAACATATTAAGTGAACTATAGTAAATAATATTAAAAATGAGAAACATAAAAGCTCCAATTATGGAACCCAGTGAAACATACTTGCTGATAGAGATAACAGCAATTCCTATTATAAGCGACAAAACTGCAATGACAGGACTTATTGTCATAATAGCTCCAAAGCTTGTAGCTACTCCTTTGCCACCTTTAAATCCCAAGAAAACAGGCCAATTGTGACCGACTACTACCGCGATCCCTCCAACATATCCACCTATATTTCCGGCAATCAGTCTGCCAAGAAGTACAGCTAAAACTCCTTTTAATACATCAGATAAAAACACAAAAAAAGCGACTTTAAATCCCAGAACCCTCATGACATTTGTAGCGCCAGCATTTCCACTGCCATACTTTCTTATATCGGTTTTTTTGATAAAATTAGTAAAAAAATAAGCACTGTTAAATGACCCAATTAAGTAGGCAAGTATAGCGGCTAATGCTATCTTCACCGTTGATTCACCTCCTTTACTTTTCGCCTTTTCTTCTAACTTCGATTTTCAATGGCACGCCCTCAAATCCAAAATTATCTCTGATTGTATTCTCTATAAACCTCATATATGAGAAATGCATTATCTCTGGATCATTTACAAACACCGCAAATGATGGTGGCTTTATGCCAAATTGCGTCACGTAGTATACTTTTAATACGCGGCCTTTTTCTGCAGGTGGCGGATTTATAAGCAACGCTTCGCTTATTACATTGTTTAACGTACCCGTAGAAATCCTCTTATTGTATTCTTCCCATACGCTATTTATTAGTTCAAAAAGCTTATTTAATCTTTGGCCGGTTTTAGCCGATATAAACGTTATTGGTGCAAAGCTCATAAAAGAAAATTTCTCCCTTATAAGCTTCGTATATTCATTTACGGTGCTATTGTCTTTTTCAATAAGATCCCATTTGTTCACTGCAATTATCATTGCTTTATTCTGCTCAAATGCATAACCGGCAATTTTTGTATCTTGCTCAGTAGGACCTTCAGTAGCATCTATTACAAGAATACATATGTCAGATCTATCAATTGCAGCTAAAGCCCTCAAAACGCTATATCTTTCAATCTTATCTTCTATTCTTCCTTTTTTTCTCATGCCTGCCGTATCGATTATGACGTATTTTTTGTCATCTTTTTCAAAGTACGTGTCAAGAGCGTCTCTTGTAGTACCAGGTATGTCGCTAACTATAGCTCTTTCTTCACCTAATATCTTATTGACAAGAGAAGACTTCCCTACATTTGGCTTTCCTATAAAACATATTTTAATAGTTTCTTCATCGTATTCGTCTATATGATCAGGTATATTTTCAATGACTTCATCCAACAAATCTCCTATGCCTAATCCATTAGATGCTGATATTGCTATTGGTTCTCCAAATCCAAGCCGCATCGAATCATAATAGCTAATAGGCATTTCCTCAAAATTGTCAACTTTGTTTAATACAAGCAAAACTTTTTTCCGAGATTTCCTCAACATATTTGCTATGTCCTCATCAACAGGACTTACGCCTTCTTTTCCATCAATTACAAATAAAATCAAATCAACCGTTTTTAAAGCAGCTTCAACTTGCATTTTTATTTTCGAAAAAAACTCATCTTCCGAATCTGGCTCAAGCCCTCCTGTGTCAACCAATATGAACCTCTTATCCATCCATTCCGTCTCATAGTAAATCCTATCCCTCGTTACACCAGGTTGATCTTCAACTATTGAAATGCGCTGTCCAGTTATCTTATTAAAAAGCGTTGATTTCCCTACATTGGGTCTTCCTACAATTCCTACCATAGGATATGCCATCATATCACCTTCCAATTATCTTTTGTATAAATTTTTTACCATCTACTTCTGAAACCAATACTTTTGCATTTAACTCCTTTTCTACATCGTCTATTGTCACATCATCTAAAAATGAATTAGTCCCTTCTTTTATCATGGAATCAGGTATTATTAAAGTTTCACCATTTAGTTTATCTTTTAATTGACTTATAATATCTCTACCTGTTATAAGACCTGAAACAGTGATCTTTTTGCCAAAGAAATTATTAATTATTGGAACAACTTTAATATCTATTCCTTTTTTTCTCAACATGTAAACTAATTCTTTAATAAATTTATATGCCGATACTCCTGTTATAACACAAAAACTATCTTTAGGTTTCACATCCTTAATTTTTTTGTAGTAATCTACAAACTGCTTTTTAAACATCGCCATAAGGCCTACACCATTTTCAATTTGCGGAAAGCTCTCATACGCATTATAATCAGGTATATCTGCTTCTGCTAAAACGTAAAATTCATCCGCTGCAAATACAAATGATGTTTTTATATCATTCTTCAATCTATCTTGCCACTTAGATATTTTATTTAATACCTCTTGTGCCCCTTCTTTATCAAATGTTTTAAGCTCAAAAAGCCCTTCTCTATGGTCCGTAAGTCCAACCGGCACAACAGCAACTGATTTTACTCCCGGAAAAAGCTTTGACAAATCGTCAATAGTCTTATCAAGGATTTGCCCATCATTAAGCCCAGGACATAAGACTACTTGGCAATGTACTTCAATATCATTTTTGATAAGTTCCTTTATTCTATCTAAAATCCCTCCAGCGTTTGGATTCCTCATCATCTTTTTTCGGATCTCATCATCTGTGGCATGAACAGACAAGTATATTGGAGACATCTTATACCTTATAATCCTGGAAAATTCATCATCGCTTACATTAGTAAGCGTCACAAAATTGCCTTGAAGAAAAGACAATCGATAGTCATCATCTTTAAAAGCCAAACTACGCCTTACATTCTTAGGCAATTGATCTACAAAGCAAAAAACGCACTTATTTCTGCAGTGCTTTAGCTTATCTATGATCCCTGTCTCAAAAATAAGCCCCAAGTCATCATCGTAATCTTTCTCAATCTCGTAAATATATTCCTCTCCATTTCCCTTTTTTATTAAAAGCTCTATATTTTCATTAGCTATTTGAAACTTATAATCTATTAAATCTGTTATTTCACTGCCATTTATCGATATAAGTATATCACCTGGCTCAATCCCCACTTCATCAGCAATGCTATCTTTTAGTACATCTTTTATTTTATGATATGCCATTTAATATCCTCCTACTAATTATCCAATAATATTATGAATTAATAGAGGGACTTAGTCAAGCTCTTTTAATCTGGACTTCACATTGTTTACTATGTCTAAAAAATTTTTGTACTTTTTTATTATTCCATAGACAGTAAAAGGTCTGCCAATGGATATCATTTTAAATCTTCTGGATGTCATACCGCCAAACTTCGTCATGAGTCCAATAGCTGGCAATGTATCAATAAGCATTATTTCTTTTTCAGATATGCCAGATTCTCTTAAAAAGCTTTTTACAGCCTTCATCATGATCTTCCTTCCGCTTTTGGCTCCAATCGCGTACACATCATTGTCAAACTCGTCAACACCCATGTAAAATGGAATGCCTATCTGATTACCTTCTGTCATATCATAATGAGGCAAAGACAAGATTTCTTCAAAAGCAGGAATCCTATCATCAGGAAGAAATCCAACGTGAATCGCTGCTGCCACAATCGACGAATGTGCACTGCCATAACAAACATAAGCTATAATCATGTTTTCTCCTCAACACTATATTTTAATTCTTCAGCTAAATTTTTAATCCCATCAAAACGCTTGATCAACCAATTATATAAAAGTTCATCAACAATTTTCTTAAAAATCGCAATCTTTCTGATTGGAAAAATAAATTTAAGATATTTAGGTTCATACATGCTTGTATCGACAAATATTAATCTGTCATACTCCAAATTATAAATCTTTCTAAGCCCTTCTAATGTTTTTTTTATATTATCGCTAAAACTTTTCATGCCTATGACATAAACTTCATGTAAGTTTTCATCAAGACCTATGTACTTTAGTTCACCATAGTCTAAGTCAAGCATTTCCGGCAAAGAAAATATAGTATCTTTTGATATATCATCTTTTAAGTATCCTGCGTGAATATACGCCGCAACAACAGATGAAAAACATCCGTAATAACTGTAGTATACTATCTTCAGTTTCACCACCACACTATAAAAATGGTGCTTTTTCGCACCAATTAGATTACTTTTTATCTCTATTAAAAATTCCTAAAAAACTGCTGAATTCTTTCTTTGTATAGTCTTTTATCTTTGACATCATTTCTCGCCCACCTGTACTTAGAAACATAAATCCTACAATTGAAAAAACGGCTACACCTATAAGAATCCAAATGCCCCAACCAGCAGAATTGTTTTGCGATGTTGTTCCTTTTTGCGTATTAGTCAAAGTGCCAACTTGTTTTTTTTCATCTGCCCCATAAACAGCTTTAGTAAGCACGTCAGCCATAAATTTTGCTGATTCTTCAGCTCTCTGTCTTGTATGTGTATCTGTTCCAAATTCCAACAATAACGAATTGGGAGTTAAATCTTGATTATAGTCACCGCTTCCATAAAAAATATCTTTTATCAAGTTAGGATATTCCTTATCTGCTATTGCTTTTATTCGAAAAGCCAAATCTTGATTGGCTTTTAAATTCGCATTTGTCCTGCCTAAAACAAGTCTAACACCTGTCGCATTTGTACCTGCTATTTTTCGTATATAATCTTGATACGGCGCAGCATCTCTGTGTATGTCAAGCAGCAAGTCAGGCCTATCGTTTTTTAAAATTTTTAATGCACCAACCCGAGAACGCCTGTATGCCATTGCGTCATGCGGTAAATAAAGCGTCTCATCGACAAATGTTTTAATGCCCTTCTTAGACAGTGCATTGCTTAGCGATGCATCAACTTTATATATGCCTCCATGTCCATAAATGCTGGCAGTTCCATCTGTCGGTATATACGACTCATCACTGTGTGTAGAATACATTGCAATTTTTCTCTCGCCTGTTTTTTGAGCCATTACCTGAGAAACTTCTTGTATGTTTACATCAGGAAGTTTCACCGTCTTTAAATATGTGGCATAAGCTTTGTCATTTTTTTTTATCTACCTTTATTATCTTATACATTTTATTGTCATGCGACAAATACATATCGTTTACTTTTAAATCCCAAGCAATTCTAAAAAGTACATTGTTTGTATTATTTAGATATACCGTATAGTATCCTCCATCTTTACCACTCCAGTCATCAGCATTTATTTTTACAAATGAAAAAGACATGAGTACAATCAATAATATTAACGTAATCGCCTTTTTATTTTTCATCTGAATCATCACTGTCCTTTTTGCGATATTTTTCTCTAATGGCTTTAATATCGTACTCGCTTAAAAGGCTGCTTGTTAAATGCGGTTCTGTGTTTTTCTTTGATGTACCACCTTGTATTTTTTCCCTTGTTTCACCAAGTATCTCAGAGAAAAATACGGCCACTATCATCGATATGACTACAGTATCAAATGCACCTGCTCCTCCGACAGAAATTGTACCTGGTCTGGCCAAAATTATATTCGTAAGACCTTCTGCTAAGTCGCTTAAAACGACTCCCATGACACCTGCGATAAAAGCACATCTTCTTGACCTGCCAAACAAGTATGCAATCAAACCACTTATAATGCCGTAAACATAGTTAGGCTCTATAAACATAGCTTCTGGCTCACTGGGCAGCAATTTTCCAGCTAAGTAAACAGCAGTTCCCACCAATATAGATGACACTACAGCATTTATTCTTTCAACGCCTCTTTCCGCTCTAATGAACAAATAAACTGCAACTGCCGTTGGTATCACAGCACCTCCTATATTTATAGATATCTTTTTCCCTAATGGTATATCCGGCAAGAACGTACCTACCATCATGCCCATTATGATTATTAACGCCCATGTATCTGTCATCTTCATCCTGTCTAAGACTCTATGAGCAAATCCAAAAAGCACAAACAAACCTGTTATTGATAATATTATGTAAGCAAATGGCATTTAACATCACCTCGATTTATATCTTTTGCAGTATTAAAAAAAGTATACAAAAAAAACACCTAAAAAGGTGTTTTTTGTTTTTTATTCATTTAAATCTATGTGCTGCCCACTATCGAGATATATTACCCATTCGCATATATTTGTAGCATGATCTGCTATTCTCTCCAGATATCGAGCAACAAATAAGAATTGTGCAGCTTGATCGATGTTTTTGGGATCTTCTATCATATACGTAAGAAGCTCTCTAAAAATCTGCTTGTATAAGCTGTCGACAATATCATCTTTTTGGTTGATGGTCTTAGCTAATTGTGTATCTTGATTAACATAAGAGTCAAGGGACAGTTTAACCATCTCTCTCACAATATCGCTCATCCTTGGTATGTCAATGAGAGGCTTAATGTACGTTTGATGTGCTATTCTGATTGTGGTTTTTGCTATGTCTACTGCATGGTCTGCCATTCTTTCCAAATCAGTATTTATCTTCAGGCCTGTAAGGACAATCCTAAGATCTCGTGCCAATGGTTGTTGTGTCAGAATTATCCTGGAGCATCTATCATCAATTTCCACTTCTTTTTCATCTATCCTGTCATCTTGATCGATTACTTTCTGAGCCATTTCTACATCATGGTTTATTAAAGATAATATGGAATTTCCGATAGCTTCTTCAACCATTGCACCCATCTTCAAAATATCGTAATGCAAATCCTCTAACTCTTTTTCAAAATGTGTCCTGTTCACAATAGCACCTCCTTTAACCAAATCTTCCTGTAATATAATCCTCTGTACGTTTGTCACGTGGATTATAAAATATATCCTCAGTTTTTCCTGTCTCAATTATCTCGCCATTTAAGAAAAATGACGTTGAGTCAGACACTCTTCCAGCCTGCTGCATATTGTGTGTAACAATAACTATAGTATATTTATTCTTCAATTGGTCGATTAATTCTTCTATCTTCATGGTTGAAATCGGATCAAGAGCAGATGTAGGCTCATCCATCAAGATTATCTCTGGTTCGATTGCCAATGTCCTTGCTATACACAATCTCTGCTGCTGACCACCTGATAAGCCTAATGCCGAATCATTAAGCCTATCCTTAACTTCATCCCAAAGAGCTGCATCTTTTAAACTTTTTTCAACTATCTCATTTAATATTTTCTTATTTTTCTGCCCGTGTATTCGCGGACCGTATGCAATATTATCGTATATCGTCATTGGAAAAGGATTTGGCTTTTGAAATACCATTCCCACCCTTTTTCTAAGCTCTATTGCATCCACATCCTTGTATATATTTTGATTGTCTATCATTACAGTTCCTTTTATAGTCACCCCATCTATAAGGTCATTCATCCTATTCAATGTCCTTAAAAAAGTAGACTTTCCGCATCCAGATGGGCCAATTAAAGCCATGACGCTGTTTTCTTCCACATCTATATTTATTTTTTTCAAAGCCTGCATCTGGCCATAAAACAAATCAAGATCCCTTACTTCAATCTTTTTCATGAAAAAGGTTTCCCCTTTCTATAATAATTATATTGCATTATTTTCCGCCTGTCATCTTTTTATATAAAATATTTCCAAGCCAACGAGCTAAAATATTAAATAGCAATACGATTATGAGAAGAACTGCCGCTGAACCATCTGCAATTTGTCTGGCATCCGGCGCAAGCCCCTCACTATTAACTTTCCAAATGTATACAGCTAAAGTCTCAGCAGCCCTAAACGGATAAAATGGAGAGCCTGGCATTAATGGATTTAACACTTTAAAATTAAGCATAGGTGTGCTCATACCAGCGGTGTATAAAAGCGCAGCAGCTTCTCCAAAAATCCTACCAGATGTGAGTATTATGCCTGTTATAAGCCCCGGCAATGCAGATGGGATTAAAACTTTTACTATCGTCTGCCATTTTGTAGCACCTAATGCAAAACTTGCCTCTTTTAAAGAAGATGAAACGCTTTTTATAGCATCTTCACTGACTCTTGCCATAACAGGCAAATTTAATACAGTAAGAGCCAGCGCACCTGACATAAGCGAATATCCCCAATGAAGCATATTTACAAAAATCAAAAGTCCAAAAAGACCTACAACAATCGATGGCAACGATGACAATGTCTCTGTTGACAACCTAATCAACTCAGTTATTTTGCTGGGTCTTGCATACTCTGCCATATAAAGTCCTGCACCAACTCCAATTGGAACTGAAATAATAAGCGTTAGTACTAAAAGCAACAGCGAATTAAATATCTGAGGTGCTATGCCTCCGCCTTTCTCCATAAACTTTGGAGGCGTCAATATAAAATGCAAATTCAATTCGCTTCTGCCTTGATACAATATATACATTATAAGAGATAAGAGAAAAAGCACTATGACTCCTGCTACAACATAAAAGTAAATCGTTGCTAACCTATCGTAAAATTTTGATTTCATTTATACATGCTCCTCCTGCCAACAAGCCTTATTATGAGAATAAATCCGAAAGAAATCAAGAGCAATAATAATGCCAATGACCAAAGGGCATTATTCCAAGTTGAACCAGTCACCGTATTGGCCATATCCATAGTAATAACAGATGTAATCGTGGACATAGGCTGCAAGAACGACAAAGGAATCGCCGGGCTGTTTCCAATGACCATTTGAACCGCCAAAGCCTCACCGAAAGCACGAGCCAGCCCTAATACAACTGCCGTAAGTATACCAGACTTTGCGGCAGGCAATACTACCCTTCTAATCGTCTGCCATCTTGTAGCACCAAGAGCATAAGAAGCCTCTCGTATCTCCCAAGGCAATGACTTAATAGCGTCTGTGCTGACACTTGTTATCGTAGGAAGCACCATTATCGTCAATACTAAAATACCTGCCAGCAGACTAAAACCTAATCCGCCAATATGTTTGCTGATGAAAGGAACTAAAACGGTAAGTCCAATCCAACCGTATACGACAGAAGGGATTCCAACAAATATCTCCATCGCAGGCTGCAATAAATTTCTTCCAAGTTTTTTCGCTATTTCAACCATGAAGATAGCTGCCGATATGCTAAGAGGTGTGCTTATCAAAATGGCAAAAACTGATACAAACACAGAACCCAGTATAAACTGAAGTGAACCTATAGCAGGTCCTCCTTGACTATTAGGCCTATCTGGTTTCCATGTGGTCCCAAAAAGAAATTCGCTTATAGAACGCTTATCAACAATAAAAGTTGACAACCCTTTTGTTGCAACAAAGTAAAAAATGGAAACAGTTATAACTATCAATAAGAAAGCACAAATGAAAGCATACGTTTTTCCAATCTTGTCAAAAACCTTTCGTCTTTTGTCATACTTTTCAGACATTTTTTACCTCCTGATATGAATTTTCGACAATACTTTAATTATAGTATCAAAATAAAAAAAAATATTCATTAAGGTAATGTAAAATTTGTGTTAATTTTATGTTAAATCTTAAAATCTTTTACTGATTCATTTAGCAATTGAGCGTAATCAATTAAATCATTTGTAGCTTTTTCCAAGTTTATTATCATCTCATACTCTTCATCAATATTTTTCTCCACAGTACCAGCATTTTGATTAAAACCGGCTGATATTTCTTTCACTATTAACGCATCCGACATTATTTTATCAAGATTCCCTGTTACTTTTTTTATGTACTCTTCTAATTCCAAAATATTCTCTTTTGTGATCTTTATATTCATATAAATATCATTGAAATTTTCTTTCGCCCTTTCGCTTATAGACAATCCTTTAGCAATCACATCTTTTTCTTTTTCTATCCTGGTGTTAGCGCTGTAAATCTCATCTAACACTTCAGATAGAATAGCTGATGCTTGTACAATAGCATTTTCAGAATCTACGGACAATTTCCTTATTTCATCGGCGACAACCCTAAATCCTCTTCCATGTTCTTTAGCTTTTGCAGCCTCAATTGCTGCATTCAGCGAAAGTAAGTGGGTCTGTTTTGATATATTTTTAATGATATCCACAATGTCATTTATCTTTTTTGAATTTACCACCAATCTTTTAAATAATTCATAAGTATCCTGAACGCTCAAACTAATTGCTTTCATGTTTTCCGCAACATTTTCAATTGCGTTTAAACCCATCACAGCAGTTTCATTCATTACTTTAGCCGAATTTACGGTTTTATCTACATTTAACATCATCAAATTAGCTGATGATTTAATCTCAACAATATTATTTGTCGTATTTTCTATAGCAATCTTCTGTTTTTCAGAGCCTGATGATATCTCTTTCATGCTTTCAAAGATTTCTTTTGTCTTTTCTATTGATTTTACAGAAACATCTTTAAAAGTTTCTGCATGTGCATTTAATCCTTCAATTATTTTATAAATTTTCTGTACTATGTCTCTTAAATTAGAAACCATGTAACTTACACTGTTTGAAATATTGACTATTTCAAGACTCCCTGTCTTAATATCAGATACAATCTTTAAATCTCCAGTTGAAATTTTATTGAAGACTTTTTGCAATTTTGTTAAAGGCTCTGTAATCCCTTTAGTTCCAATCATTGATAGTATAAATGCAAAAATTAGCGAAAATAAACCTATTAATAAAGTTGCATTTCTTATTTCATATACAGGTTTTAAATAAGCATTTTCACTAAGAATAATTACGTATAGCCAATCCTTTTCAATAATATATCTATAGCTTATTAATACGTCATTATTACTCAGCTTTGTATGGACAAGACCATTATTTTTCTTAAACATCTCAGCTATTTGTGATTTACTGATTACATTGTTTTCTTCTTTTTTTAAACTGCCATCTTGCCATCTTATGGAATTTAGTTGCCTATCAAATATGTAAATTTGTGGTTTAAGTCCTCTTGTAATATAAGAAGCTTTTTCGCTTTCAATGACATATTGAAGTTTCGCTCCAAATTCACTTGAATTATAAGCACCTTCTAAAAGCGAGATTTGATTTATCATGGTTTTTGTGGAACTTGATAAACTATTTTGTATGTCATTGACTATGTAATTTTTTGTGATTGTATATGTAGTAAAGCCTACAATTGTTATAGATATCAATACAAGGATTGAAAAAAGAAGTATCATCTTTGTTCTGATTCTAAGACCAGATATACTCAATTTCTTCATTTATTTCTCTCCTAAACATAAGAGCTAGTATAAATACCAGCTCTTATAAAAATAATTATTTTATATTTTGTTTTTGCCTATTTTAAAGTCACTTTCATGTCATTTATGTTTATAAAGCCAAGCTTCTCTGCAGGTCCCTTTTGAACTTCGTCAGACATCATAAAATCTAAGAATGCCTTCACAACGCCTTTAGGTTCGCCTTTTGTGTACATGTGTTCGTACGATGCAATTGGATACGTGCCATTTATGACATTTTCTTTTGTAGGCTCAACACCATTATACTTCAAGGCTTTTACAGAATCGTCAAGATAAGAGAATGCAAGATAGCTTATTGCACCTTTCTTTTCTGCAACTGTCTTTCTAACAGTACCTGAAGCATCTTCTGTCAACGCCAATCCTTGTACTTCATCCTGTCCACCTAATACGATTTTCTTAAAAGTCGCTCTTGTACCAGAACTTGTAGGTCTATTTACTACAACAATAGGTTCGTCTTGTCCTCCAACTTCTTTCCAGTTTTTTATTTTGCCTGTAAATATGTCTACCAATTGTTGCTGTGTCAAATTGTCTATCGTCACGTCTTTATTGACAACAACAGCAAAACCTACAACAGCAACTTTGTGATCTACCAATGATTTTGCATCAATACCTGATTTTTCCTCTGCATATATGTCTGAATCGCCTATATCCGCTGCGCCTTGTGCTACCTGCGTCAAACCAGTACCACTTCCACCGCCTTGGACATTGATAGTAGCATTAGGATATTTTTGATTAAATAATGTGGCTGCTTGCTCTACTAAAGGCTGTAAAGCTGTAGAACCAACTGCTGTTGCAGTGCCAGAAATATCTTGACTGCTGTTTTGATTGCTACTTGATTGATTAGATGAGCCTGAATTATTAGTATTTGGACCACATGCAGAAAATAAAAACACGCTTAAAACCATCAATACAGACAACAAAACTTTTGCTATTTTACTCTTAGACATAATTGCACCTCCGTATTTTTTTTTTACAAGTCTAGTATAACAGTCTATTGTAAAGCCTGTATTAAGCTTGTGTTAAAATCATGTAAAATCATGTACTATTTTTGCTCTTTAGGCAAAATAATCGTAAATTTTGTGCCTTTGCCAATCTCGCTTTCAACAGTAATAGTACCTTTCATAGATTCTACAATGTGTTTTACAATTGCAAGCCCCAGTCCAGTGCCTCCTAATTTTCTGGATCTTCCCTTATCAACACGATAAAATCTTTCAAAAAGCCTCGGTATATTTTCCTTTGATATGCCTATTCCGCTGTCTTCTACCTCTATTATGATATTATTTTCTATATCGTTTGTGGTAACTTTCACATATCCACCTTCAGGAGTATACTTTATGCCATTGTCAACAAGATTAATAATCATCTGCCTGAGTCTATCCTTGCTGGTCTTAATCACAACATCTTTGCAGTTTAAAACTTTTATAAGCCTTATATTTTTATCTTTAGCAGTCTTTTCCATGATGTAAAAAATTTCATTGATTTCTTCATCAATTACAATATCCTCTTTTACAAAACCTTCTTTTAGATTTTCTATCTCAGAAAGCGTTAAAATATCATTTATCAGCCTCGTAAGCCTTTCGGCTTCAAATTCAATGATCTCTAAAAACCTGTCCCTTCTCTCAATATTATCAATCGCACCTTCCCTCAATGTCTCAATAAAACCTCTTATAGAAGTAAGTGGCGTCCTTAACTCATGTGATACATTTGCTACAAAATCGCTTCTGATTTTTTCTAATCTTCTAATCTCGGTTATATCATTTATTATGACAACAAATCCTAATTTTTTATGCGTGACTTGATGAACGATTGGACTTGAGTATATTTTTAGATGTTTGTTAAATGTGTCAATCTCAAAGTTATCTATATTATATCCCTTGTCCTTTATGATTTTTTCTAAAACATCATGAAATTTCGAATTTCTCACAACATCCAATATGTGTTTCCCAACTGCATAATTATCCTTAATGCCAAGCATCGTTCGAGCTGAATCATTTATGAGCAAAATTCTCTCATTTTCGTCAAAAGCTACAACGCCATTTACTAAACTTTTCAAGATAGCTTCTAACTTTGCATTTCTATCGTACAGCTCGTCTATCGTCTCTTGAAGTTTGTCCGACATAGTATTTATAGCAAATGATAGCTGACCAATCTCATCGATTGATTTTATCTCAATTCTGTGCTCGTAATTACCTTTCGTTATCTCTTTAGCAACATCGGTAATCTCATTGATAGGCTGAACAATACCTTTTATTAGCCTGTAACCAAAAAAGTTGCTGACAATTAGCCCAAAAAGTATCCCGATGATAAGCCTCACTATTGACACTTTCCCAATAAAAAAAAAATGATGTTGCCAAGATGCCTAAAAAGCTTATGATAAAATAGGTGTAGTACAGTTTTTTAAACATCACTTTCACCTGTATCCTTTAATTTGTACCCAATGCCACGTACAGTTTCAATATATACTGGAAACTTATCGTCATCTTCTATCTTTTTTCTCAAATGCCGTATGTGGACATCTACAGTTCTCGTTTCGCCAGCGTATTCATATCCCCATACCTTGTCCAACAAATAATCTCGAGTCAAAACTTTGCCTCGATTTTTTGATAAAAGCTTTAAAAGCTCAAACTCTTTTAAAGTGAGGTCAAGCAGTTCATTGCCCTTATAAACCAGATGTTTTTCAGTATCTATCGTAATATCTCCAAACTTGATGATCTCATTATCTTCAGACTCACTTTTAGATCTTCTTAGCACTACTTTAATCCTTGCCAAAAGCTCTCTTATGCTAAAAGGCTTTGTAATGTAATCATCTGCCCCAAGTTCCAATCCTAATATCTTGTCTACTTCTTCACTCTTCGCAGTCAGCATAATTATAGGGATGTTTTTAAGATGTTCATCTGATTTTAACTTCTTGCATACATCTATACCGTCTATATCTGGAAGCATCAAATCTAAAAGAACCAAATCAGGATTCGTCTCTTTGCATTTTTCAAATCCGTCTTTGCCGTTATCAGCCAAAACAACATTATACCCTTGTGCTTCCAAATTATACCTTAGCAATTCTAAAATATGGGCTTCATCTTCAATAACAAGAATTGTATGTGCCAAAATTGCACCTCCTAAGTATACCTCATGTACAAAAATAGAGCTTCATTTCTTCTCCTCGGTATCATTTAGCAATTTTTTTAGCTCGTCCATAAAAGTGTTTATATCTTTAAATTGTCTGTAAACAGATGCAAATCTTACATACGCTACTTCATCAACATTTTTAAGCTTTTCCATCACCATCTCTCCAATTTTAGCAGATGTGATTTCCTTTTCATAGGAATTGTAAATATCTCTTTCTATCTCATCTGTCAATTCTTCTAATTTTTGAATAGGAACAGGCCTTTTTTCACAAGCCTTTATCATGCCTTTTAGTATTTTATCCCTGTCATAAGACTCTCTGCTTAAATCTTTCTTTATTACCAGAATTGGAACTTGCTCGACTTTTTCATAAGTGGTAAACCTTTTGCCGCAATTTATGCATTCTCGCCTTCTCCTTATTGAAGTAGAATCATCAGTAGGTCGAGAATCAATCACTTTAGAATCTAAATAACCGCAAAAAGGACATTTCAAACATTATCATTCCTTTCGTCACAACCGATCAAAAAACTTTTTTCATCGACAATTGCTAATAAAATTATAATAAAATTGATGTAAATAGTCAAACTTGTGTTACATTTTCATTAATATCAATTAGTATAACATCTTCTCCTATTTTTTTTACAGATTGCCATGGTATGTACAAGTCCTGATCCTTTGCGAAAAGTCTAAATCCTTTTGTCTCTCCTGGTATTATAAATCCATCTACTTTGCCTTCCTCCAAGTTTACTTCTATATCGATGATATTGCCAAGCCTTTTGCCGGTTTTTACATCAATCACGTCTTTGTCTCTTAAATCTGATGTTTTAAACATTCCGATTCCCCCTTCAAATCTTTATACTAAAAATATATGCAGTTATTCTTATCAAATTACAATAGAAAAACTTGCCATAAGGCAAGTCATATATACTTTCTCATGTGGGATAATGCTGATTTTTCAAGTCTTGACACTTGAGCTTGTGATATGCCAATCTCTTTCGCAACCTCCATTTGAGTTTTTCCTTCAAAGAAGCGCATCGTCAATATCATCTTTTCTCTGTCGTTTAATTTTTTTATCGCCTCCTTTAATGCTATTTGTTCCAGCCATACTTCGTCTACGTTTTTTTCATCGCCAATCTGGTCCATCACGTATATTGCATCTCCACCATCATGGTATATTGGTTCAAAAAGTGACACAGGATCTTGTATAGCATCAAGTGCAAAAACCACTTCTTCTCTCGGTATGTTTAATTCTTTCGCTATATCACCAACAGTAGGTTCTTTTGAATTTTCATTGACAAGTTTATCTCTTACTTGCAAAGCCTTATATGCCACATCTCGTAATGATCTGCTAACCCTAATAGAATTGTTATCTCTTAAATACCGCCTGATCTCTCCAATGATCATTGGCACTGCATACGTTGAAAATTTTACGTTCTGATTTAAATCAAAATTATCTATCGCCTTAATCAAGCCTATACAACCAACTTGAAACAAATCATCTACATACTCGCCACGATTGTTAAATCTTTGTATAACGCTTAATACAAGTCTCAAATTTCCATTTATGAATTCTTCTCTGGCGCTTTTATCGCCGTTTTTCATTCTTAAAAGCAGTTCTTTTTGTTTAGCGCCTTTTAGTACAGGTAACTTGGAAGTATTTACTCCGCAGATCTCTACTTTATTATTCATATGCCCATCCTCCAAATGTATTGGTTAATTTTAAGTATTACCTGCGGAGCAAATTTTATTCAATTTTAAACTAATCTATTTATTTCTTTTTTGAGTCTTTTTAATATCCTTTTTTCTAATCTTGAAATGTAGGACTGCGATATGCCTAATAAGTCAGCTACTTCCTTTTGAGTCATTTCTGTTCCACCGCTGAGTCCAAACCTCAATCCTATAATTCGTTTTTCTCTATCTGATAGCTTTTTTAATGCATTTTTCAACAATTGTTTGTCGACTTCGTCTTCAATGATTTTATACACCAACTCGTTGTCTGTACCTAAAATATCTGAAAGAAGAAGCTCATTCCCATCCCAATCAATATTTAGTGGTTCATCAAATGAAACTTCCATTCTGGTCTTGCTGTTCCTCCTTAAATACATGAGTATTTCATTTTCTATGCATCTTGATGCATAAGTAGCCAGCTTTATCTTTTTACGAGGATTGAATGTATTTATTGATTTAATAAGTCCAATGGTTCCTATGGAAATAAGATCTTCTATGCCTACTCCAGTATTCTCGAATTTTTTTGCAATATAGACTACAAGGCGCAAATTCCTCTCGATTAACATTGACTTGGCTTCATTATCACCTGATTCAATTTTCGCTATCAAAAACATTTCTTCTTCTGCTGAAAGTGGAGGAGGCAAAGCCTCACTGCCGCCAACATAAAAAACAGAATCTCGAATTTTCAGCTTTGTCAAAACTTTTAGTATTGCCAACTGAATAGTTACTTTCACTTTTGCCTTAATATTCACCGCATCATCCCTCCATTAATTTAGCAATTCTGTACCTATAAGTGCTTCATAATCTGATGTCTCATTTAACCTTTTGAAATATATTCCTACAATCACATTCTTTTGCAATTTTCTATGTCCATCAATCACCAAATTGTCAGGTATAAACCCTATCAAAATCCCGCTGTCGTTTCCAATAGAATTAAAAGGAACTAATCTCAACCTCTTAAGCCATTTATCGTCATCTATGACTTTAGTCATTTCAAATATGGATTCACTTCTCATAGAATCAAACACGTTTTTTAATTTTTCTGGCAGCAATTCTTTTATAGCATCGTATTCTACTATTACAACAGGATAATTAGAAATTGGATCATGCAATGTGTTGCCTGTATCTAATATTGCCTTTACATCTTTACCTTTATTATCCATGTCTATATGCAGTCTATACAAAATACTGCTTTCTATATTCCTTTTTGATATATATCCCCAACTAATATAAGTCAGAAGTATTGCAAGTAATACTGCTGCTATTATGATCTGTCTAATGTCTATGTTCACGACATAAATCAATGCAAAAGCCGTTCCACCTATTATAAATGAAACCAGATAAAAAATGCTTAAGACTTTTATAAATTCATAAAATCTATTAAATCCAAATGCAATTGCTACCATTAAAATAGATATTATTATTTTAAATGTAAGTGAATAAATTATATTAGGTAAAGAAAAAAATATTAAAATCACATACAAAGCACCTAAAGCAGACGAAAAAATCAACTTTGCATTATTAGCATTTGATCTGGAAAATCTCTTAGTTAAATATAAAATTATATAATTTATAATCAAATTTTCAATAAAAATTACATCAGCATACACTCCTATCAGCTCCAAATAATTTTAAAAACCACCTAAATTATGTATATTCATTCGGTAACTCTTTATTCTTATTATAATAAAAAAATATCGATAAAATTGTTATAATTTGGAGCCGAAGATTTACAGTTATTAATATTTTTTTATAAAATTTTATAGATTAATGTTGGTTATTGTAGTTATGTAAGCATCAAAAAAAACACCCTAATTAAAATATTAATTAAGGTGTTTCTTTCTTTTACTTTCTCCCTCTTCTTAAAAAAGTAGGTATGTCAAGGTCGTCATTGTCAAATTTTATAACCTCATTTATGTCTTTAACTTCACTTTGTTTTGCAATTTCCTTTTCTATTTTTGGTTTCTTTTCACTTTCAAATCTCTTTTCAAACCCTGTTGCAATTACTGTAATCCTAATCTGATCCTCCAAGCTTTCATCAATAACTGCACCAAATATGATATTTGCATCAGGATCCGCCGTTTCATATATGTAATTGGCTGCTTCGTTAACCTCAAATATGCTTAAGTTAGTTCCACCGGCTATATTTAACAATATTCCTCTCGCACCTTCTATCGATGTTTCTAAAAGTGGACTTTGAACCGCTTGCTTTGCTGCTTCAGTAGCTTTATTTTCACCAGATGCTATTCCTATACCCATGTGTGCAAGACCTGTTTCCATCATGATGGTCTTAACATCAGCAAAATCAACATTGACAAGACCAGGCACTGCAATCAAGTCAGAAATACCTTGGACACCTTGTCTTAAAACATCATCTGCAATCTTAAACGCATCTAACATCGATGTCTTTTTCTCTGCCACCTGCAACAGCCTATCATTTGGAATCGTGACAAGTGCGTCTACGTGTTTTTTAAGCTCACTTATTCCCATTTCAGCATGAGTCATTCTTTTTTTCCCTTCAAAAGTAAACGGCTTTGTAACAACTCCAACAGTCAAAATGCCTAATTGTTTAGTTATCTCAGCTACTACAGGAGCAGCACCTGTACCTGTACCACCACCCATGCCTGCAGTGATAAATACCATATCAGCACCGCTTATAATCTTCTCTATCTCATCTTTCGTCTCTTCGGCTGCCTTCTTTCCAATCTCAGGATTTGCACCTGCACCAAGGCCTTTTGTCAGTTTGTCGCCAATCTGTATTTTTGTCTCAGCCTTTGACATGTAAAGCGCTTGCTTGTCCGTATTAATCGCAATGAATTCTACACCTTTAAGTCCTGCCTCAATCATCCTGTTTACAGCATTCCCGCCACCACCGCCAACACCAATAACTTTAATATTTGCAAATTGTTCCATATCTGTTTCAATACCTATCATATAAGACCCTCCTCATATCATATCCAAAAATCATTAAACCAGTCTTTTATTTTTGACAATACCCCGCTTTTCTTTTTGTCCTTTTCTTTCGGAACCTCAGCTTGCTTTTTATATAGATACTTTCGGTTTGCAAAAACATATTTAACGATTCCTACTGCAGTTGAATATACAGGTGTAGAAACTCCAATAGCATTAGGTAAACCTAACCTTACATTTTTGCCTAAAATGCTCTCTGCTAAATCCAGACTGCCTTTTATAAAAGATATTCCTCCTCCGGTTATTACAATATTTGTTGAAATCTGGTCTATAACATTAGAGTCTTTCATCTCCTCATAAACCATCGTCAAAATTTCACTTGTTCTTGCTTCTATTATATCTATTATATCATTAAGTTTGGTATCTTGAGAACTATGATTTGCTATATTTGCTATTTTTACTGTCTCATCATCCTCTACCTTCACCACAGAACCATACTTCTTCTTTATAATTTCGGCTTCTTCGAAAGAAATCTTTAACCCGATCGACAAATCGTTGGTTATGTGATTCCCGCCAACAGGTATCATACCTGTATATATCAAATTACCAGACTTAAAGACCGCTATATCTGTTACACCAGCACCTATGTCGATAAGTGCTGCTCCCAGTTCTTTCTCATCTTTGGTCATTATAGCTTCTGCCGTAGCTAATGGCTCTACTATGATTCCCGACATGGTGTAACCAGCTTTTTTAACACATTTTTCCATATTCTGTACTGCTGTTAAGCTTCCCGTTACAATCGCCGCATCAACTTCCAGCCTTATCCCTGCCATGCCTACAGGATCCTTAATTTCTCCATAACCATCTACTATGTATTCAATAGGAATAAGCTCAATTATCTGTTTATCAGATGGCAAAGCCATTATTTTAGCAGCTTGCAACACTCTTTCTACATCTTGTGTGGTTATCTCTTTGTCATCCCTTGTTACAGCAACAAGACCTCTATTTCTGTATATTTCAGTAAGACCGCCGGGAATTTTAATATAAACTGATGTAACCTTTTGATTCGCCATTCTTTCAGCCTGTTCGACAGATTTTTTAATAGAAAAAGCAGTTGTCTCTATATCAACAACAACTCCCTTTCTCATGCCATTGCATGGATACATTCCAATGCCAATTATCCTCAGCTCTCCATTTTTGTCACATTGGCCAATTATAGTGCATACTTTTGATGTGCCAATATCAATACCTGTTATGATTTCATTCAATTAATTCTCCTCCCCTCGGAGCTTATTGTTTTTTAGAAAAATTATTCAAAATATATCTCCGAATATAAGCAAAATTTGTAAACAATCTGCTGCCAAAAGCAAAAATCGCAGCCAAATAAATCGGAACTCCTAGCACGTCACCTATATAAGCTAAAACTGCAGCTAATATAGCATTTCCAAAAAAGCCTGAAATAAAAATAGCATTATTGAATTTATTTTCAAGGCTGGCACGAATTCCTCCAAAAACAGAATCTAGTGCAGCCAGTATGGCAACGGAAAGGTACGATGTATATGCAGGAGGCAAATTAATTGGCAAGAAAAAGCCGATTGCAAGTCCTAAAGCTAAACTTAAAATAATAATTAAAGCCATCAATTATTCCCTCCTTCGTAAGGTTTCGCATATTTATACGTTAAAACGCCGTCATATTTTTTGACTAATATTTTATCAGAGCGCTTAATGTTAACCTGAATTCCCCAGTTTGACAATGTATCTATGATTCCACCTTTAAGTCGCAATGCAGCTTCCAGCGTATCTGGATTTCCAATAGCTTTCACCACATATGGCGGTGTAAATCTAACTGAATTAATATCAATGGTATTGCCTATCATTCGTATTTCAGATGTGGCAACAAGTCTTTGATCATTTATAGATATTGCTTCGGCTCCTGCTGCTCTAAGCTCATTAACTATATTTAGAAGGTCCTCATCGTGAATCAAAAAAGCACTTTGATCAGCACCAGGTTGAAGTTGCGTATTGCCATCATTTATTGTGACTATGATACCAGGTCCTTCAACGTCAGAAAGTCCTGCTAATTCTTTGTACTTGTCAAGGTCATCTTTAAGGGATTTTGTTACTGTGCTCGACTTGGCCGCAGAATTTTCGTAGTCAGATATTTTCGATTCTAAATCATTTATTTGCTTTTTTAATTCATCTCTCTCTTTTTGAACTTGATTTAATTTGCTTGTAAGCTCCTCAGCTCTTTGTACAGTCAAGCTATCGCTGTTTTTCACATTTCTAAACTGTGTTGATATCATTATTCCAAGGACGACACATACAAAAGCAATAGAAACAAAAAAGCTCTTTTTCACTGCACTTCCTCCATTTCTTATGGCGTATAAATTGGATTTCCGTTGCTGACTATAAGAACATTTCCACTGTTATAGCCTTTTTTCTCTAAATCATTTAATATTTTTTCAGAAAAATTCAATGAGTAGTTAATGTCATCAACATTCTCCAATACTACATTTATTCCCGAGTTCGTCTTTAATGTAATCTTCGAGCCATTAACGATTATAGCATTGTATATATTCTTATTATATATTAATGGCAATAGTTTTGCTATATCCTTATTATTACTTAAATTGTCGATTTTACTTCCTATCTCAAATTTTTCAATGTTAATACCGCTTAATATAGGCAACTTATTGTTGTAGTCGCCTAACTGAACAGCAACACAATCAGTGTCTACGTATAAAAACTTATCTTTATAGTTTATTTGTGCCGCCAATAGTCTTTCATCTACTTTTATTTCTACTTTTGACGGATAAAGTATGTTAATAGACGCATCTTTAATGTACGGATCTCTCATAATAGATTTAATGACATCAGACTTATTGATCTTCAAAATATTGCTGCCTATCTCTATCCCCGAAAGTCTTATGACATCGCTTTTATCTACGGTTCTTGTCCCATAAACATATATGTTTTTTACATCAAATAATGATGTTCTAAACAAAATAATATAGAGTATGATTGCAAAAATAAGTAAAAATATAGTAAAAATGCTAAATCTCTTTTTCGCTTTATACTGCCTTTCTTCCACCATATACATCGCCTCTATCATATGCTTGTACAAATTTTAAATGATGTAAAACAGCATTGGCTGTTTTACATAGTCCTTTCTATGTCAGCACCAAGATTTTTTAAATTTTCGCTAAAATCTTCATATCCTCTATCAATATGTTCTATGTCTTCTACAATTGTAGTGCCAATAGCACCCAATCCGGCTAATACCAGTGCTGCACCACCTCTTAAATCTTTTGCAACAACATTTGTCCCCGTAAGTTTGTCAACTCCTTTTACCACCGCGATTCGCCCATCCACTTTAATATCTGCCCCCATTCTTACCAATTCTTCTGTATACTTAAATCTATTGTCAAAAATGGTTTCCGTAATTATGGATGTCCCATCCGCAGTAGCCAGAAGTGAAACCATTTGTGCCTGAAGATCAGTTGGAAACCCCGGATATGGGAGAGTTATTATCATGTCAACTGCCTTAGCTCTACCAGTAGAATTAAGCTTTATAAAATCATTGCCATGCGATACCTTAAAGCCACATTCATTTAGTTTTGACAAAAGAGAATCTATATGTCTTTTAATGACATTTTTAATGACTACTTCGCCTTTTGTAATAGCAGTTGCTATAAGATAAGTCCCTGCAACTATTCTATCAGGTATTATGGTGTATTCAGTATCGTGTAGCTCTTTTACTCCCCTTATCACAATGGTATTTGTACCTGCACCTGAAATCTTAGCTCCCATGGAGTTTAGAAAATTCTGTAGATCTTCTATTTCTGGTTCCTTTGCAGCGTTTCCTATAACTGTAGTGCCATCAGCCATGGATGCAGCCAGCATTATATTTTCAGTTGCACCGACGCTGGGTATATCAAGATGTATTTCGTTGCCGCAAATTGATTTGCTTTCGCAATTGATAAATCCATATGATTCGTCTATCGATATTCCAAGCTTTTTCAAGCTTTTTATATGCAAGTCGATAGGCCTATGCCCTATATCACATCCTCCTGGAAAACTAATCTGAGCAATATTATTTCTTGCCACCAATGCTCCCATCAAAAAAATAGATGATCTCATTGTTCTCATTAGTCTGTCTGGAATGTGATAATCAATAATACCGCTGGAATCTACTATGATGTCTTCCCCATCAAGTTCTACTGCGCAGCCTAAGTATCTTAATATTTCTATCATAGAATAAACATCTTTTAATCTTGGACAAGAATGCAAAATACTTACACCTTTGTTTAATAGTGTTGCAGCAAGTATTGGCAATACAGAATTTTTCGCACCGTTTATCCGTACCTCACCTTTTAATCTATTTCCTCCTTTAATGACATATTTCATCCCATCTTATCACCTCCTGTTAAGCTGCACAATTCATAATATGCACCTATGCTCCAGGAGGTTACATTGCCTATTTTAACGTACAAACAAGCCTATAGATTTCATTGGCTGCATCTATCTTTGATAACTTTTTTGCATTCGACTTCATATTTTTAAGCTTTCCAGAATCATTTACGATGGATAATATCTTATTGTACAAAATATCTCCATTTAAGTCTTTTTCAAGAACCACCAAAGCTGCACCATTTTTTTCAAGAACTCTTGCATTGTACTCTTGATGATTGTGAGTAACATTTGGAGACGGAATCAAAATTGATGCAGTTGATGTAGCTAACAATTCTGCAAGAGTAATTGCACCTGATCTACATACCATTACATCTGCAATTGAATAAATGTCACCCATTTCATAACAATACGGAATTATCTTAATATTTTCTCCTATTCTTATATCGTAATCTTTGGTCATTTTTATTACACTGTCATACTGATTTTTTCCTGTTATCATGAGAATTCTGAAATTCTTCTTTACACTTTTTTATCACCTCAACCATGTATTCATTAATCTTGGCAGCACCTCTGCTACCTCCTACAGAAACCACTACTTTTTTCGTCTCATCAAAGCCCCATTTTTTCAACGCCTTTTTTCTATCACCATTCAAAATCTCCATTCTAACGGGATTACCTGTCACGAAGACATTGCCTTTATTTCGAAAATACTTTTTTGATTCATCAAATGCAACAGCCACAATATCTACAAACCTTGAAAGTATTCTGTTTGTAAGCCCTGGATAAGCATTTTGTTCATGAATTAACGTGGGTATCTTCATAAGAGCCGCTGTAATAACTACAGGGCCACACACATATCCTCCAGTTCCAATTACTGCATCTGGCTTATAATCATTTATTATTTTTTTTGCATCTATCAAGCCATCAAAAGCTATCTTAATTGTCTTTATTGTATCAAGCGATAATTTGCGCTTAAATCCCTTTACTCTTATCGTTTTGAGGGAATAGCCTGATTTCGGCACCAATTCTTTTTCAAGTCCATTTTCTGTTCCTACAAATAATACCTCTGCATCTTTTTCATTCCGCACAATTTCATTTGCAATCGCCACTGCCGGATATATGTGACCGCCTGTACCTCCACCTGTCAGCAAATACCTCATTTCATCAACTCCTATCCATGTTTGCGTACCGGGATATATTTAATAATGTGCCCATTGCAGCCATCATAAAGACTGTAGATGTTCCACCATAGCTGATAAACGGCAAAGATACGCCAGTAGCTGGCATTGATGAAGTCACAACTGCAACATTTATCAAAGTTTGAACGCCAATTACTCCTACAATGCCAGTAGCGATAAGACATCCAAATACATCCGGAGCTTTTGCTGCGACTCTAAGACTTCTTATTATGAGATACAGAAACAGTAACAATATAGAAGCAGTCCCGATAAGACCAAGTTCTTCACCGATTATTGAGAAAATAAAGTCATTTTGTGGCATCGGCAAATACATGAACTTTTGACGACTTCTGCCTAAACCGACTCCAAAAAGCCCTCCTGAACCTAAAGCATACAGAGACTGCACAATTTGATAGCCATGTCCTTTTATGTCTTGCCAAGGATTTAAAAAAGTGAACACCCTTTGCCTTATGTATTTTATGCTGGTCACAACTATAATAGCCGCAGAACCGCCAACTCCAAACAACGTGGCCATAAATGATAACTTTGCACCTGCCACAAATAAAATTATTATAGATATGATAAATATTGTACCAGCAGTGCTAAAATTTGGCTGCTTCATAATAAGTAAAAAGAATATTCCGGCAATCAATAGCACAGGAAGAACTCCCTTTTTAAAGCTTTTTGCATAATTAGGATTATTATCAAAATATTTTGCAAAAAACAGTATTATGGCGTATTTAGCTATTTCTGAAGGCTGCAGAGTAAAGCCACCTATTTCAATCCATCTGGTAGAATTGTACCTCGTACTTCCTATTCCCGGCAGCAATACTATTATCAGTAAAACTATGGACAATATCAAAAGGGCATTTGACAACTTCTTCAATTTATGATAATCAAAATTCATCATAAACGTCATGGCAAAGAAGCCGATAATTGCCCACAAAAGCTGACGCTTCAAAAAATAGAATGAATCGTGGTACTGATAATATGCATTTGCAGAGCTTGCGCTAAATACCATCACAACACCTATGGATACAAGAACCAAAACAGATATAAGTATATTGTAATCAACGGGATACTTACGATTCACTAAGCTTACCCCCTCAAAGAATTTACTGCATCTTTAAAGAGTCTGCCTCTCTCTTCATAATTTCTAAACATATCCCAACTTGCACAGGCAGGCGATAAAAGCACATTGTCACCGGGTTTAGCCGCATTATAAGCAGCATAAACAGCATCACCTATGCTTTCTACAAAAATAATATCATCTTCTGAATATCCTTCTTTTATAGCAGATTTGTAAATTAAATCTTTTGTCTCACCAAGCAAAATCAATTTTTTTACACGACCTTTAAAAGAAGCAGTAAATTCATCAAAACTTACACCTTTGTCATATCCACCAGCAATCAATATGATTGGCCCTTTCATGGCTTCAATAGCTTTTATTGCCGCATCTGGATTTGTGCCTTTCGAGTCATTGTAATATTTGACTCCATTTATGGTTCTTACAAATTCAATCCTATGTTCTACACCTTTAAATGTCCTCAACGTTTCATTTATGACTTTAATATCAATACCTGCTAAATACGCCATTGTAGATGCTACCATGGCATTTTCTACATTGTGATTTCCTGGAATATATATGTCTTCAATGTCTATTACCGTACTTTTTTCTCCATCTGCAGAAATTATAATTTTTCCATTTTCAAGATATGTGCCATACTCTAAAACTCTACTTCTGCTGAAAGGAAAAATATTACATTTAGCTTTTTTAAACAAAGAAGAAATATTTTCATCATCATAATTTAAGACAGTAAATTGGTCAGCAGTTTGATTCTCAAAAATCCGCCCTTTAATCTCAATATAATTTTCCAATGTCTTGTGTCTATTTAAATGATCCGGAGTTATATTTATTATTGCGCTTATTTCAGGTTTAAACTCCTTTATTGTTTCCAACTGAAAACTGCTTATCTCTGCCACAATTACATCTTCCTCATTAGCATTTATTGCTGCTTCAACAAGAGGATATCCTATGTTCCCTGCAACATATGTTTTTGCACCTGACGCTTTAAATATTTCACCAAGCAATGATGTCGTAGTAGTCTTTCCATTCGTACCAGTTATAGCGTATATAGGAGCTTTTGATAACCTATAAGCAAACTCCACCTCGCCTATTACATCGATGCCCTTTGATTTTGATAATAGGACTATATCAGAGTCCATAGAAATCCCCGGACTGACGACAACCATTTCTGTGCCATTTAAAAGTTCATCTGTAACATTTTTAAAGCAAAATGTCACGCCTTTTTCTTTAAATTCTTTTAAATCATCGCCAAACTTATCTTCATCTTTCGAATCAAACGCAAATATTTTAGCATTTAACATCAACAAAACCCTACACAAAGCTTTGCCACTTAACCCAAATCCTGCTACAACAATTTTTTTACCACAAAAGTCCATATTCTCCTCCTAAATTATAAAAAAAATTTGCATTCTATTTTTTAAGATATATTAACTTATCCCATAAAATGACACAAATACTGCTACCAAAGTTACTATCCAAAATAAAAATACGACTTTAGTCTCTGACCAGCCAGAAAGCTCAAAATGATGATGGAGAGGACTCATTTTAAATATCCTTTTACCTGTAAGTCTGAAGGACACAACTTGCATTATGACCGATAACGCTTCAGCAACATATACAATTCCCACTACTACTAAAATAACAGGCAATTTAGTCATTGTAGCCAGAGCTGCTACAGCGCCACCAATTGCAAGCGAACCTGTATCCCCCATAAACACTTCAGCAGGGTATCTATTAAACTTCAAAAATCCAAGAAGTGCACCAGTAATTGCTGCGCCAAACACAGTTAATGATGTATTGTTCATAAAAAAGCCTATTAATGTAAAAAAAGCAGTAACCATAAAAGATACTCCTGATGCAAGTCCATCCAGTCCATCCGTTAAATTAACACTATTTACAGTTCCAACAACTACAAACATTATAAACGGTATGTAAAAGTAGCCTAAGTCAATTTCTCGCTTCAAAAATGGAATTATCACATCAGTGCCGACTATATTCTTTGAAAAATACGCGAACAAAATCGCTAATGCAAATTGACCTAAAAGCTTTTGCCTGGCGGTAAGACCTAACGATCTTTTATACCGCACTTTTATGTAGTCATCTAAAAATCCGATTACTCCATATCCTAATGTTATCATGATTAACAATGCCATGTATTTATCCCATTTTGAAAATACAATATCTGCAATGAACAAAGAGATAATTATGATTATTCCACCCATTGTAGGTGTTCCAGCCTTTTTAAGGTGTGTCTTAGGTCCATCGCTTCTTACGTTTTGACCAAACTTTAATTTAGTCAACCATGGAATAACGATTGGCCCCAATATGACAGAAATTAAAAAGGAGACAATTGTCGAAAATATCATCTTTTGTATCATTTATAAGCACTCTCCTGCAAAAATTTCACTATTTCTTCCATCTTCATCCCTCTTGAACCTTTAACTAAAAAAACATCACTATCTTTCATAATATTTTTTATGACATCAATGGCTTCTGCATTATTGCCACATCTAAAGACATTATTTTTATCCATACCTTTTTCTACGGCGCCATCAGCTATCTTTAAAGCATAATCTCCAATTGTTATAAGCACATCAATGTCATTCTCCTTCACATTCTCTCCAACCTCTCGATGCGCAATGTCTGCATACTGTCCTAACTCTAACATATTGCCTAAAACAGCTATTTTTCTTCTGCCAGCATATCCCCCTAAAACTGACAAAGCAGCCTTCATAGATGAAGGATTTGCATTGTAAACATCATTTATAATTTTTATACCAAAAGCATCTATTATATTTAATCTCATAGCACTTGGTTTAAACTTAGACAGTGCTTTCCTTATATCATCTTTATTGACATCAAATTGGATTCCTATACAAATTGCCGCTAATGAATTATATATATTATGCTTGCCAGGTACATTTAATTCTACGTCTAATACACATCCATCAATCAAAACCTTGTACTTTGAAGATTCTTCTTTTAACTCTATATCAAAAGCTCTTATATCGCCATTATTTATGCCGTATGTCACAAATTTAGGACCTTTTTTGTCAAGCAATTTTATTAGCATATCATCATCTGCATTAATTACGATTGTATCGCCATCTTTAAAGTTTTCAATAAGCTCTGATTTCGCCTTTAATATATTTTCACGAGAACCTAATTTTTCAATGTGAGCAACTCCAATATTCGTATATACCGCAACATTAGGAGATGCAATGTTTTTTAACTTTCTCATCTCACCAAATCCGCTCATTCCCATTTCAACAACAGCCATCTCATGATCATCATTAAGCTTAAATAATGTAAGCGGCAAGCCAATCTCATTGTTGAAATTTCCGATTGTCTTTAAGACGTTGTACTTCATCGATAAGACATTGTAAATCATGTCCTTAGTCGTAGTTTTTCCACTGCTGCCAGTTATGGCAATAAACGGAATATCAAATTTGCTTCTGTAATACTTAGCTATCCTGTGTAAAGCGTCTTTTGTGTCTTCGACAAATATAATCGGCTTATTATCATGTCTGATACAATTGATAGATTCTGTAAGAGAAGCAGAACCTACATTTAAGGCATCATCTATGAATTCTTCTCCATTGAATCTTTCACCTTTTAAAGGTATAAACAAGTCTCCAGACTTAATTGTCCTCGAATCAGTGCTTATACCGCTTACGCATATATTTATATCGCCAGATAGTAATTTTCCTTCTGTTGCATCTAATATCTCTTTAACTGTCAAAATCAACTTTTTCATCTCCATTTAATATCTCTCTTACTATATCTCTTTCATCAAAATCTATAACTTTATCTTTTAATACTTGATATGTTTCATGCCCCTTGCCTGCTAAAATCACGACATCATTGTCCTTTGCTATAGATAGCGCATACTTTATGGCCTCTTTCCTATCTTCAATGATTGTATAAGGGCACTTTGTATTTTTAATTCCTTCTTCAATTTCTCTTATTATATCAATAGGTTTTTCCGACCTTGGATTGTCCGAAGTTATAATTACAAAATCAGCAAATTTGCCAGCAACTTCTCCCATCTTAGGGCGTTTGCCTTTATCTCTGTCACCACCACATCCAAAAAGCAATATCTTTTTACCAGTATTGTATTCACCAAATGCCTTCATTAAATTCTCAAGTCCGTCTGGAGTATGTGCGTAGTCAATTACCACATTGTAAGGCACCTCCAAGTCAAGCACTTCAAATCTGCCTTTTATCTTGACATCCTTAAGAGCCATTTTTACAGACTGAAGCGGTATGCCCAATATAAATGCTACTGAAATAGCCGCCAGTGAGTTGTAAACACTAAATAACCCCGGTATCTTTAAAGCTATTTCACTTTTTATATCTTCAATTTGGACAGTGTATTTCGCACCTTTAATATCGTTTTTGATATCTTTTGCCATTATGTATGCATAATCTTTTATGCCGTACGTTACAACTTTAGCATTAGAATTTTCTATCATAAATGAAGAATAATCATCATCTATGTTTATCACGCAAGCTGTCTTTGCCATCCTAAAAAGTTTCGCCTTTGCATTAGCATATTCATCCATCGTCTTGTGAAAATCTAAATGATCTTGAGTTAAATTTGTAAAAACTGCTATGTCGAATTTGCATTCATCTACTCTATTTAACGCCAATGAATGTGATGAAACCTCCATAACCACGTATTTCACACCCTCATCAACCATGAGCCGAAGGTATCTTTGAAGATCTAATGACTCAGGAGTAGTCCTCTCTGTTGGATAAACTTTATCACCGATCATGTTGTGAATCGTCCCTATCAATCCAACTTTATTGTTCTGGCTTTCCAGTATGGATTTTATCATATATGTGACAGATGTCTTGCCGTTTGTTCCCGTCACACCTATCATAAAAAGCTGCTTTGAAGGATCACCGTAATAATTTGATGCAATTTTAGCCAACGATTTTCTGGCATTTTCTACTTTTATGACGGTAATATCTTTATCTATGCTTACTTCATGTTCAACTACGACGGCAATGGCTCCTTTTTCTACAGCATCATTTATGTAATCCGCACCGTCAAACTTAAAGCCCTTGATTGCAACAAACAGTGAACCTTCTTTTGAATTTCTCGAATCATAGCAAATGCCTTTTACATCAACATCGATGTTACCTTTAATAGTTGTATATTTTACATCCTTTAATATATCCACAAGTCTCATAATAGGCCTCCTAATTCATTATATACATTTAATAGTATAGCACAATTATGCAGTTTGCATATATTAAAAACTGCATATTGTGCTTGAATTAATTTTCCAGTGGCCTAAAGTCGACTTCAACAGTTGTTCCTTTATCAACTTTTTCACCTTTTGCTGGCTTCTGACTTACAGCAATTCCAGAGCCATTGATTTTTATTTTCAACCCTAAAGAGCTTAAAATACTACTTGCTTCCGTAATAGACTTTCCTTTTAGATCGGGAACATCAACCTTTCCACTATTATTGTATTCATTCAAATACAAGACAATTTGCGAATCTTCTTCTACCATTGCCCCAGGTTTAGGCATTTGATCTACAACCGTATTCCCAGTTCCTTCGATGGAAAACTGCAGCTTATCTTTTAATAAAGCATTTTGAGCTTCATTCAAGTTTAAATTCCTCACATCTGGGACTTTTACAAGCGGCTTCGCTACAATGCCTCTTGGTTTTACATTTAAGTAAGTCAACGTGTCGTACAATATGCTTCTTACTACAGGTCCTGCTAACGCACTCCCAAAGTGGGTCTCGGCATTAGGTTCATCAATCACCACAAGTGCTATCACTTTTGGATCTTCGGCAGGTGCAAATCCGACGTATGAAGCCACGTATTTCCCAGGCGTATATTTTTCTGTAGTGCCTGTTTTCCCTCCAACATCATACCCTTCTATGTAACCTGCCTTACCTGTGCCTTCAGATACTACGCTTTCAAGTATCTGCCTCATTGTAGCTGACGTTTTTTCGGATATCACTTGCCTTATTACAGTTGGTTTGAATTCTTTTATAGGTTTTCCATCAGAATCGACTATCTCCTTGACTATATGAGGCTCCATCAATTTCCCGCCATTTACTATCGCTGAAACTGCTCGTATCATTTGAAGTGGCGTAACCGCAATTCCCTGTCCAAATGAGTTTGTAGCAAGCTCTACAGGGCCTACATCTTTTTCTTTCATTACAAGGCCCGGTGCTTCTCCAGGCAATGTTATGCCGGTGGTTTCTCCAAAGCCAAATTCATGAATGTACTTGTACAATTTGTCTACTCCAAGCCTTTGAGCAATCGTCGCAAAGACGACGTTACAGGAATTTTGGACTCCTTGTACAAATGTTTCGCTATAATGTGTGGCCCAGCAATTTATCCTCTGCCCTGCAACCATGATATACCCTGGATCATAAAATTGCTCGTTTAAGCCAACAACACCTTCCTCCAATGCTGCTGATGCCGTAACTGTCTTGAAAACTGAACCAGGTTCATAAGCATCCGATATAGCCTTATCTCTCCAATTTTTAAACCAATCGCTTTTGGGACCTGCAAATGGGTTGTTTGGATCGTAATCAGGCCTTGATGCCATAGCTAAAATATCACCTGTCTTAGGATCCATTACAATTGCAACAGCACCTTTTGTCGGCTTAGTATGTGCATACGCATCATCAAGTGCCTTCTCTGCAAAATGTTGTATGTTTGAATCAATCGTCAAAACAACATTATAACCATCTATTGGTGGAATGTATTCTTCTTCACCGTTCCCCATTTTCCTGCCTAAAGCATCAACTGGCGATGAAATCCTTCCAGGTGTTCCTCTTAAATAGCTGTCGTACACCGACTCGATTCCATCCAGTCCTTGATTATCTACACCTGTAAACCCAAGTATGTGGGAAGCTAAATTCTTTTCTGGATAATATCTTTTTGTATCTCCAGATATTACAATACAAGATAGATTTAATTTTCTTATCTTGTTAGCCGCATCATCATCAATTCTCCTTGCTATCAATACCTCTTGCACATTTTTGTTATTTATCTTTTTAAGTATGTCTTCTTTGTCTATTTTCAAGATCTCTGAAAGCTTTGATGCAACTTCATCTTTTTGGTTTTCCTTCAATTCTTTTGGTATTATACTAACTTTGTTTGAACTTGCGCTTTCAGCAAGCGACTTTCCATTTCTGTCTAATATTAAGCCGCGTTTTGGCGTAACTGAAACATCTAATGTCCACTGAGGTATGGCAAGCTTTTGAAATTCATCGCTTTTTACTATCTGTATCCAAAAAAGCCTAACAATGAGAACACAAATTATAAGTATAGAAAAAAACAGTAAAAATAAAATCCTTTTTTTGGTAGAAATGCTTGGCGATATTTAAAATCCCTCCTATCTCACCAGCAGTCCCAAAATCCTCCCAAGAAAGGTTTTATTTCTATTTTCATCATCTGTTTTTTTCTCAGCGACTTGGTTTTGTTTGCCAATATTCATGTAGACTATCTGCCCTTTATCAGGCTCTACCATTCCTAACTGATTTCTCGCTATTTCCTCTATCCTCTGTAGATCGCTCATTGAAGCAATTTGGACTTTTAACTGCTGGTTTAATTTTTCTATTTCACTGGCTTTCGCCTCTACGCTGCTTAATGCAACAGATTTTTGATAGATCAATGCATACCTAAACAAAACGGTGATGCTTAAGACACCTACAAAAACTATCACTGCAAGATTTTTAAGTTTTCTATTCTTTTTGGGTTTTTTTCCTTTATCTTCTTCATAATACGGCTTTAGCTCATAATCGTAATCGTGCTTTTCTAATACCAATTTATTCTTCCCCCTTATACTTTAGAACAGCAGTTTTTCTGCAACTCTTAGTTTTGCACTTCGAGATCTTGGGTTTACTCTTATTTCATCTTCATTTGGTACAATGGGTTTTTTAGTAACAATCTTTATTATTGGTTTTTTCCCACATGTACATGGCAAATTCTTAGGACATGTACACGGATCCTCCAGTTTTTTGTAAGTATTTTTTACTATTCGATCTTCTAACGAATGGAATGTTATGATTGCAATTCTTCCACCTGGATTCATTACATCTACAAAATCGACAACAGCGTCTCCAAGCCCCTTAAGTTCTTCATTGACTTCAATCCTTATGGCTTGAAATGTTCTTTTTGCAGGATGCGGTCCTGTCCTCCTCTTTGATGCAGGTATTGCTTTCTTTATTATGTCTACTAACTCAAATGTGGTCTTAATAGGTTTTCTCCTTCTTTCTTCAACGATAAACTTTGCAATTCGTTTGGCCCATAATTCTTCACCATAATCAGAAATTACCTTTGCAATTTCATCTTCTGAATAATTGTTTACAACATACTCTGCTGTAATGTCACTTTCTTTGTCCATTCTCATATCAAGCGGGGCATCGTGCATGTAAGAAAATCCCCTTTGCGCCTCATCTAATTGATATGAAGATACTCCAAGGTCTAATAAAGCCCCATCTATGCTCTTAATCCCGCATTTTTTTTAATATATCTTTTATATCCTTATAATTGCCATGAATATACATTGCATTATTAAAGTCTTTAAGCCTAATAGATGCAGCCTTTATGGCATCCATGTCTCTGTCGATTGCGATTAATTTTCCCTTATCAAGCCGTCTTAATATCTCCCTTGAGTGACCACCGCCGCCTAAAGTTCCATCTACATAGATACCATCAGGCTTAATTTCTAAATATTCAATAGTCTCTTGCAACAACACGCTTTCATGTTTGAAATCCATAAAAATCACCTTATATGTTTAAGTCATCTAAATGTTCTGCAACATCTTCAAAAGAAACATCAATATTATTTGAATATTCCATCCATACTTCTTTGCTCCAAATCTCTACTCTTGACGATACCCCAATTATTATGACTTCTTTCTCAATTTTTGCATGTTCTCTCAAGATGTTCGGTATTAATACTCTTCCCTGCTTGTCTATTTCGCATTCAGTGGCGCCTGCTAAGAAAAATCTGGTAAACGCTCTGGCATCTTTTCTGTTAAGTGGCAGCGTCTTTAGCTTTGCCTCAATATTTGACCACTCTGACAAAGAGTAAGCAAAAAGGCAATTGTCAAGCCCTCGCGTCAACACAAATTTATACCCCAGTTCATCCCTGAACTTGGCAGGTATAAAAACTCTCCCTTTTTGATCTATTGTATGTTCATATTGCCCCATCAGCATACCGAACACCCATTTCTGTTACACTTCTAACCACTTTGCACCACTTTAAACCACTTATTATGTTTATTCTATATAAAACTCAAAAATCCTTCAACAAATTAAAAATTTTTTCACAAAAAAATAACGAGTATGACTCGTTATCAAAAATTATACCTTTATGGCTTTACTATCGACAGTACACAGTTGTCTTCATTAAAATATGTCTTAAACCTATCTAATACATCATCAGGAGTTATATCTTCTATAACAGACGTAAAATCTAAAATATTAATGTCTTTCATGTAATACGATATAAAGTTGTGTGCAATGCTTTCAACAGAATTAAATGATTTTATAAATCGGCCCAGCAACTTCCTCTTGATTCTATAGAAATCAGCATCGTCTACTTTATAGATGGATGAAATTTTAGCTATAAGAGCCTTTTTCACAGCTTCAGGATCTACAGATTGCCCGCCTATTATAGAATATCCATGATCTACTTCACCTACGTACTCCACATCAAAAGTTGTATCAATAAGCCCATCATTATAAAGTTCTTCATACAAGTCAGAGCTTCTGCCAGCTAAAATCTCTAAGCAAATCTGTGTAGTTATGTCCCTTTTAAGTAACCTCTTTCCTCCATAACCTATGTCATTGTCTTTAAATCCAATATTAAATAGCGGCATCGAAACGGACATTTTCTGTTCTACGTAATTCTTGTTTATTTTAGTCGGCTCATCAGGATAAATGCGTTTTATATGACCATCTCTTTTCTTTGATTTAACACTATCATTTACGATTTCTGCAACTTTATCCACGTCAATATCGCCAATCACAAACAACACCATATTTGAAGGATGGTAAAATGTATTGTAACATTTATACAAAATATCTTTGTCAATTTTCGATATAGATTCAATAGTACCGGCAATATCTATCTTGACAGGATGTACGTGATACAATCCGCCTAACATATTGAAAAACAGCCTCCAAGACGGATCATCATCATACATGCGAATTTCTTGGGCTATTATGCCTTTCTCCTTTTCAACATTTTCATCTGTAAAATAAGGCCTTTGGACAAAATCCAAAAGAAGTCTTAAATTACTGTAAAAATTGTCTGTGCATGAAAACAAATAAGCAGTAGTTGTAAAATTTGTATAAGCATTTGCAGAAGCCCCATTCTTAGAAAACTCTTCAAATATACTTCCACTTTCTTCTTCAAACATTTTATGCTCTAAAAAATGAGCAATCCCGTCTGGCACATGCGTAGGTTCACTTTCACCAGGAATTATAAATTCTCTATCGTTAGAACCGTAATGAGTCGCAAAAATGGCATATTGTTTTATAAACCCTTTCTTAGGCATTACGAAAACATTCAAGCCACTTTTATGTTCATATTTGTACATTTTCTCTTTTATTAAGTCATTAAATATTTCCAACATTTCATATCACTCCTCATTTTTTGTCATGAAATAAACAGTGTCTAATTGCAACTTCTTAGAGACGTCTACGATGTCATTTATGGTAACTTTTTCTATCTTCTTTATAAAATCATCTATGCTGTAATCTGTATGTGAAAGTTTCTGTGATAAATAAAAATCTGCCAATTGTGTTCCACTGTCTTTTATTGAATTAAGCGAGGAAACTAAGGCTTTCACAGACGAATTAAATTCATAATCAGATATGTTGCATGATTTTATCTCATCTACTTGCTTTTGTATTATCTCCAATGCTTTTTCGTAGTTTTTAATTTCAATGCCTGACATTACAAGCATTAATCCTTTAAATCTTTCTAACCTTGTCTGAGCATAATATGCAAGGCTTTCTCTTTCTCTAACATTCATAAAAAGTTTAGAGAAAGGCCCTCCTCCTAAAACACCGCTTAATATTAAAAGTGGAAAATACTCTTCGTCCCATGGATTTACATTTGTCCTGTACCCTAAAGTCAGCTTGCCTTGAGTAACATCAAGTTTATCTTCTACATATTTTACCTTATCGATCTTTCTTAATATAGGCGTATCTGGAATCACTTCTACATTCGTTCTCTCTATTTTAAAGTGCTTGTTGAAAAACTCTTTCACTTTATCTACGTCCACATTGCCTACGACAAATATATCTATCGGAAGCCTTTTAATTGCCTTTTTATAAAACTCATAAAGATTTTTTTCATCTATTTTATCCACATCATCTACATTTCCAAGCTCATAAATTGAGTAATCTTCATCCTTGCACATTTCCTCTATACACCTTTCAACGGCGTATTTTGTCTTTTCATTTATGCGAGAATTAATAAGATTTTTCTGTTTTTCTTTTTCTTGCTGCACATATGATTGTTCAAAACCATCATTTAATATTAACGGATTTAAAAGTACATCCGATATAAACTTAACGCTTTCTTCCAATATATCTTCTTTTAAATATGTACTATCTACAATCTCCATATTAAACTGTGCAATCTGCCTCTCGCCTTTTTTATAAATCGAATAAGCAAACATAGCACCATAAAGATCTTCTAAATGTTTTGTTATCTCTTTGTACGTTTTAAAGTTAAAGCTTCCTCTCCTTAAGACCGATGGCAGCAATGCAAATTTTGCTGTTTCATGGCTTAATTTATTGCTTATATATATATTAATTGTCACTGTCTTAAACTTATTAAGCTTATTGACATATAGCTCAATGCCATTTGCTATGTTTTCCTTTATGATGGACATATTTTTCACTCCTTCTATAATAATCCAGTTGACCTAATTATATTTAAAAAATACGAATATGTCAACAAAACATAAACCCGGGTTTCCCCAGGTTTATATTATGCACTTGGCGTTATCCTTTTTAGTATCTCCGTTATCTGTTTAGTAAATTCAGATAATGGTCTTCCGGCTGCTATTCCTTTTGCGATATTGTTTATCCTCGTATATAGATCAGGATCAGATGTTACAGATACATTCTTTATCCCTTTATCAGTATCTCTCACTGTTTTCTCTACTTTTTTCTTAACCTGCGTCTCATTAGTGCCTTGGACGCTGGCCTTCATGTCAATACCTACGATAGCAATATTTCCAGATATAACTACAGTAGCCTTGTTTACTTCAGGAAGTTTTGCCACATTGCTGGCTATTTTTGCTGCTCTCACGCTTTGTGGAACCGGCTTTTTCGCTGGAGTCGGTGTAGTAGGTGCAGGTGTTGTTGGAGTTGGTGTCGTCGGCACTCTTGACGGTGCAGGAGTAGTCATGCCTGGTGACGGAGCTGGTGTCGTCCTAGGTGTCGTAGGAGTATATCTTGTTGGCGATGGCTTTTTAGATGCCTTGCAACCCGTCAAAGATATAGACAATGCCATTATCAATGCTAAAAGTATTAAAAAAATTTTTTTGCTATTTTTCAATTCAAACACCTCCAATCAATATTTTGCTCAGATGAAGTCAATTTAATACAATAATCAATGTAAATAATATCCAATTATTAGTTTGAAGTTTTATAGTTTTTCATATATAATTCTATTTGATACATTTAGAAAAAATTTTTTCTTGATTTTAAAAAACGGAGGAATACAAATGGAAATAGGAATAGTTGGTCTGCCTAATGTTGGAAAAAGTACAATTTTCAATGCCATAACACAAGCAGGCGCCGAATGTGCAAATTATCCTTTTTGTACAATAGAACCTAATGTAGGAATTGTATCTGTACCCGACAAAAGGCTTAATGAGCTGGCAAAAATCGTAAATCCTCAAAAGATAATACCTGCCACGATAAAATTTGTCGACATAGCAGGTTTAGTAAAGGGCGCCAGTAAAGGCGAAGGGTTAGGCAATAAATTTTTATCACACATAAGAGAAGTCGATGCAATATTAAATGTTGTTAGATGCTTTGATGACAGCAACATAACTCACGTTGAAGGCAGCATTGATCCAATAAGAGACATCGAAATAATAACATTGGAGCTTATACTGGCTGATTTGGAAGTTGTTGAAAAGCGAATTGCAAAGACTTCCAAATATGCTAAAAACGATAAAACTGCTGCATTCGAATTGAATGTGTTGGAAAAAATCAAAAAGACATTAGATGATGGTAAGCCTATACGCACAATGGACTTTGATGATGAGGAATTATCCTTTGTAAATCAACTTATGCTTCTTACATCAAAGCCTGTTATGTATGCAGCCAATATATCAGAAGACGATCTTATATCTAAAAACGAAAATGAATATGTTAAGAAGCTTAAAGAGTTTGCAAAAAATGAGAAATCAGATGTTATTGTAATATCAGCAAAAATAGAAGAAGAACTTTCGTCCCTTTCAGATGAAGAAAAATATGAATTGCTTTCCGAATACGGATTAGAAGAACCTGGATTAAACAATATAATTCGTCATGGATATTCTCTTTTAGGGCTTATTACATTTTTTACAGCAGGGCCAAAAGAAGTCAGAGCCTGGACTATTAAACAAGGTACAAAGGCGCCACAAGCCGCCGGCAAAATACACTCAGATTTTGAAAAGGGCTTTATACGTGCTGAAGTAATATCGTATAAAGATTACGTCGAATCAGGTGGAGAAACTCCAGCAAAAGAGAAGGGATTGATGAGATTAGAAGGAAAAGATTATGTCGTAGAAGATGGAGATATAATAGTATTTAGATTTAACGTATAAAATCCCATAGATTAATATCTATGGGATTTTTCAGCTTTTTACTTTTATCTCATCTATTTCAAGACTGCTGATGAATTGTTCATAATCTAATTCTTTCTCCCCTTTGATGACTTCATCTAAATTCGGCTTTATAATAGGATGTTTCGGAACGAATATGGTGCAGCAGTCTTCATACGGCCTTATAGATATATCGTATGTCCCGATTTTTTTAGAAATTTCAACAATTTCGCTTTTGTCCATTCCAATAAGTGGTCTGAACACTGGCATGTGTGTCACTGCATTTGTACAGTACAAGCTTTCTATGGTTTGGCTGGCAACTTGTCCTAAGCTTTCGCCTGTTATAAGCGCTTTTGCCCCGTACTTAAGGGCAATATTTTCTGCGACTCTCATCATCATCCTTCTCATTATAATAGTAGTCAATTTCGGAGGACATTTGTCGTATATTTCCAGTTGAAAATCTGTAAAATTCACCACATGCAAATATATATCTTGCCCATACTCTGAAAGTTTTTTGCACAAATCAATTACTTTGTCCTTTGCACGCTCCTGTGTATAAGGTGGACTGTGAAAATACACAGCTTCTACTTCTACTCCTCTTTTCATCATCATCCATGCTGCAACAGGGCTATCAATTCCGCCTGATAATAAAACCACAGCTTTTCCATTAGTACCTATGGGCATTCCTCCGATTCCATCTACCGTATCAGAGTATAAATACGCCTTCTCCCTTATTTCCACATTCAAAACTACATCAGGGTTGTGAACATCAACATGAACGTCATCGATGTTTTTAAGTATTTCGCTTCCAATCATTCTGCTTATTTCGATGCTTTCATAAGGAAATGATTTATTAGGTCTCCTAGTCTCCACTTTAAAACTTTTACCTGAATAATGTCGCATAACCTCAATTGCTGAATCGTATATCTCATTAAGGTCCAATTCCACTTTTTTAGCTATTGTTATCCCAACTATTCCAAATACCTTTTTAAGTTTATCAATAGCTTCTTTTGCATTATTGCTTGTTTCTACATATATTCTTCCATGTGTCTTCTCAACTTTAACCCCATCAAAGCTTTTTAAAGCTTCTTTAATATTTCTAACAAGTTTATTTTCGAAAAAAGATCTATTATCGCCTTTTAAAGCTAACTCGCCGTACTTTATAAGAATAACCTCCATTTTTACCTCCTTTTGTATCTCCTTAAGAAATTCACTTTCTCCTTTAAAATTTGAATAGCATAATCTATTTCTTCCTCTGTATTAAATACGCTCAGTGAAAATCTAATTGCACCTTCAATGTATTCGTGATTTAGTCCTATAGCCTTTAATACATGGCTTTCAGTATTTTTGTGAGATGAACAAGCAGAGCCAGTTGACACATATATGCCCTCTTCTTCCAAAGCGTGAAGCAGCACCTCACCTCTTACACCTAAAAAGGATATATTTAATATTTGAGGAGCACCGTCGTCGATGTCAGGACCATTTAAGTGACTATCAGGAATCTCACTTTTTATACCATCGTACAATCTTTTCTTTAATGCTCTAAGTTTACCCTCGTATTCAATAAAATTGTCCTTCATAAATCGACATGCCTCACCAAGTCCCACGATACCTGGCATATTTTCAGTCCCTGACCTTAAATTGGCTTCTTGTCCTCCACCGTACAAAATAGGTTTAATTTTAGTTCCCTTTTTTACGTACAGAGCGCCTATGCCTTTTGGCCCATGCATTTTATGACCGCTTATAGACAAAAGGTCTATGTTAATATTTTTTAAATCAATATTAATTCTCCCTACTGCCTGTACACCATCAACGTGAAAATAAAATTTATCTTTCCTTTGTTTTAATTTAGCAATCTCATCCAATGGTTCTATAGTGCCTATCTCATTGTTGACAGCCATTATAGACATCAAAATCGTCCTGTCATTTATAGCATTTTTTAGTTCATCCAAGTCTACATATCCATGATTATCCACATCAAGATAAGTGACATCAAAACCTTCTTCTTCAAGCTGCTTCATTACGTTCAATACAGATGGATGTTCGATTTTTGTGGTTATTAGATGATTGCCATTTCTTTTCATGCTATGCACAATACCACGTATAGCCAAATTATTTGATTCAGTCCCGCCTGATGTGAAAAATACTTCATGTGATTCACACCCTAATAATTTCGCTACATCTTCTCTGGACTTAGACAATATCTTTTCTGCATTATATCCTTTACGATGTGCCGACGATGGATTGCCATATTCGACTTCCATTGCTTCAACCATTTTTTCAACTACTTCTCTACGAACTTTCGTGGTGGCGCTATTGTCAAGATATACCTCCATACATATCAGTCCTCACATTTTTATGTAATTCAAATATATTATATGTTAATAAGGACATATATTTCAACAAAAATTTAGGGCCCCATAGATGGACCCCTTATTTTTAAAACTCCTAAGCTTCTTTAAACGATGTTTCACTTGACTCATCTTCACCACTGTCAACATGAAACTCGACGTCATCAGTGTCAAATTGGCTGATTCTATCTTTTATGTTTTTATGATAAGATGAATCACCAAATTTGTTAACAGCCAATTTTGCCTGATTTACATTGTTATTTATTACGCCTGCACCGCCTATACATCCTCCAATGCAAGCCATGCCTTCTATAAAATTATTTGGCAATTTGCCAGCTTTCATTATTTTCAATGTCTTGTTACATTCATCAAGTCCATTGCATATTACAGGGTTTACTTCAACATCTGCACCTATTTCTTTAACGGCTTCAACCACAGCCTCTAAGACGCCTCCCGATCTTGCAAACTTTCTTCCAAAAAGCGTAGCATCATCCACTTCCACATCTTGCTGTTCTTTCATGTCTATTTTTGCCGCATCCAACACAGCAACCATTTCTTCAAATGTCATGGCAAAATCCGTTATGCCCTTTACATCATCTCTCATGACTTCCGATTTCTTTGCAGTACATGGACCTATAAATACTGTCACTGCCATAGGATCGTTTTTTTTTGATGTATTTTGATATAGCTGTCATTGGAGATACTGTTGTCGATATATTTTGCGATAGCTCAGGATAACTTTTCTTTATGTGTGCCACAAATGCAGGACAGCATGAACTCGTCATGACTTTTATGTCTTTTATTTTATGGCTGAATTCTTTTGCCTCTTCCATAGCTACAAAATCTGCGCCAAGGGCTACTTCAATCACATCAACAAAGCCAAATTCTTTCAAAGCAGATTTTATCTGTCCTACAGTTACATCCTTAAATTGGGATGCTATGGCTGGTGCTACCAATGCATAAACTTTTTTCCCGCTCTTAATCGCCCTTATAATGTCTACAATATAAGACTTATCAGTTATAGCTCCGAATGGACATGCCAATGTACAAGCACCACACGAAGTACATTTTTCGTAATTTATGGCAGCTTTCAATTCTTCATCCATAGTTATGGCTTTTGCTGAACAAGATCTAATACATGGCCTCAAATTGTCAGAAATGGCATTGTATGGGCACACATCTTTGCACCTGCCACATTCTATACACTTGTCGTAATCGATGTTTGCCTTTTTATTTATTATCGTTATAGCTCCTTTTGGACATACTTCTGTACACCTATGAGTAATACACCCTCTACAAGCTTCAGTTACACGATACCTTTTAATAGGACACTCCTCACAGGCAATATCTAAAACTTGAATTATCGGCTCTTCACCGTCGACTGCATGTTTCATAGTACGCTTTAAATTTTTCCCCATTGCAACTTTAGTTCTCTGCTCAATTATAGCCCTTTCCTTATACACGCAGCACCTAAATCTCGGTTTTGTTCCTGGTATTATTTCATAAGGTATTTCGTCGTATTCATCTTCAAGCCTATCTTCAAGCGTCAATTTAGCAACATTATAAAGCACCTCGTACTTCAACATCTGAACATCTGTGTTAAACTTAAACAAGGCAATCCATCCTTTCTAAAAATAATTTACTTCCACATTTTTATTTAATCTCTCTAATAAGCTTATAAGTTCTTCCACAATCCTGACCTTTATTCTAAGATCGGATGGAAAATCGGGATTTTGATGGGCACTGTTCACAGCCTGACCTACTAAAAAATTTACGTCAGTAGCGTAATTTAAAATTTTAAATAATCGAGTTGCAGCATCTTTTTTTGAAAATCTCAACAAATTTGAGTCTTTATCATTCATATATTCTTTGAAAATTTCAACAGTCTTTCTTAAAGTCAATACGCCTTCTGTCACCAGATCAATCCCATCAATATGTGCATAAGGAGGTATATCAGGATCAATATACTCTGTAGATGTAATTACATCTTTATTCAAAATTCTGCTTACAATTTTTGCAGCAGTACCACCACATACTACCTTTAAGCCTTCACTTTTCATGAGTTTTTTAACAACCCATTCATCCATATTCTTTAAAATCGGCGGTCCTACCATTACTGTAACTTTTTTCGATTCGTTAACTTTTATCACTATCGCAGTTGTATCATCGCCTGGCCTATTTTTATACAAATTATTACAGGTTGTTATAAGCTGTGAACAGATATCTGATGCATCGCTGTAAACTTCCAATACTTTTGATAAATATTGCTTAACATTATCCCATTGCCAACCAAGATTTAATATTCCTCCTACGCCTGCATGAATTACTCCATCAGATACAACTATCAGCGCATCATTCAAATCCAATCTGAAACTGCTTTCAAAGATTTTTTTATCACCTATTTCAACACATTTTCTGTCAATCTTCTTATGCACACCATTCTTAAAATAAAACACCGATGGATTGTCATATTCAACTAAATGAGCGTTATTCCCATATATGGAGACAACAGTAAATGTGGAATACGCTATATTCCTTTCTTTGCATATTGGCAATGTCTCAGCCACCGTTTCTACCACATCTTTTAGTTCAGAACCCATATCCAGCATTTTTGACACAATTCGCGTTGTCAAAGTAGATAGAATATTCGCCTTAACACCACTACCAAGGCCATCTGCCATAACCGCCATTGCATAATCTTTCTTTCTTATTATTTGAACACTATCTCCACACAGTTCTTCATCGTATTTATTCAATGACGCATGTGCAATATCGATGTAATGACTCATTCATCATCACCTTGATTTAACAGCATATCTTTCATCTTAGTCAGTATCACTTTTGTCTCCGCAGTTGTTTCTCCTAACAAGCTTGCTATCTCTTGTGCAACCTTCATCTGTCTATCTATCACTTGCTGCGCCAATTGATAGTTTTCCCTTTTGAGCTTTGAGAAGCTCTCCTTTTGTTTTTCCATCTTTGTTATATCTGTGAAAATTCCAATGGCAATTTTATATTCTTCCAAATAATAGATGCTTTCCAACGCTATGATTCCGTAATTTTTAAATGAAACTTTTTTGTTAAAAATGCTTTTCTTATTTTCAATAACCTCTACGAAATCAGATATATCAAAGATCAACGATAAATCTTCACCTTTAACCACGGCTGAATTTACCAAAAACATCTTCTCAAACGCTCTATTCATATCTTGAATTTCATATTCATTATTAACTGCAACTATAGCATTGGGAGTAGAACTTATTATGATATTGGACAGCGTTTCAGCCCTCCCTCTCATATATGGCAAGCACATATACGGTTCTGCCATTCCGTTAAAGACTGCAATAGCCTTTTCCCTGCAAGTGTCATAGCCACATGCACCGCAATTCAATTCGTCTTCTGCAGAAAACTTGCCAATCTTCGATAATATCTCTTTTATCTCCATCTCACTTGGCATTTTCCATTTGTCACTTAAATCAATAAACTTTCTGCTTAAATCTAAGGAAAAATTGGTAACGCCGCTGAAATCATCGCTAAATCTCTCTTTCATGCGAGAATAGCTTATAACTTCTTCTTTTCTTTTTGCAATACCACTTTCTAACTTTCCAAATGCAGGGCCATTGATGCAACCTCCATCACATGCATTAGCTTCTATCCAATACCCGTGTAGATTGCCAGCTCTTAAATCATTTAAAATATCTTTCACATTTTCTATCGATGATGCAGAGATAAATTTTCTTAAATTCAAATCAACATCCATGCAATCAATGGTTTTACCCTCTATTGGATACAGCTTAAATCGGCTTTCAGAGTCAACATCTTCTAAATGCTCTTCCATGCATTCAATATCTATTTTATTTGTGCTGAACAAATTCATTACTTCTTCAAAAGTCAATACAGCATCTATAGCGCCTTCACAGCTAAAATCGCTCATTTCTGCTTTTTTAGCAAGGCACGGACCTATAAATACGACTTTCACGCTTTCACCGTGTATATTTTTTATAGCCCTTCCAACAGCCACCATCGGCGATACAACTGGCACAAGGCATTTTATAAGATCAGGATAGTATTTTTCAACCAAATAATTTACGGATGGACACGAAGTAGTAATAAGATTGTCATATTTCAAATCATTATAATACCTTTCATACTCCTTAGATATAAGCATAGCACCTACCGATGTCTCAACTATCATTTCGGCTCCTAAACTTTTTAAAGCCTTTAAAAAGTTCAAAGCACTATCGTGCCCAACAAGGGCAGGATATGATGGAGCTATGGTGAAAGCAACTTTTTCTCCTTTATTTAAAAAAGATTGAACTCTTTCTATGTCTGATCTAACTGTTTTTGCATTCTGAGGACAGATATTTAAGCATCTTCCGCATGCTATACACCTGTATTCTATGATTTCAGCCTGTTCATTATTGACTTTTATCGCTTTGACAGGGCAATTTCTAATGCATTTATAGCAGTTTCTGCAATTGGCTTCTTTGAAATTAATGACGCTCATTTTAGCTCACCTAAAACATGTTCTTTAAAAAATCTTTCAACGTTATTTGGTTTAATTGATAAACACGTACCGCCATCAATTTTTACAGAAACTGCCCTTAAGCAATTGCCCATGCAAAAATCAGCTTTTAACTCCACTTTGTCCTCAATACCGTAATCTCTAATCATTTCTTTTAATTTGTTTATAACATCGTAGGAACCTTTCAGGTGGCACGAACTACCTACGCAAACAGTAATAACCATAAAAATCACCCGTATACTGTATACAATTATTTTATTACACAAAAGAAAGTGTGTAAACAATAGTTAATTTATTGTTTGTGTCAAGTAGTTGTTGGCAAATTTTTTTCTTCAAATGTTATCCGCATAATGTTTAACATATTGTGAATTTTCGTGCAATTGTTTTTGCTCTATTCTTCTTTTTATATTGCACCTTTTATATGACTTTTAGTTCACTTAAGCATTTGTATCTGAGTATTTCCCTTATTGCTTTTCGACTGTTTGTCATTGCACAACCTTCAAACGGCATACCGCCTCTTTGTATGTGATATGTCTTTGCTTTTTTCTGTTTTTTGTTTACATCAGCTGCTGATAGTTTTATTTCTTCTTTTATCTCTGCTAATTTTTCTTCTGAAATTGTCACATTAAAATATGC
>NZ_BBKT01000017.1 GCF_000747665.1 Thermoanaerobacterium saccharolyticum | reverse complement strand
AGCCAATAATGRCCTGTTGGTTCCATGCCAACCATAAGATGCTCTTTGTTGCTTTTATTCATAATATCTGCAGCCCATTTTAAAAATCTTTTCATTCCATCAATGTCATTGCTAAATTCAATACGCTTACCGTATTCTATTCCTCTGAAATCGAAAGCTCTAGCGTGATGTATCTCTTTAGCAATGTCTACACCTACAATTAATGTCTTTTCTGTTATTTGCATTATTTTTGTATTTTGGTTATACTTCATATTAGGTACCTCCTTGTTATTTGAGAGTCGTGTTCATGAACAATCGACATCTTGTATTTTATCAGGAGGTACTTTTTATTTCAAATCTTATATTTCTTTATTACAGGAATGCTCCCATTAGACTTTTTCTGAAATATTATATGATTTTGATGTATACTGTGATACAATAAATTAAAACATGATATGAGTTGGAGGTGTTTTACTTGGACATAAATGAAATAAAAATTGAGACGAAGGAAGTCATTGAAGAGCTTTTAGATATAGCCGATGTAAAAAGCGGTGGCCTTTTTGTATTAGGTGGCAGCACGAGTGAGGTCATAGGCCGAAAAGTTGGAACGTCTGGAAGCCTTGATATAGCGAAAGCGATTGTTGATCCGATTTTAGATTCTTTAAAGAAGAGAAATTTGTATTTGGCTGTACAGGGATGCGAACATTTAAACAGGGCACTTCTTGTAGAAGAAGATGCTATGATAAAGTACAATCTTGAGGAAGTATCTGTGATACCTCAAGTACATGCAGGAGGTTCATTGCAGACTTATTCTTACAGTGTATTTGAAAAACCAGTTATGGTGGAGAGCTTGAAAGGATTAGGACATGCGGGGCTTGACATAGGACTTGTGTTAATCGGCATGCACTTAAGGCCTGTTGCTGTTCCAGTTAGGTTAAAGCATAGCAAAATAGGCGATGCTACGATAGTGGCTGCTAAGACGCGGCCCAAATTAATCGGTGGAGAACGGGCAATATATAAAAAGCAATAATTTATTAAGTCGCTCTGGAATTTAAGAGCGATTTTTTTATGAAAATTGATTATAATCACAGAATTTTATCTTGATTTTGTTATACTAAATGCGGAGGTGTTGGTATGGAATGTAAATATTGTGCTCAGGTGGTACATATTTTTAATGAACTAAATGACGATGAATTGAAACTCGTATCCGATCTGACAAAGGAATGCTTCTATAAAAAGGGAGACATCATACTGAATGAAGGTGACATCTTAGAACAAATATACATAATTCACAGTGGGAAAATAAAGATTTACAAGATAAATTCAGATGGCAAAGAACAGATATTGTATATTTTAAAAGATGGTGATACTTTTGGAGAAAATAGTATATTTAAAGAGCAAAAATCCACATTTTACGCTGAAGCTATGGAAAATGTAAGGATGTGCATTTTGTCAAAAGATGACTTTATGAAGATAATATCAAAAAATCCGGCTATCGCCTTTAAAATCATGAATTATTTGAATGAAAGAATTAAAAGCCTTGAGCTGCTCCTTAAAGATCTGACTACAGAAGATGTTAAAAAGCGTCTTATGTCCATCATTTATAGGCTTGCCAAAAAAGATGGAGTAAAAGATATAAACGGTATTAAATTAAGACTTTATTTAAGCAGAGAAGATCTGGCGAATTTAGCCGGTACCACCAGGGAAACTGTTAGCAGAAAATTAAGAGAATTGGAATATGAAGGGATAATAGAATTTTTATCAAACAGGGAAATACTAATTAAAGATATTGATGATTTTAAAGAAATTTGATCAGGATCACATAAAATTTTGAAGAAAAGTTTTATTATTAATGTGTAGTAAAAATTAAGAGGAGATGGTTTTAATGATGAAAGAAGTAAAATTTATCGTTGAAGGGCTTAGCTGCCCAGATTGCAGCAAAAAAATCGAACAGGCTTTAGCCGCGCAAAAAGGTGTAAAAGAAGCCAAAGTGATTTTTACAACTGGCTCTGTTAAGGTGAAATTTGACGATGAAGTCATAACACTTGACGATATAAAGAAGGTTATAAAAGATTTTGGATACAGCGTCTAAAATTTAACCATGATGTCGGGCTTTTGCTCGACTTATTTTTAAGAAGGAGGTGCAAAATTATGCATATGAAGGATAAAAAGCTATTTTCACTTTTGTTAGCTGCAATTTTCATAATTTTAAGCTGGTTATTTAGATTTTTTGATTATAAAGTTGTGGCAAATATGTTAATGTTAGCTTCAGCGGCTGTTTCTGGATATAATATCTTGAAAAGTGCTTTATTATCTTTAAAGTACAAGATCATAAGCATAAATTTGCTTGTATCGATTGCAGCAATAGGGGCAATAGTAATCGGTGAATATTGGGAAGCTGCAGCAGTGACATTTCTGTTTTCGCTTGGAGGCTTTTTGGAATCATATATCCTTAAAAAGACAAGGAATGCCCTTAAATATTTGTTCGACATGGCACCAAAAATAGCTCACGTTGTGAAAAATGGTAATGTAGAAGATGTGACTGCAGATGATGTAAAAGTTAAAGATATAGTGGCTGTAAAGCCCGGCGAAAAAATACCTGTAGATGGATTTGTTGTAAAAGGCAATGCATCGGTAAATCAGTCATCTATAACAGGTGAATCTATGCCTGTAGATGTAAGCGTTGGAAGTTTTGTGTACAGTGGTACTATAAATGAAAATGGCTATATTGAAGTAGAAACGGTCAATTCTGGCGAAGATACGACATTTTCTAAAATTTTATATCTCGTTGAAGAAGCGCAAGGAGAAAAAGCGCCTACTCAAAAATTCATCGAAAAATTTTCAAAATACTATACGCCATCAGTTATAATAGCATCGATTATAACATTTTTGATAAAAAGGGATTTGATGATGGCACTGACTTTTCTCGTAATAGCTTGTCCCGGCGCTTTAGTCATATCCACACCTATATCTGTAGTATCTGCTATAGGAAATGCTGCAAGGCATGGTGTCATAATTAAAGGTGGAGAATATCTTGAAAACCTTGGAAAAGTAAATATAATAGCTTTTGATAAGACAGGCACATTGACGGAAGGAAAGCCTTTCGTTGTAAATGTCATATCGGCTGGAGCAAATAGAAATGAGCTTTTAAAAATTGCTAAAAGTTTAGAGATAAAGTCAGAACATCCGATTGCAAAAGCTATCACATCCTACAGCATAGATGAAGAAATTTTTGATGTAGATGATTTTGCCGTAGTTACTGGCGAAGGAGTCAAAGGCAAGATAAATGGTGACACGTATTATGTGGGAAATCGCAAATTGATGGCAAATAACGGAATAGATATTGACTGTGTCAGATTACATGAAAAGAGAAGAGGAATTAGGCAGAACACCTGTTGTTGTGGCTAAAAATGACAGTGCTATCGGTATTATTTCTATTTCTGATAAAGTGAAAGGTTCTTCTATTGATGCTATAAAAGAGCTTAAAAAATTGGGGATTAAAAAGACTGTCATGCTTACAGGAGACAACGAAAGGACTGCAAAGCAAGTGAAAGAACAGCTTGATTTGGACGAGTATTTTTCTGAGCTTTTGCCTGACGAAAAATTAAAAATATTAAAATCCTTGAAAAAAGAAGGAATTGTTGCGATGGTAGGTGATGGTGTAAATGACGCGCCATCGTTGGCATACGCTGATATAGGCATATCTATGGGATTAAGTGGAACAGATGTGGCAAATGATGTTTCAAATATTACGCTTACAGATGACAATCTTGAAAAATTAGCTTTTGCTGTGGATTTAAGCAGAACTACATTAAAAAATATGAAGCAAAATATACACTTTTCAGTATTTGTAGTCTTTGCGCTTTTGTTAGGTGTAATTTATGGTGATGTATTTCTGGCATCTGGGATGTTTGTACATGAGGCAAGTGTATTTATAGTTACACTAAATGCCATGAGACTTATGAAATATAAAGGGCGCCTTAGGTGAGCGCCCTTTGTTGCTATTTTTCTATTTTCAAATATCTGACTAATATTGACGCTGTTTCAGCTCTGGTAAGATTGCCGTTTGGATTAAAGTATCCATTATTGCCTTTCATCAAATCCAGTCCATAAGCGATTGCCACATATCCTTTTAAAGAACTGTCTACGTTATTGGCATCTTTTAAGAAATCTAATGTGTAGATGCCATTTATGTCGGCAACATATTTTAAGCCAAGGCTTCTAACGATGAATTTTGCTGCCTCTTGCCGACTCACTTTAGAATCAGGTTTTTTCTCATTTTCTGTAATTATTTTATTGTTAATTGCTACGTTGTAGTAATTATCGTAGTTTTCATTATCGTTTGAGCTAAGAGGTATTATTATGCTGTTTGGCTGAAGCGATTTTACCAGCATCTTTATAAAATCTTTTTGTAGTATATAGTCATTTGGCATGTATTTGCCATCTTTTCCGTCTGCTATGCCGAATTGTGATAGAAGTAATATGTCTTTCTCTGCCCAATTTCCAGCTATATCTGTAAATTGGGTGCTTTTATCCTTTTCGATTGGGTTTCCTGAGAAATCGACATAAGCCCCTGTCTTAGCGTCTATTAATCCATTGAAGTTGTTAACTTGATACACAAGTTTTACATCTTGTGGAGGCGTATCATATACTTTGTCTGGTGCGTAGTAGATGATGTAGGTAAGCTGTAAGTCGCTATTTTTAAACAAAGTATCGTATGCATTGTCAAGGCTTATTATATTTTTGCTGTCTGGCAAATTTAGATCTATCCAGCTATAACTGTATGATACTATGTCGCCAGTGTACTTATTGACACCTATATATATGGAATCAAAAGGACATTGTATGCCATTTGCCATATATACGTAATTAAATGACATATACGGCGAATTATCATAAGGAGATGTTGGAACGTCTTGATATTCCGTTTGTTTGAATTTATCTGGCTGTATCTTGATTAAGTATTTTTCGGCTATGCCTTTTAATTGATCTTTCGTGTACTTCGGTGTTTTCCCTTGAACATTATTTTCACTGCTGTCGCTTCTTGTAAATGTCATTAATTCACCTGTTGTAGCATCAACTGAAGCTGATACATAATTGTAATTGCTTCCATCAGAGTAGGACCAACTAAAATCCCAAATTGCACTGTCAGAATTTGAGCTATTTTTGTAAAGATTGGAGGATGTGAGGTTGTACTGAGGCCCTATTGTAAAGGGGAGTTTTTCTTTTGCCATTTGGATGGCTTTGTCCTTTGAGATGTATTTTGAGACGTCGTCTACGGCTTTTTGTTCTTCAGGAGACAAGACTGGTTGCGAATTAGCTGATTTTGAAGCCATTCCACCTGTACCACCGATTAAGGGGCCGTAATAATTTTGTGGCAAGATTGTACCACTTATGGCATCAATAGGCTGATTGTTTACAAGTGCGTAAACTAATATTGCTTGCGGTTTCGGGTCATTGTTTCTGTAAACATCTTTGTAAACTACATTGTACTGCAATCTAAGGCTATTGTTGTTTTTGTATATTTCAATAGCTTTTTCTTTTGAAATGGCTAATTTAGGATCGGGGAAGTTGTAATTGTCATTCCAGGTCAAGTAGTAAGCTTGAACTTCTAAAGTATTTTTGTTTACTTCTATAGTTATGTGATTTCCTTGAAATGTGATTCCATTTACCACTTGCGCAAAATTGAAAGAATATGCGTTGCTGTATGCGATTTTTGGACTTAGACCCAGGTAATCTTCGCTTTCCTGCTCTTTCGTTTCTTTAAACTTTTCTGGGATAATCTTGTTTAAAAAGTCGACTGCTACTTTTTTGGCGTCATCTCTTGAGTATTTAGGTATGACGCTATTTGAACTATTGTCAGGTTTATAAAAGCTATAGCCTGTTATCTCACCTGTATCAGCATTTACGTTTACGGTGATGCTACCATTTGTGCTGGATGTCCATGTTAAATACCATGTTTTATTGCCATCGCTTTCATAGTAGTTGGAGTTAAAGCTATACCCATCTGTCGGAAGATTTAACTTTTCTTTAGCAATTTCAATAGCCTGCTTAAGCTCAATTTTGCTGTTTGTTTGGGCAAGCACTGCAGAAGGAATCGCTGCTGTTAAGATAAACATGACAGTTATTAAAATAGCCAAGAGCCTTTTCATCTAAAAACCTCCTCTTTATTTTAGTATTCTACATCAATTTATTAGACGATTGATGTGTGAAAAAGTTCCATAAAATGTATCAAATTCTGCTTAAAATGTTCCATATATTAGGATCTTCTTGACCCAGCCTCCAAACAGCTATGCCTGATATGCCGTATTGAGAGACTAACGGCAGTTTTGCTTGAAAACTTCTGGCATCTTCAAACCAAACTGTGTGCTTTACGGAGTCTACTGTATAAGTGTACGTGGATTCTTGTGCGGCCTCATCATATTCAATTTTAGCACCGAGATTTTTGGCTGTCTCTATGGCTTCAAAGTAAGATAACGTCCTGGGATAGTTTGAACCTTCTGCCCAGTCGTAGCCGTAAACTGCCATGCCAAGCCAAATTTTTTTCGGTTCAATAGATTTTGTGGCATAATCTAATACGCTACGGACAAATCCTATTGATGCAATGGGACCAGGATTCGAGAAGTGTTCATCGTATGCCAATACGTATGCTTGATCTGTAAATTGGCTTAAGACAGTGTATTGAAATGCACCTGAGAATGGATGCCTTGGGTTGTCTTCTGTTTCTGCTGGCAATGAAATCGTGACAATTTTATTAGAGTTTTTTAGCGAATAATAAAGTTCTTCCATAAATGCGTTAAGATTGCTTCTGTCTTCTGGCGGCACAAACTCAAAATCGATATTTATTCCTGGATAGTTATTTAATAATGCCATGTTTACTATGCTGTTTACTAATATGCTTCTTAAAGATGTATTGGATATTAAATCATGTATAAGCTGTGATTTTTTTGGATCAGAATAATTGTGCACAATAGGAAAGATAGGCAAATTATTCTGAGATGCTATGCTTTTGACGTCTTGCGACGACATATCTGCCAGTGTGCCATCTGGCTTAACGCCGTACCAGAAAGGTATAAGCGTCGTTATTTGAGAAATGTGTTCTTTTAGATCATTTATAGCACCTGGTGCTATATCAAAATACCATTTGTTATCCATAACGATACCTCCCAAAATATTATATTTTATAATACGCCATTATATATCCTTTGTGATTTACAATGCTCCGCAAAATTTTGCTTCCAAAAATACCTTGTATTGAGTATAATTTATAGTAAGTGTTTAAGTAAATTTAAGAAACGGGGTGGTGAAGTTCTTAATTATCTTCTAAAAAGCAAATCGATTTAAGATTTTAAGGAGGTCTTAACATGGACAAAAGATTGTACCGCTCGAGAAACCAAGTTATCTTGGGAGGCGTGTGTGGTGGCATAGCAGAGTATTTCGATATAGATGTGACTATAGTGAGGCTTATTTGGGCTTTGATTGCATTGGTGGGAGGTTCTGGTGTTTTGCTTTATATAATTGCTTGGATCGTTGTTCCGGAAAATCCATATCAATTGAAAAATGATGAGTATAATGATGAAAATGCTAATGTTGACAAAGAGCATGAAAGGCCAAAAATTTCTTCAAACAGAAAAAGCAGCGAGGTATTTGGATGGATTTTGATTGCTTTAGGTTTATTTCTTCTCGTCAGGATATTCATGCCATGGTTTGATTTAAGGATTTTTTGGCCGGTGCTCCTTATAGCATTTGGACTTTTATTCATATTTAAAAAATAATGGTAAAAGTATTGGATTTTCCAATATTTTACCATTTATCAAACAAATTTAGCTTTTTTGCTATTAGGTAAAAGGCAAATATGGCAATAAGCAGTATAAGTCCGCCAAAAAAACCTATTGCCTGTTTTGGAACGATTAGCGTCGATAATAGGACGACTGTCAATAAAATTATAGTAATCCATGGTCTTGAAGGAAACCCGCGCCTTTGACATTCAAAGTAATCCGGGTTTTTCTTCTTAAGCATAGGTCTGTATTTGATGAAAGTGTACAAGATGATGATCCAGTTAAAAAATTGTATGAATCCTGTTGCACTCGTTATATATTCGTAAACATCTTTAGGAAGGATGTATGAAAGCACGACGGCAATGAGAAGTCCGAAACTGCTTATCAACAGAGCGTATATAGGTACATCTCTTTTACTTAGCTTGCTTAAAAAAGTCGGTGCAAATCTTCCTTTTCCTAAAGAATACATGACTTGAGTTACTCCGTACATGGCTCCATTCATGGTAGTCAGTGCTGCTGTAAGTATAATAAAATTCATTATTGAATCGATATATGGTATGTTTGTAAAAGAAAGCAGCTTAATAAATGGACTTTCTTTTGTGGATACTTCGTACCATGGAATTACTCCTAAAAGTACGGCAATGGACGATAAGTACAATATGGATAGAAATAATACAATATACTTTCTCGCTATAGGTACATATTTTTTTGGTTTTTTTGTTTTTGATGCTGTCATTGCTGTGACTTCTATACCACCAAACGGTATTAAAGACATAAGCATTGCTCCTAAAAATCCTTTAATGCCGTTTGGTAAAATGCCTCCATGAATGTAGTAGTTTTTAAATCCTATATTGTCTTTATTGCCAAACGCCCCGAAAAATGCAAATATGCCAATGACAGTTATTATAAATAAAGCAGATACTTTTATTGTTGAAAACCAAGCTTCTACGGTGCCAAAATTTTTTGTGCCTAATGCGTTCACACAGATTACCATGATGGAATAAATCAGTGCGAATATCCAAAGTGGGACTTTAGGGAACCAAAACTTAGTAAAGATTGCTGATGCCGTCACTTCGCTTGACATGATAAATACACCTGCTGTCCAGTATACCCATCCGCTTAAAAATCCGCCTATGTCGCCTAAGGCTTCTTCAGCGTATACCCTGAAAGAGCCGTCAACAGGATTTGCAACGATCATTTCAGAAAGGGCGCAAAATACTTCAGACATTATAAACGCTGAAATGACGTAATCTAAAAGGACTATTGGCCCCGCTGTATGTATTGCTATGCCGCTTGCTAAGAAGAATCCAGCTCCAAGTATTCCACCTACGCCTACTAATACCAATTCGTTAACAGATAGATTTCCTTTTTCCAAAACGATACCTCCATTATACAATTCATTCTATGACTTACTTTTTATTATTTGTAATTACTATGTGTTTTATTAACTTGAATTTTGGTTATACATGATGTAAAATTTCATTTATCAAAAATTATTGTGGAGGAAAGCCATGAAGTATTACATGTTAGATAGAATTGAAAGACTGTTTTTGTATTTTGTTACATTTATCATTTTATTAAGTGTAGCTGTATTGTTTGTGTTTGTCTTCGTAGATGTCAATATGAAAGGTATCAATGTGGAGCTGTCTGTATTGTGGTGGATACTTTACATAATCTTGTCTATGACTCTGACAGTTGCACTATTTTCTATCGGAATTTCACAAGTCATTTTGCTTGAAGATTACTTTGTCGTATCATTAGGCATCATGGGGTTTGCCAGAATAAGATACGACAACATCGCTGAAATAAATGAAATAGAGAAAAAAATTAATTATAAAAGAGGGATTAACTTAAAAAACGATGTGTGCAGTTTGATCATTTCGAAAAAAAGTTTATTAGAAGTACGATTAAAATCACCAATTAAAATCTATTACTTTTTGCTATTTGACAGGTATGCAAATGATATTGTCTTTTCAGCACCAAATTTGAAAGTATTAAAAGAAGAAATAAATAAAAAAAATGTGATTCATATTTTCACAAATTTTATCATAGATAAAGTATTAAGCGCGTCTTTAAAGGCCTGCGCTTTAAATCGATAAAATTTGTGAAAAGAGGTGCAAGCGTTGCATGCAAAAAACAGAATTATCGTGGTATTTGTGATTTTTATTATTTTAGCATTTAATGTGACACCATCTTACGGTTTTACAAATACCATAACAGTCAATATACCGTCAAGGACAATATATTTTGTCTCTCAAAATATGTCAAAACTTTATCCCATAGCAGTTGGAAAAATCGTTTCTACATCTCCATTGGGGACATACAGGATAATGAATAAGCAAGTAAATCCTAAATGGGTATCGCCGTGGAATGGTGAAGTTGTACCATCAGGACCTGATAATCCTTTGGGATATAGATGGATGGGGTTTTACAGTGATTATGGAATACATGGAAATAACATGCCATCATCTATAGGCACTTTGGCGTCATCAGGGTGCATAAGGATGTACGAAGCAGATGTTGAAGAACTTTTTGATATGGTAAGTTACGGCGACATTGTGAACGTGGTATACCAAACGATTTTTCCAAAGACTTCTCCGACTGGCGGCATGGCATTATTCGTGTATCCGGATTTTTACAAAAAAGGCTTGAATACGAGGCAGCACATTGAAAGTGAGCTGCAAAATTACGGCATAAAAATAAGCGATGATACATTTAGAAAATTGTATAAATACATAAATGTGAAAGATCCGTTGGTTTTTTCGGAAGGATATAAGGTTATCAGAAACAATGAACTTGTCAGCAGCGATGTGTACAGATCTCAGGATGGCCAATTTTATATTCATGTAGGTGATCTAAAAGGTTATTTAAGCATTGATGAGGAAAAAATTAAGGATTTAAAATCTGTTTTAGTAGACAATGTAAACTATGTAAACATTGATGATATAGCAAATTTGACAGGTTTAAAGTTTGTTGTAGACAATAATACAAATACGATTAAAATGATTGGAAATATAATTTACTATGATGGCAAGTTTCTGTCAACTACTAATTACGCAGATTACCAAAATAGAGATATTTACATTCCAATTAAAGAATTTTTTACTGCAGCAGGACATATGGTAGAATGGGATCCGCAAAAGGGTGTTATTGTAGATGGTAAAAGTATTAAATACAAGTTATACGAAAGCAAGTCGTACATAAATCAAAAAGATTTGAGAAGCTTATATGGGTTAGATATCACTGTAGATTCATCATCAAATAAAATATACATTAAGCGCGATTAGCGCCTTTTTTTTGTGCTTTTTTCTCAATCTGCTAAAATAGAAATGACAGATCGTTTGGAACTTATCACTTCTTTTTTCGTCAAATCATATTGAGGGGAGGTTTTATTGTTGGATGAAAGACAGCTCCTTTTTAAAGCACAGGAAGGAGATATTGAATCGTTTGAAAATGTTATAGCATCTTATCAGAATTACATTTACAATGTCATATACAGGATTGTTGGAAACAAAGAAGATGCGTTGGATTTGACACAAGAGACTTTTTTAAAAGCATTTGTAAATATAAAAAAGTTTAAAGGCAAAAGTGAGTTTAAGACGTGGCTATATAGGATCGCTGTAAATACTTCTCTTGATTTTATGAGAAAGAGAAAAGGTGTTGAAGAACAATTGCACGATATAAGTGATTTCAAAACGCCTGAAGATATTTTTGACGATAAGATGACGAGAGATATAATCATGAGTGAATTGAACAAGCTTAAGAATGATTACAAAATCGCAATAATACTTAGAGATATAGAAGGTCTTACATACAGTGAAATAGCAGAAATAACAAATTCAAATATTGGGACGGTAAAGTCCAGGATATCCAGAGCCAGAAGTGCGCTTAAAGAAAATCTCAAAAAAATACCGGGCTTTATAAATATTTTTGATGAAAGGAGGCAATTGTGATGGAGTGCTATGCAGTCAGAAGGCTATTGAATCCCTATATAGACGAAGAACTGGATGAAAAATCAATGGACGATATACAGGCACATTTAGATTCATGTGAAGATTGCAAATTGGAATACAATGAGCTTCTTTACACGAAAAGGCTTTTGGAAAATACGCCTCCTTTAGAGTTGCCAGATAATTTTGGCGATATGCTTCACATCAAATTAATTGAAGGAAGGAAAAATAATCGTCGAAAGCCGATAAAAAGGATGATTGCAGTTGCGGCTTTTGCTGTCGCTTCAATATTTGTGTTGTCATTTGGATTTAATTTTTTGATGAATAGTACTAAATTGTCTTCTAAGGCGCCTTTAAGTGCCAAAAGCGCTGCAAATTATTCATCGGAGGCTTCTACAGGTGGGAAAGAAGCTGAACCAAAGCTGAAAAATAGCGTTTATAGTAGTTTGAATCAGGCAAATAGAGGCTTAGATTCAGGATACGAGAGGAAAATAACAAAAGATGCTACGATATCCATTGAGATGAATTCTGTAGATGAAGGTTATAACAAAATTTTAAACATAAGCAAACAGTACAATGGGTATATTGAAAGCACAAGTGAAAATACTTCAGAAAGTGGGCAAAAGACAGTCAACATCGTGCTAAAGATTCCTGCTGATGATTTTGAGTATGCTATTTCAAACATAAAGTCTTTGGGCGATGTCAAGATGATTAGGATAAACAGCAGCGATATTACAGAGCAGTATTACGATGTTCAAACAAGAATAAAAAATCTGGAGATACAAGAGGAAAGCCTACAAAACTTGATGAAAAAAGCTTCAAATATTTCAGACATATTGCAGATTGAAGACAAATTAAATGATGTACAGACGCAAATCGATTCATACAAAAGTCAGATAAAGCTATGGGACAGCATGACAAACATGAGCACAATTAATTTAACTTTCCTGTCAGCCGTTCCACAAGCAGGGATAGGCAAAATCTTTAGCGAGAATTTTTTTAAAGACGTTTTAAATGCAGGGACAAAAAGCCTCAATGTATTTTTCGAATTTATAAAGTATGCGATTGTGATGATAATATACCTATTGCCATTTGCAATACTCATATATCTGATATATAAAGGATATAAATTGCTCAAAAAATAATCATTGACAATTTACATCCTCTTTTTTTTGCGGTATATTAGATTACAAGAAGTTAAATAGGAGTGAGTGTATGTCGAAATTTTTGATCATAGATGGTAATAGCTTGATGTACAGGGCGTATTTTGCCTTGCCTGATTTGATGAACAGCGAAGGAATGCATACAAATGCTATATACGGTTTTTCAATGATGCTTCTTAAATTGCTGCAGGAGGAGAAACCAGACTATATAGCAATAGCTTTCGATAAAAAGGCCCCTACATTTAGGCACAAGGAGTACAGTGCTTATAAAGGAACTCGTCAGTCGATGCCAGAAGAGCTTATAGAACAGGTGGATATTTTAAAAGACGTGATAAATGCGTTTAACATAAGGACTATCGAGATAGAGGGATTTGAAGCAGATGACATCATTGGGACAGTATCAAAAATCGCTTCCGAAAGTGGAATGGATGTGCTTATCGTCACAGGCGATAGAGATGCACTTCAGCTTGTGTCGACAAATGTAAAAGTAAAAATATGTAAAAAAGGCATAACGCAGATGGATGAGTACGATGAAAAGGCAGTCTTTGAAAAGTATGAAGTGACGCCACTTCAATTTATAGACTTGAAAGGGCTTATGGGAGACAAATCAGACAACATTCCGGGAGTGCCAAATATAGGAGAAAAGACGGCTATAAAGCTTATTAAAGAGTTTGGATCAATTGAAAATTTACTAATGAATACAGATAAGTTAAAAGGAAAAATAAAAGAAAATGTAGAAAACAATGCGGAATTAGCTGTTTTAAGCAAACGGCTTGCTACGATTGAGAGAAATGTTCCTATTGATATTGATTTGAATGAATACGCAGTGAAAAATTACGATGTCAATAAGCTTACAGAGCTATTTGAAAAATTGGAATTTTCAAGTCTTATCGCGGATTTAAAAGATGATAGTTGTGATACAAAGGATATTAGAGAGTGGCCTGTAAGAGATTTTACATACGTTAAAAATGTTTTAGGAAAGTTTGATGTTTTGTCACTGTATCCATTCATATATGATGGAAAGATAAAAGCAGTATCATTTGCTTGCGATGATGAATCGTTTTTTGTAGAGATTGATAGTTATGACAATTTTAAATTGCTTAATAATGAGAAACTTACGTTGATAGGACACGATCTGAAAGATTTTTTGGTAAACATTTCATACTGTGGTATCGAACTTAATTGTAAGATTTTAGATACGGCCATAATGACGTATCTTTTAAATCCATCTGAGTCGAATTACGACATAAGTCGCGTATTGAAAAAATACTTAAAAGAGGATTTGCAAAACATAGATGATATTGTAGGCAAGGGCAGGAATAAAAAGAGCTATGATGACATTGATAAAAGGCTTTTAGTCGATTATTTGTGTTCAGTCGCATCAAACTTATCTAAGTTAAAAGATAAGCTCATGCTGTTTATAAGAGAGATGGATATGGAAGAGCTTTTAAATAATGTTGAAATTCCGCTTATTGAAGTGTTAAAATCTATGGAGGTGTACGGCTTTACATTAGATAAGGATGTACTTAGAAGTATTTCTAAAGAAATAGATGAAAAGACAGATAAGATTGTAAAAGATATTTACGATGCTGCTGGATACGAATTTAATATTAACTCTACAAAGCAGTTGTCAGAATTTTTGTTTGATAAACTGAATTTGCCAGCAATAAAAAAGACTAAAACAGGGTATTCAACTGACATGGAAGTCCTTGCAGAACTTATACCGTACAATGACATAGTAGGAGAAATAATAGAATATAGACAGCTTATGAAGCTTAAATCTACGTACATAGATGGCTTCATTCCTATCATGGACGAAAATAACAGGGTTCATTCTACGTTCAAACAAACTGTTGCTGCTACAGGGAGAATTAGCTCAACAGAGCCTAATTTGCAGAACATACCTGTAAGAGAAGAGTTTGGCAGAAGGATAAGAAAGGCATTTGTATCAAGTTATGAAAATGGGCTTATAATATCTGCTGATTATTCTCAGATTGAGCTTAGGGTTCTTGCACATCTTTCAGAAGACGAAAAACTTATTGAGTCATTTATGAACAACGAAGATATACATTTAAGGACGGCATCGGAGGTTTTTAAGGTCTCAAAAGAAGAAGTGACAAGTGAAATGAGAAGGCGGGCGAAAGCTGTCAATTTTGGTATTATATATGGTATAAGCGATTACGGCTTATCTAAAGACTTAAAGATTTCGCGAAAAGAAGCGAAAGAATACATAGACAATTATTTTGATAGGTACAAGGGCGTCAAAAATTACATCGATTCAATAGTGAAATTTGCAAAGGAAAATGGGTATGTTACGACTATCTTAAATAGGAGAAGATATATACCGGAAATCAATTCAAAAAATTTTAACCAAAGATCTTTTGGTGAGAGAATGGCGATGAATACACCTATTCAAGGTAGCGCTGCGGATATAATAAAGATGTCGATGGTAAAAGTGCACAATGAATTAAAGGAAAGAAGATTAAAATCACGACTTATTCTTCAGGTTCACGATGAGCTTATAATTGACACACACCCTGATGAAGTTGAGATAGTCAAGGATCTTTTAAAATCGATAATGGAAAATGTCATAAAGCTAAGAGTTCCTTTGGTCGTAGATATAGGACAAGGGAAAAATTGGTATGATGCAAAATAAAAGTGTCTTATGGACACTTTTAAATTATATAGATTGGAGGTGCGATGGTGAAAGTTATTGGATTGACAGGTGGAATAGCGTCAGGGAAAAGCACCGTTTCATCAATATTAAAAAGTCTTGGAGCAGTAATAATTGATGCTGATGTCGTTTCAAGAGAGATTATGATAAAGGGTACCGAGACATATAATATATTAGTAAGCGTATTTGGGAAAGAAATTTTGCGAAAAGATGGAGAGATAGACAGGAGAAAACTTGGTAACCTTGTTTTTGCTGATGAAGAAAAGTTGAATAAATTAAATGAAATTACGCATCCGGAAATAATAAAAAGGATAAAAGATATAATAGAAGAAGAAAGAAAAAAGGGCAAAGAGAAAGCCATCGTGCTGGATGCAGCATTGCTAATTGAGATGAAGCTTTTTAATATGGTAGATGAAGTATGGCTTGTAGTTGTTGATAAAAAGACGCAGATTAGAAGGCTTATGAAAAGAGACAATTTAAGCTATAAAGACGCGTTAAACCGTATTAAAAGCCAGATGTCTATAGAGGACAAAATGAAGTACGCAGATTTCATAATTAATAACTGCAAGGATTTTAATGCTATAAAAAGACAAGTTGAGCTGTTGTGGGGACGTTTTTCAAAATAGAACATCTGGAGGTATTATATTGAAGTTTAAAAAAATCATATTGGTGATAATAGTAGCGATTGCTGTTTTGACGGTATATGGAGTCAAGACAAATTGGTTTTTAAAGCAATTATATCCTAAGAAATACAGTCAACAGGTGTACTTCTATTCAAATCAGTATGGAGTAGATCCTAATTTGGTCTTTGCTATGATAAAAGCGGAAAGCAATTTTAATCCTGACAGCGTTTCAAGCAAAGGTGCTATAGGCCTTATGCAAGTTATACCTGAGACAGGTACTTGGGTTGCTAGTTACATAGGCATCAAAAATTTTAGCGTTAATATGCTTTTTAATCCGGACTATAATATAAATATAGGAACATGGTATCTAAAATACCTTTTAAAACAATTTAATAATGATGTCACTTTGGCAGTAGCCGCATATAATGGAGGAAGTGGCAATGTTTCAAATTGGTTAAAAGACAAGAGGTACTCGGAAAACGGCAGCAATCTTAAAAAAGTGCCTTTTTCAGAGACGGATAAGTACATCAAAAAGGTGCTGAAGTATTATAAGATTTACACGAATTTATACAAATGATTTGAAGCATTGCACAACACTATGATGTGAGGGATCTTAAATGGATTTTGGGGTTTTGATTCTATCCATCATGTTGTTTTTCAGTATTATAGGGAAAAATGACAACGTTGCGGCTGCTATTCTAATACTTCTTTTGATGAAGCTTATGAACATGGAAATAATTAATCAATTTGTATCGAAAAATGGAATGAATCTTGGTATAATAGTATTGACTATGGGAGCTTTATCTCCTCTTGCAATGAACAAAGTATCAATTGACGATTTCTTAAACGCTGCAAAAAGCATGGAAGGAGTTACTACAATTATTGCAGGGATAATTGTAGCTGTATTGGCATCTATTGGCCTTAATACCATGAAGGTGGATGCAAATGGTGTCGTAGGTGTTTTACTAGGGACTGTGATTGGTGTAAGCTTCTTTAAGGGTGCACCAGTGGGTCCAATGATAGCCCTTGGCATTACGACAATCTTACTTAGGATATTTAGATTATAGAGAGGGAGAAGAATACATATGAAAATCATTAAACATCTTGAAGACTTAAGGGAAGTTAAGGTAAGCAATGATAGAGAGTTTTTTTCTGCTACACATGATGAGATAAAAAATGGTGCGACTACTGACGTTTATTTTTTAAGGACACAAGATATTTTAAAGCATTTAGGGATTGATGGGAAAATTGTAACAGCGGAGATATTTGCAAGAAGAAGCGGTGTTTTTGCAGGATTGCCTGAAGTAAAAAATGTCCTGAAAGATAAGAACATTGAAGTATGGTCTATAGATGAAGGTGAGACATTTGAACCAAAAGAGACTGTTATGAGAATCATTGGACCTTACAACGAGTTTGGCACGTATGAAACTGTGATATTAGGCATGTTGGCCAGCTCATGTGGATGGGCTACTGCTGCAAGGGAGCTTAAGGAAGTTATTCCAGATAAGCCTTTACTTTGTTTTGGTGCAAGACATGTGCATCCTGCAGTGGCTCCTGTCATGGAAAGAGCAGCTCTTATAGGTGGCGCTGATGATGCCAGTTGCATATTAGGTGCGAAGCTTTTAGGACGCGAGCCAAAGGGTACAGTTCCACATGCGGCTTTTCTGATAGCTGGTGACACTCTTACTATAGCAAAGGCTTACAGTGAAATAACGCCTAAAGATGAAAAGATAACTATTTTAGTAGATACATTTAAAGATGAAATTGAAGAATCATTGAGAGTGGCTGAATTCTTAGGAGATAGGTTGTACGGCATAAGATTGGATACGCCATCGGAAAGAGGAGGCGTAACGGCGAGCCTTGTGTATGAACTTAGGCAGAGACTTAACCAGAAAGGGTTTAACAATGTCAAGATCATTGTGTCTGGTGGGCTTACGCCAGAAAGAATAAAGGAGCTTGCATTAAATGGTGCAGACGCATTTGGTGTTGGCAGTTATATATCAGATGCATCTCCTATAGATATGACAATGGACATTAAAGAAGTAGAAGGAAAGCCTATTGCAAAAAGAGGCCGAATTCCTGGGAGGATAGAGAATGCAAAACTAAAGAGAATAATATAGACAGACATGAATACATGTTTGTCTATATTATACTGAATGAATCGCGATTTATACAAAAAGGTATTGACACAAATAAAAAAACATTATATAATGACTAATGTGCTGACGATGTTGTGACGCGGGGGTGGCGGAATAGGCAGACGCGTACGTTTGAGGGGCGTATGGAGTTTTCCGTGCGGGTTCAAGTCCCGCCCTCCGCACCAAAGTGAAAATAAATATTTTACATAAAAAAAGCCTTTTGAAAGGCTTTTTTTAGTGCCATTTTATCATTATAAGTGACATGAATATAATTGCAACAATCGTTGTTGTTGTTATAAAAATCGATGCAAGTTTGGTGTTTAGATTTTTCTCGTCAGAGTATATGACTGCTACAAGTGCTGTTGGCATTATTGTTCCTAACATGATGGCTTTAATTGCCATTGACGCGGTATTGAAAAATAGAGGCAAGACAAAAAACAATGCTATACCTGGTGCATATTTTATGATAAGTCCTTTTAGAAGCGATAAAATTTCATCCTTTTCTAAATTAAAGTCAAGAAAATATCCGATAACAAATAAAGCCAACGTTGTATTCGGCATCGAAATTTGTTCTGTCAGGTTTACAATTAAGCTTGGAAATTTAATACCTATGACATTCAAAATGAAGGCGATTATATAAGTGTCAAAAGGTACAAAGCACAAGATCTTTTTGAATACTTTTTTTAGATCTAATTTATCGCTTTGAGAAAATGCGTATGCAGCAATATATGCGATTCCAAAGACGTTAAATGAATTTCCCATGTCAAACATGGCAATGTGCAAAAGACCATTGTTGCCGTAAATTTGTTGGATAAACGGGAAAGCAAAAAGACCTATGTTGTATCCGCACAGAGATATAATCAAAGTACCTTTTGTCTCTCTTTTTAAATTTGCGTTTCTAAAGGCCAAAAAGCCTATAATAAAAGTGATGAAGCCAAAAGCAAAGCCTGATAACGTCAAAACGAATAAATTCATGTTTACTTTTGTCGTCAAGAAAACTTTTGCGATGCTGGCAGGCAACGTTATGTAGATAATAAAACTATTTAGCACCCTTCCTGTTTCTGCAGGCAGAAATTTCATTTTTTTTACTGCGTAGCCGAAAAATATTATTATAATGCTTATTGCGATTTTTTGAAGTATGACTATTTGGCTCATCTATATCCTCCTTTTCGTATATCAAATAAAATTATACTACAATAGATCGCTTATTTATAGAGATTGTAACAAATTTATAAATTTTTTATAAAATATATTAAGAGATTATTAAAAAAATCTTAAAAAATTATTATGAAAACATTGACTTTATTAATTATCTTTGATAAAATAAAAGAAACTTGTACATATTAGCAATCTTGCCGAATCCTATTTAGGTACGGAGGATTTTTCATGCGTGGGGTTAATCTGCCATAGGCAGTAGGGATACCTTCTATTCCGCACCCGTCAACTAACTCCGGAGGCAAAAGGAAGGAGATTAGCTATGAATAGCAAATTAGGCAAATTTATTTTTGGAGTATCCGTTTTCGGTATGACGATGGTAGGTTCCTCGATGCTTACTCACATTTATGCAGCAGATCTTGGAAGTGGCATTGTCATTGGAAACGGTGTAAATGTCAGAAATGGTGGAAGCTTGTCGTCAAAGGTTATCACACAGTTAAACTATAACGATGTGGTTACAGTGATTGGACAGGATAATGGCTGGTACAACATAAAGCTTTCAGATGGGACTGTAGGCTGGATATACGGCAAGTACCTTTCATTAAGATCTTCAAGTACGGTGTCAAGAGGTGATGTTGACAGAAGCATTGCCTCAAGGTTGATTGACTTTGGAAAAGGGTTTTTAGGAACAAGGTATGTTTACGGTGGTGAATCTCCATCAGGTTTTGATTGTTCTGGTTTTACTCAATACGTCTTTAAAAGCGTTGGCATTAGCTTGCCGAGGGTAGCTGATGATCAAGCTACAGTAGGGACGTATGTTGATAGAGCAGATTTGCAGCCTGGCGATTTAGTGTTTTTTAAGACATTGGGTAGCAGCATAATAAACCATGCTGGAATATACATAGGAAATGGTCAGTTTATGCACGCTTCATCTGGTGCTGGAAAAGTTATGATAAGCTCTTTATATGAAGACTACTACAGCACTCACTATGCTGCAGCCAGAAGGGTTATACAGTAACTAAATAAAGGACAAAAAGACACTTTATGTGTCTTTTTTTGATGCATTTTTAAGCGGTATTTTATAGTTTGTTGACTATTTAGGCATATTAATATATCATTATATATTGTATAAAATTTGCATTTGTGTGGAAGGAGTTAACCTAAATGGGGTTTGTAAGGGACGATATAAGGAATGTAGCTATAATAGCGCATGTTGATCATGGGAAAACAACTTTGGTAGATGGAATGCTTAAGCAAAGTGGCATTTTTAGACAGAATGAAAAAGTGGAAGAGAGAGTAATGGACTCGAATGAATTAGAGAGGGAGAGAGGGATAACTATTCTTTCGAAGAACACTGCCATAAGGTACAATGGTGTAAAGATAAACATAGTCGATACACCTGGACATGCTGATTTTGGTGGTGAGGTAGAAAGGGTACTTAAAATGGTTGACGGCGTATTGCTGCTTGTAGATGCTTTTGAAGGACCGATGCCTCAGACCAGATTTGTATTAAGCAAGGCTTTAGAGCTTAATTTAAAACCTATAGTAGTTGTGAATAAAATCGATAGACCTGATGCAAGGCCAGAAGAAGTCATTGATGAAGTCCTTGATCTTTTCATTGAGCTGGGTGCCGATGACGATCAGATAGATTTTCCTGTAGTATATGCATCTGCCAGAGAGGGCATTGCTAAGTTAAGTTTAAATGATGAATCAGTAGATCTGCGTCCTCTTTTTGACATTATCTTAAAAGAGATTCCGGCACCGGAAGGCGATATAGATGACCCACTGCAGCTTATTGTTACGACACTTGATTATGACGATTATATTGGAAGAATTGCTATTGGAAAAGTTGTTAGAGGTAAGATTGTGTCGGGAGAGAGTGTAGCAATATGCAAAAGAGATGGGTCTGTGCAAAATGTAAAATTAAGCAATCTGTATCAGTATGAAGGTCTGAAAAGAGTACAGGTTGATGATGCTAAGTTGGGTGATATAGTAGCTGTATCAGGTATAAGCGATATTGAGATTGGTGAGACGATAGCTGATCCAGAAAAGCCAGAGGCTGTAGACTTTGTTGAAATAGAAGAGCCAACTATTTCGATGACATTTGGCGTAAATACGAGTCCATTTGCAGGTAGGGAAGGCAAATACGTGACATCGAGACATCTAAGAGAAAGGCTTTTTAAAGAGCTTGAAACGAATGTTGCATTAAGAGTGGAAGAGACAGAGACGACAGAAGCATTTAAAGTATCTGGACGTGGCGAGCTGCATTTATCCATTTTAATAGAGACTATGAGGCGTGAAGGATATGAGCTCCAGGTGTCTAAGCCATCTGTGATTATAAAGGAGATAAACGGTGTCAAGCATGAGCCTATTGAGCTTGTCACTATTGACATACCAGAAGATTACATGGGTGTAGTGATGGAAAAGATGGGCTCAAGAAAAGGTGAGCTTATGGATATGCATACGTTAAAACCAGGTACATTAAGGCTTAAATTTAAAATACCGACAAGAGGTCTCATTGGGTACCGCTCTGAATTTCTTACAGATACAAAAGGAAACGGGATAATGACGTCTATAATCTATGACTATGAACCGTACAAAGGTGATATACCAACAAGGTCAAGAGGATCTTTAGTCGCTTTTGAGGCTGGTACTACGACGACTTATGGACTTTACAATGCACAAGAAAGAGGGACTCTTTTCGTAGGTCCAGGTGTTGAAGTGTACGAAGGCATGATAGTTGGTGAAAATTCCAGAAGTGAAGATATAGATGTCAATGTTTGCAAGAAAAAGCATGTTACTAATTTGCGTTCTGCCACTGCAGATGAGGCATTAAGGCTTTCACCTATTAGAGAAATGTCTCTTGAAGAAGCTTTGGAATTTATCGCCAACGATGAACTGGTGGAAGTTACGCCTAAAAGTATAAGGCTTAGAAAGAAAATATTGAGCGCGCAACAAAGGTATAAAAATGCTAAATATAGACAATAAAAGGGGTATGACCCCTTTTTTATTTTGAACCATCGTATGTGTCATTGAGTATTTTGCTTATGTAGCTTATTGTTTCTTCATAAGGCGGTATGCCACTGTATTTATTTACGGATTCTTCTCCTGCGTTGTAAGCTGCTAAAGCTAATGCAGTATTGTTGTATTTATTAAGCAATTGGCTTAGTAGTTTTGTCCCACCATCAATATTTTCTTCTGGATCGAATGGATTTGTTACACCTAGATACTGGGCTGTTGACGGCATTAACTGCATTAGGCCCATTGCGCCTGCGCTTGATACAGCATAAGGATTGTAGTCTGATTCGGCCTTTATGACAGCATTTATCAAATCTTTGCTGACGCCGTATTTTTTTGAAGCCTCATCTATATAGCTTTCTATTTTGTCTTTTGATACGCCAGTCATATCTGGAGTTTTATTATTATTGAAATCAATTGTTTTAGATTTAGCATTGTCAGTAGAAACAGTTTCTTCGCTTATCAATTCATTTAAGATGTTTTGAAATGAACTGCTTTTATCTGCGAGGTTTATGTTTACAGGCAATCGCGATTGTATATCGCTAAATCTGCTTTCGATGATTGAATCTACATAATCCATTTTCAAAAACCTCCTCACATTTATAATTCGACAAAAAAATTGAAAATCCTTTATTCGTTTTAAAAAATGAGAATATAGTCTCAAATAATGAATGATTTGTAAAAAGGATTTTAGTGTTTGGTGTAGAATATATAATTAGGTGATTAATGTGTATACAGACGAAGAAAGCAAGAAAAATACAAAATTAGGCTTCAAAAGGATTATATTGCTATTGGCTTTATTAATAGTAGCATCTATCGGAATAGGATTTGCAATTTCTCAGTATGCTATAAAACCATATCTGGCTAAGCTGTCTGAAAAAAATGTTTATTCTTATTCTGTGAAAGTGCCGCAGCTTAATTATTACGTTGTAAAAATAGGACACTACAACGATGAAAAAGATGCTTCATATAATTTAAATTTGCTTACCATGAAAGGAATCTACGGTGAAATCCTTAAAGATGGCGGAAATTATGTTTTGTGTTTGGGACAATTTATGGACAAAAACGATGCAGATGATTTCAGCTTAAAGCTTAATGAAAGTGGCATTAATTCATCTGTGGCTTTGTACTATGGACCTATTTATCAGATATACTATGAAAAAAGTTCGGAAGAAAGCGTAAAAGAAGCAATTGGCAATATAGATGTTTTTTTAGACGATTTGTCACATTTATCACAGCTTTCGTATAAAATGGCATTGCAGACTGCCAGTGAAAAAGATATAGACGATACAGAAAAATACTTTAAAAAGTACAGCAATATGACTTATAATATAAATGTAGATGGAAATTTAAAAAAAGTGTTAGAGGATACAAAGAAAATTAATAGTCAAATTTTAAACAATCTTGGTGATGTAAGGACATCGTTTGAATTAAATGACGGAAATGCTTATGGATTGACTCAAAAGCTTCTTATGGATTCCATAAAACAATATTATAACAGCATGAGTTACTATAAATAGGGGAGTGCAGCATGAAACTTGAAGAAGTGAAGGAAATATTAAACGCGGAAGTGCTTTGTGGTCATGATAGATTGTCTGAAGAAGTAAATACGGCTTGCGGCGCAGACTTGATGAGCGATGTTTTGGCTTCAAAAGATGAAAAATCTTTATTGTTGACAGGACTTACAAATGTTCAAGTTGTTAGAACGGCGGAAGTCTTAGGAGATATAGTGTGTATCGTCTTTGTGAGAGGAAAAGAGCCCGGACCTGAGATCTTGGATATGGCAGCTTCTGCGTCTATAGTAGTTATGAAGACAGATTATCCGCTTTTTATTGCCTGCGGCCTTTTATATAAAAATGGACTTAATTGTGGGAGTGAATTTTAATCGTGAAGCCGTATACAATGGATTTTGATGTTAAAGCAAGAGATTTTTCATCTGCAGGAGAATCGTCAAGTAAGTTTCGGAAGACTTTGCTTATGCTTTCAATACCATCTGACATAGTTAGAAGGGCATCAATTGCGGCTTATGAAGCTGAGATGAATATAGTCATTCATTCTTATGGAGGCAAGATGCATTTTGAAATATATAAAGACAAAATTGTGATAGTCGCTGAGGATACAGGCCCTGGCATAAAAGATCTGGAACTGGCTATGAAAGAAGGATATTCCACAGCGCCAAAAGAAGTGATTGAAATGGGGTTTGGTGCAGGAATGGGGCTGCCAAACATGAAGAGAAATGCTGATACTATGGAAATAGTTAATCACGATGAAAGTGGAACGAAAATCGTCATGACGATTAATTTTTAAATTCTAAGGTGGGTTATTTACAATGTATTTTCATTCTGTGACTCTTGATAAAGATAGGTGTAAAGGATGTACCAATTGTATAAAAAGGTGCCCTACTGAGGCTATACGTGTGAGGGATGGAAAAGCAAAGATAATAAAAGAGAAATGTATTGATTGCGGGGAGTGTGTAAGGGTATGCCCTTATCATGCTAAAGTCGTGGTGACAGACGATATAGGCATGATGGAAAATTACAAGTATAAAATCGCTCTTCCAGCGCCTTCTCTTTATGGACAATTTAAAGATATGACAATAGGCGACATACTGGCATCTTTGCAATCATGCGGGTTTGACGAAGTTTTTGAGGTTGCTTATGCTGCTGATATCGTATCGTATATAACTCGAGATGTAGTAAAGACGAAAGATTACAAAAGGCCCATTATATCATCCGCATGTCCTGCTATTGTTCGGCTTATTCAACAGAGATTTCCTTCATTGATGGATAATATTTTAAATATAATGCCGCCTGTTGAGGTGGCTGGGAAAATTGCCAGAGATGAAGCTAAAAAGAAAACAGGGTTAAAAGACGAAGAAATAGGGGTGTTTTTTGTATCGCCGTGTGCTGCAAAAGTCACCAGCGTAAAAAATCCCATAGGCATTGAAAAGTCGTATATAGACGGTGTTTTCTCCATGAGGGATGTCTACAGCATGATATTGGACAAAAGAAAATTTACTGAGAAGAAAATTGAGCATATTTCATCAATGATCGGAGTTGGATGGGCAAATGCAGGTGGTGAATCGTACGGTACATCATTGGAAAATTGTCTTTTTGTAGATGGAATTCAAAATGTCATAGGTGTATTAGAGGATATTGAATTAGGAAAATTAGACGATATTGATTTTTTTGAAGGTCTTGCTTGCGTTGGTGGATGTGTAGGAGGCCCTTTGACTGTTGCCAATAATTTTGTTGCCAGAAACAGGATAATAAAATTAAAAGAAAAATTAAACAAGGATGCATCAATAAAAAAATATATAGAGGTGGATTTTCATGAGTTTATGCTAAATGTCAAACTTAAAAAAAGCGATGTTTTAAATTTAGATGAAGATATAGACAAAGCTATTGACATGATGAAATCAATTGACGAAATCTATAAAAGCTTGCCGGGACTTGATTGTGGTTCTTGTGGATCCCCTGGATGCAGGGCCCTTGCAGAGGATATAGTAAAAGGATTTGCCAGCGAATATGACTGTATCTTTAAATTAAAAGACAGGATAAAAATACTGGCAGAAGAAATAAATAAGCTTTCTATTAAAATTCCGCCTGTAATAGGCAGTGATAAGGAGGTAAAGCCTTGAAAGTAAAGGATATATTAAGCCATGAATTTACTTTGGTAGCAGGTGAGGGAGGCATAGAAAAGGAAGTAAGCAATGTCTACGTGTGTGATTTGTTAAGCTTTGTAATGTCTCACGTGAAAAGCGGAAGTGCATGGGTGACGATTCAGACGCATGTGAATGTAATTGCGGTTGCTGTTATGACAGAGATAAGCTGCATCATCATTTGTGAAGGAGAAAAACTTGATGAAAATGCTAAAGAAAAGGCTGATGAGGAAAACATACCTGTTATAGCGTTTAATGGCAGTTCATTTGAAGCAGCAGTTAAATTAAGTGAGATGATTAAATGAAGTTTTACTATGATTTGCACATTCATTCATCATTATCGCCATGTGCAGATGATGATATGACGCCTAATAATATCGTCAATATGGTTTTAATAAAAGGGCTTGATGTAATATCTTTGACAGATCATAATTCAACTAAAAATGTCGAAGCCGTCCATGAATTATGCCGGCAAAAGGGGATAAAATTTATACCCGGCATAGAAGTTCAGACAAAAGAAGAAGTTCATGTATTATGTTATTTTTTTGATATTCTTGACTGTTTGAATTTTGGTGAAATGATTTATAACAGTTTAGACTGCGTAAAAAATAACAAATATCTTTTCGGAAATCAGTTGATTATGGATAAAGACGATAATATTGTGGATGAAGCAGAAAAGCTGCTTTTATCTTCCAGTAGCTTTTCTGTTGATGAAATCTTTAGAATGATGGATGGCATTGGTGCTGCTGTGCCTGCTCACATAGATCGCACTTCTTACAGCATTATTTCAAATCTTGGCTTTATACCAGATATAACGAATCTTAAAACTGTCGAAGTGTCTTCTTCATCGATTGACAACCGCATTGTAGCTGAATGTATAAAGAAGTATAAAGCACTTACTTCTTCTGATGCTCATCATTTAGGCCACATAAGCGAAAGGGTAAATTGTTTTGATTTAGATGATTTGGACATGGTTGTTGACTGGATGTGCAAGTAAAGAAAACATATCAAATTAGTCGGGATTATCAGAAAATAAAAAAATTTTTATTTTTAACTGTTAAAAAAATAATTAACATATGGTATAATAATTATGTCCTATTTTGCAATTTTAAGATTAATTTTTTTTAAAGGAGGGTAATTAGATGCAGGCAATCTACGAAAAATTCAGCGAAGAAAATATAAATAAATTAAAAAAAAGTGATAGACCAATTGAAAAATACAGACGGTTCTTTGATTGCTGTCATGAATGAAGCTCAAGAAATATTTGGCTATTTGCCTATAGAAGTTCAGCAATTTATTTCAGAAGAAATGAATGTACCATTGACAGAGATATTTGGAATCGCGACTTTTTACTCCCGTTTCACATTAAAGCCATCCGGGAAGTATAAAATCGGCGTTTGCCTTGGCACCGCTTGTTACGTAAAAGGTTCTGCGATGGTATTAGACAAACTCAACCACCACCTGCTAAAGCAGGTGGGTTGGATATGCCGCTTAAGCAGCTTAAAACTCGCCTAAAGTAAAATTATCATTCTTTTGATTTTCTTCTATGTCTTGATTTTGTATATACTCTATTATCACTTCATCTGTTACATTGCCACTACTTGCTGCAAAATATCCTCGTGCCCACAAATGTTGTCCCCAAAATTGTTTGTTAAGCTCCTTATTCTCCATTAGCAACTTTCTCGAACTATATCCTTTTATATATTGCACCAGCTTACTTACTGACAAATGTGGCGGTGCTGACACTAGTATATGTATATGATCTTTTGATACATGCCCTGATAATATTTCTACTTCATTATTTTTGCATACCATTCTTATTAGTTCTCTTGTCCTTTCTGCTATTTTCCCAACCAATACTGGTTTTCTATATTTTGTTATCCATACTATATGATATTTTAGGTCATATGTAGCATGCGACGACTTTCTATAATTTTGCATATTTATCACCTCTAGTTTTATTTTTTACTGGAAGTGATTATTTATTTTGTTGACCTAAAGGTTTCAGCTTAAGCTGAGGGATTTAACCCCATTATATAGACATTAAAAGAGAAGCTTGGCATAAGCGTAGGAGACGTGACAGGTGATGGCAAGTTTTCACTTGAAGCGACTCGCTGCTTAGGTGCTTGCGGTCTTGCACCTGTAATGATGATAAACGGGGAAGTTTTTGGCAGATTGACACCTGATGATGTTGAAGATATATTGAAGAAATTTGATTAATATGAAAGAGTTATCGCTTTACATTTTAGATATTGCCCAAAATAGCATAAAAGCTGGTGCAAAAAATATATCAATCAAATTAGAAATTGACCATAAAAAAGACTTTATGAAAGTAAGCATTGAAGACGATGGTTGCGGAATGGATGATGAGCTTTTAAAAAAAGCGTTTGATCCTTTTACGACAACAAGGAAAGAGCGGAAAGTTGGATTGGGTTTGCCTTTTTTTAAAGAATTAGCCCTTCAATGCGGCGGAGATGCAAAAATAAGGTCTCAAAAAGGTGTTGGCACTTATGTGGAAGGAACTTTTAAACTTTCAAGTATTGATTTGATTCCAATTGGAGATATACCTTCTACTATAATTTCGCTTATAGTCTCTAATAGTGATGTTGACGTGTCTTTTGAAATTATGTCAGATGGTAGAAAATTTTCGTTTAATACTTTGGATATTAAAAAACTGCTAAATGGCGTAAAGATTACAGAGCCTTCTGTATTGCGCTGGTTAATTGAGTACCTTGAAGAAAACATAAATTGTGTCATGGAGGTGTAAATATGAAATCTATAGAGGAATTAGAAAAGATAAGAAAAGAGACATTGGAAAAGGTAAATCTTCGTAAAGATAGAAACGGCATAAGAATTACAGTTGGCATGGCTACGTGTGGTATAGCTGCTGGTGCAAGACCAGTGATGATGGCTATATTAGATGAGCTTGGTAAGAGAAATATTACGGATGTAGTTGTTGCTGAGACTGGTTGTATCGGTATGTGCAAATATGAGCCTATGGTAGATGTTTATGTTCCGGGACAAGAAAAAGTTACGTATATAAAAGTTGATGAAAACAAGGCAAGGCAGATAGTTGCGGAACATGTAGTTAATGGACATCCGATTAAAGAATGGACTATTAGTAGTGTTGAATAAAGGAGGGCTGTAAATGTTATATAGATCACATGTTATGGTGTGCGGTGGTACAGGATGTACATCGTCAAATTCAGATAGAATAGCAAAATGCTTTGAAGAAGAAATTGCAAATAAAGGTTTAGACAAAGAAGTTCAGGTTGTAAGAACTGGATGCTTTGGACTTTGTGAGTTGGGTCCAGTTGTTGTCGTGTATCCAGAAGGCGTGTTTTACAGCCGTGTCAAAGAAGAATATGTTCCAGAAATCGTGGAAGAACACCTTTTAAAAGGAAGAGTTGTTAAAAAGTATCTTTACGGAGAAAGCGTCACAGAAGAAGGAATCAAACCTTTAGAGGAAACAGCATTTTTCAAGAAACAGCAGAGAGTTGCTTTAAGAAACTGTGGTCTTATAAACCCAGAGGATATAAAGGAAGCAATTGCATTTGATGGCTATAAAGCATTGGCAAAGGTGTTGACTGAGATGACGCCTGAGGAAGTAATAAATGAGATTAAAAAGTCAGGCTTAAGAGGTAGAGGTGGTGGTGGCTTCCCTACAGGTATAAAGTGGGAATTTGCTTACAACCAAAAAGAGACGCCTAAGTACGTCGTTTGTAATGCTGATGAAGGGGATCCTGGTGCCTTCATGGATAGAAGCGTATTAGAGGGAGATCCTCACAGCGTTTTGGAAGCTATGGCTATAGCAGGATATGCAATTGGTGCTAACCATGGTTATATTTATGTAAGGGCTGAATATCCTCTTGCAGTAAAGAGGCTTCAAATTGCGATAGATCAAGCAAGAGAGTACGGACTTTTAGGTAAAAATATTTTCAATACGGGATTTGACTTTGATATAGAGATAAGGCTTGGAGCAGGTGCTTTTGTCTGCGGTGAAGAGACTGCACTTTTAAATTCTGTAATGGGAAAACGCGGTGAACCAAGGCCAAGACCTCCATTCCCTGCTGTAAAAGGTGTGTGGGAAAAGCCAACTATCGTAAACAACGTTGAAACTTATGCAAATATTCCTGCGATTATATTGAATGGTTCAGAATGGTTCGCAAGTATAGGCACTGAAAAATCCAAAGGTACAAAGGTATTTGCTCTTGGTGGAAAGATCAACAATACAGGTCTGGTAGAAATACCTATGGGTACAACCCTCAGAGAGATCATATTTGAAATAGGTGGAGGAATACCAAATGGCAAGAAATTCAAAGCAGCTCAGACAGGTGGACCGTCTGGTGGATGTATTCCTGCGGAGCATTTAGATACACCTATTGATTATGATTCACTTCTTAATATTGGTTCCATGATGGGTTCAGGTGGACTTATCGTAATGGACGAAGATAACTGTATGGTTGATATTGCAAAATTTTTCTTGGAATTTACCGTTGATGAATCATGTGGCAAATGCTCACCATGCCGCATAGGTACGAGAAGAATGTTGGAACTGCTTAATAAGATAACATCAGGAAAGGGCGAAGAAGGAGATATCGAAAAACTCGAGACTCTTGCCAATTCCATAAAGGCGTCTTCTTTGTGTGCATTAGGTCAAACAGCTCCTAACCCTGTTCTTTCGACCATAAGGTATTTTAGAGATGAATATGAGGCACACATAAAGGAGAAAAGATGTCCTGCAGGTGTTTGCCAGGCACTTCTGAAATTTAGAATTGATCCAGATAAATGTAAAGGGTGCGGCATATGTGCTAAAAATTGTCCTACAAACGCTATATCTGGAAAAGTAAAGCAGCCTCATGTAATAGATCAAGATAAATGCATAAAATGTGGAACATGTATGGATAAATGTCCGTTTGATGCTATATACAAGAAATAGTAATGAAAGGAGTGCAAAACATGGATAAAGTTCGAATAACTATTGATGGAATTCCTGTAGAAGTACCTGCTAATTATACAGTATTGCAAGCTGCAAAATATGCAAACATTGAGATTCCTACATTATGCTACCTTGAAGAGATAAACGAAATAGGTGCTTGCAGGCTATGCGTTGTTGAGATAAAAGGCGTTAGAAATTTACAGGCATCTTGTGTCTATCCTGTAAGCGACGGCATGGAAATATACACAAATACTCCTCGTGTAAGAGAGGCAAGGAGATCTAATTTAGAGCTTATACTGTCTGCACACGACAGAAGCTGTCTTACATGTGTAAGAAGCGGAAACTGTGAGTTGCAAGATTTAAGCAGAAAGTTTGGTATAGATGAAATAAGGTTTATGGGCGAAAATATAAAATATCAAAAAGATGAGTCGTCTCCTTCCATCGTCAGAGACCCAAATAAATGCGTATTGTGTAGAAGGTGTGTTGCTACATGCAACAATGTGCAGAATGTTTTCGCCATAGGCATGGTTAACAGAGGATTTAAGACTATTGTTGCACCTTCATTTGGCAGAGGTTTAAATGAATCACCATGCATTAGCTGTGGACAGTGTATAGAGGCATGTCCTGTTGGAGCGATTTACGAAAAAGACCATACAAAGATGGTTTACGATGCGCTTTTGGATGAAAAGAGATACGTTGTGGTTCAGACAGCACCTGCTGTGAGAGTCGCACTTGGCGAAGAGTTTGGAATGCCTTATGGCTCAATAGTGACAGGAAAAATGGTATCAGCTTTAAAAAGGCTTGGTTTTGACAAAGTATTTGATACAGACTTTGCTGCAGATTTAACCATAATAGAAGAAGGAAATGAACTTTTAAAGAGGCTTAACGAAGGCGGTAAGCTTCCTATGATAACATCCTGCAGTCCTGGATGGATAAACTATTGTGAAAGGTATTATCCTGAATTTATAGACAATCTTTCTACTTGCAAGTCGCCTCACATGATGATGGGCGCAATAATAAAGAGCTATTTTGCGGAAAAAGAAGGAATAGATCCAAAAGATATCTTTGTCGTATCAATTATGCCGTGTACTGCTAAGAAGTATGAGATAGACAGACCTCAAATGATAGTAGATGGCATGAAAGATGTGGATGCTGTTTTGACGACGAGAGAACTTGCTCATATGATAAAGCAGTCAGGTATAGATTTTGTCAACTTGCCTGATAGCGAATACGACAATCCGCTTGGCGAATCATCCGGTGCTGGTGTCATATTCGGCGCTACAGGCGGTGTCATGGAAGCGGCTTTAAGAACTGTTGCAGATATAGTTGAAGGAAAAGATATTGAGAATTTTGAGTACGAAGAAGTAAGAGGATTGGAAGGAATAAAAGAAGCAAAGATTGATATAGGCGGGAAAGAAATAAAAATAGCTGTAGCAAATGGCACAGGGAATGCTAAGAAACTCTTAGACAAGATAAAGAATGGTGAAGCAGAGTACCATTTCATAGAAGTCATGGGATGCCCTGGCGGTTGCATAATGGGCGGCGGACAGCCAATACACAATCCAAATGAAAAAGATTTGGTGAGGAAAAGCAGATTAAAAGCCATATATGAAGCAGATAAAGACTTGCCTATCAGAAAGTCTCACAAAAATCCAATGATAACAAAGCTGTACGAAGAATTCTTAATAAGCCCATTAGGAGAAAAATCTCATCACTTGCTTCATACAACCTATAGCAAAAAAGATCTTTATCCTATGAATGATTAAAAAATCTCCCTAAAGGGAGATTTTTTTTGCCATAAATAACATATTAAAAAAAGATTAGATTATGTCGAAATACAATATATTTATGTTATAATTAAAAGGAAAAGTTTTAAAACAAGTGATTTGGGAGAAAATAAACAGAAGGAGTGGGAAGATGAAGAGAAGCAAGGGAATTGGTACATTGTGTTTTTTGCTTTTAGTAGGTCTTCTTTTTGGTGGATTTGTTGGAGACTTCCTTGCTAAGTACGTTCATGCTTTTTCGTACCAACAGATGATAGGAATGAACAGTCCAATAAATATCGACCTAAATTTTATAAAAGTATCGTTCCTGTTGGCTTTTAGGTTCAACTTGGGAACTGTAATAGGACTTATAATTGCTATATTTTCGTATTATAAGGTAAAATAATCTATAAGATCGAAAGTGGAGTATGTGTATATGGAAATTGTACTTGCATCTGGTTCTCCCAGGAGAAGCGAAATACTATCAAATATTGGTGTGAATTTTTCTGTAATGCCAAGTGATGTAGAAGAAGTGACAGATGAAAAAGAGCCAGAGAAGATTGTCATGGATTTATCAAGAAAAAAAGCATCATTCGTCGCAGAAAAATTAAGTGGTGATTTTCTAATTATAGGAGCCGATACAGTAGTTTTTGCAGATGGAATTGTCCTTGGTAAACCTAAAAATAAAAGTGACGCCTTTAATATGCTAAGGATGCTGACAGGGCGATGGCATCAAGTTTATACTGGCATTACTGTCGTATCATTGAAACAGAATAAAATAGTTACAGAATATGAAAAAACAGATGTTTACATCAAAAGTTTAAGCGATGAAATGATCTTTAATTATATAGAAAAAGGCGAGTACATTGATAAAGCAGGTTCATATGCCATACAAGGCTATGGTTCGCTTATTGTGGAGAAGATAAATGGCGATTATTACAATGTAGTAGGGCTTCCTATATCAAAATTGCATGATATTTTGTCGAGAGAATTTAACGTGCATTTGCTTTAGGGGGGTAATGTATGGGAGAGGAATCTCGCGTAACGATTAAAGATTTGCCAGAAGATGATAGGCCACGAGAAAGACTCATAAAATACGGCCCGTCTGTATTGTCAAACGCCGAACTAATGGCTATAATTATAGGGACGGGAAATAAAGATGAGAGTGCCATAATGTTGTCACAAAGGCTTTTAAGCGAAGGGCATGGGCTTAAATACCTGTTAGACACAGGTGTAGAAAGGCTTTCAGAGATAAAAGGCATAGGATTGGCAAAAGCAGCGAAAATCAAGGCTGCTATTGAGCTTGGACGCAGAATGGCCCTTGCAGGCTACAGTGACGGCTATATCATAAAGAAACCTGACGACGTGATAAGCTTGCTTATGGATGAAATGAGATACTTAAACAAAGAGCACTTTAAAGTAGTTTTACTGAATGTAAAAAATAAGGTGATTGCTGTTGACACTGTTTCAATAGGGAGTTTAAATACTTCTATAGTTCATCCGCGAGAAGTATTTAAAGCTGCTATCGAAAGGTCAGCATCTTCTATAATAATGGTTCACAATCATCCAAGCGGTGATCCCACTCCCAGCAGAGAAGATGTAGAAGTATCAGATAGGATTTATAAAGGTGGCAATTTAATAGGAATAAAGGTATTAGATCATATTATTATTGGTGATGGAATAGGTATAAGTTTGAAAGAAAAAGGCTATTATGATTTTGATAAATAAGGAAGGAGTTATAAAAAGGATGAAAGGATTTTCAAGGGATATAGGTATTGATCTTGGAACTGCAACAACACTTGTCTATGTTCAAGGGAAGGGAATTGTGTTAAGAGAGCCTTCTGTGGTGGCGATAAAAAATGACACACATACAGTTTTAGCTGTAGGTGAAGAAGCCAAAAAAATGGTTGGAAGGACGCCTGGAAATATCGTCGCCATAAGGCCAATGAGAGATGGTGTAATCGCCGATTTTGACATAACAAAGATGATGCTGGATCATTTTATCGGCAAAGTAAATCCGAGAAAGGGATTATTTAGACCGAGAGTCATAGTTGGGATTCCGTCAGGCGTTACAGAGGTTGAAAAGAGGGCTGTAATAGAAGCATCGCTGCAGGCAGGTGCAAAAGAAGCTCATACCGTTGAAGAACCGATGGCAGCAGCTATTGGTGCTGGTTTACCTGTAGAGGAGCCTACAGGAAGCATGGTTGTGGATATAGGCGGTGGTACTACTGATGTAGCTATCATATCTTTAGGCGGAATTGTTACAAGCAAATCTTTGCGAGTTGGCGGAGATGAGATGGATGAGGCAATAATAAACTACATCAAAAGAGAGTACAACTTGATGATAGGTGAGAGAACGGCGGAGGAAGTAAAGATCCAAATAGGCTCAGCTTTTCCAAAAGCGAAGGAAGAATCCATGGACATAAGAGGAAGAGATTTGGTATCAGGGCTTCCAAAGACATTAAAAATTACATCGACAGAGATCTTAGAAGCATTAAAAGATCCGGTTTCCAGCATTTTAGATGCCATCAAATTGACACTTGAAAAAACTCCGCCAGAGTTGGCAGCAGATATTATGGATAGAGGTATAATGCTTACAGGCGGTGGCGCTCTATTAAGCGGCATAGACAGGCTTATACGTCAGGAGACAGGTATGCCGATTCAAATTGCTGATCAACCGCTGGATTGTGTTGCATTGGGAACAGGAAAGATCTTGGAAGAAAGTTCTCTGTTTAAAAGGGTCTTGACGCCTACCAGCAAGTTAAACTGAGAGGAGTGGTAAAGTGCCACGATTTCTCAAAAATAAACAATTTATATTTGTTATAGTTATAGCCGTGGCACTTATATCCGCCATGGCATACACTTATGGCGGTGGACGCAATGTGACACCTATTGAATCAGCTATAGGCGGTATTTTATCTCCTGTAGAAAAGGTGTTTTACTCAGTAGGTAACAGTATTTCCAACTTTTTTGCTTCAATAAAAGAGATTGGGACACTTAGAGCAAAAAATGCCGAATTAGAAAAAGAAGTAATTAAGTTAAGCAAAAATGACATTATGCTTCAGGAGTATATAAACGAGAATAACAGATTGAGGGACATGCTTAATTTCAAAGACAACAATACGAATATAACGACAAAGCCTGCCAATATAATAAGCAAAAATCCGGGAAACTGGTTTAATACATTCAATATCGATGTTGGCTCAGACAATGGAATAAAACCTAAAATGGCAGTTTTGGACGAGAAAGGCAATTTAGTTGGAATAGTTACAAATGTGGGTAAGGATTGGTCAAAAGTTTTATCTATAATTGATGTAGACAGTTCGGTGAGCGCTTTAGATGTAAGGACAAGAGATAATGGCATCGTCCGGGGAGATTCCAATGGAAATCTAAACATGATATATATACCAATTGATTCTAAGATAGAAAAAGGCGATGTTATAACCACATCTGATATGAGCATGTTTCCGAGAGGGCTTATAATAGGCAGAGTAGAAAAAGTAGAAAAGGATGAAGGTTCCCTTTTGAAGCAGGCTGTTATAAAGCCAGAGGCTGATTTCGAGAGATTGGAGTTTGTGCAAGTAGTGACAAACATGAAAACAACCGGAGATTGATTAAGACACTTGGCATGTTTTACGGAGGGTAAAATGAGGAGCATTTATAAGTACCTTTTAATTGTATTTGCAATAGTTCTTCAAGCTACGTTGATGAAATACATTGCTATATTAGGCGTTAAACCTGACGCCTTATTAATTTTAGTTATTGCTTTTTCGCTTTTAAATGGTTCTGGTGAAGGCATCACTTTAAGCCTTTTTGGCGGAATCTTAGTAGATGTGCTTTTCAACAACGCTATAGGTTTTGTGACAATTTCGCTTCTTATTGTGGCGTATTTAACAGGGATACTTAGCAAAAATGTCTTTAGGGAAAGCACATTTGTAGCCTTCGTATTTGTGTTTTTAGGAACGATCCTCTACAACCTCAGCATGATTTTTTCCATGCTCCTCATGAAATATGATTTAAATCCATCGTATTTGTTAAATGTAGTAATAGTTCAATCAATTTACAATTCCATAATAACTATTTTTGTGTACAAGTATATAGTCCGGCTTAATAGTTTTGTTAAATCAAAAAAATTTTTTTTTTAAAATTTAGGTGGTCCAATTGAGTGAAGGTTTAAAGAAGAGATTTAATGTATTGGGATGGGTAATAGCTTTGATGCTTATTACTCTTATAGGAAGATTGGTTTATCTGCAGCTTATAAAAGGCGATTACTATAAAGAGCAGTCATTAGGCAATGCGATAAGATCCATAATCATCACAGCACCTCGAGGAGATATAGTCGACAGAAACGGAGTGAAACTTGCTACAAATAGGCCCAGCTATTCGGTTGAGCTTTTAAGAAGCGATGCTAAAGGCGTCAATCTAAATGATGTCATTTTGAAGTTGTTGAATATCCTCAATAAAAACGGTGTAAAGTATAAAGATGATTTGCCTATATTTTTAGACAGCAATAACAATCCTTATTTCAATTTCCAAAATCCAGATGAAAGCAATGTGTCGCAATCGGTTTTGAAACAGAGGGAGCTGCAGTGGAAGAAAAACAACAACATTCCTTCAAATGCTACAGCCAGTGAAGCATGGCAGCTATTGATAAATAAATTCAAAATATCAAAATCGCTGTCTCCACAGGATATCCGAGGCATAATGGCTGTTCAGCAATTGATGCTGGAGCAAGGATATACACAGTACAAGCCTGTAGAGATAGCCGCCGATGCCAACCAGCAGACTGTTGCAGAGATTGAGGAAAATCATTTAGATTTGCCTGGAGTGATAATAGAAGTCAAGCCAATAAGGCTATATCCATTCAAGACATTGTTGTCGCAGACATTAGGATACATCGGCCGCATGACTGCTGAGGAATGGAAAAAGTACAGCCAAAAGGGCTATCAGATAACAGATCTTGTGGGACATTATGGACTTGAAAGCTATTTAGAGAAGTATTTAAGGGGAACTGACGGGAAACAGCAAGTAGAAGTAGACAATTACGGCAGGTTAATAAAAAAATTGGATGAGGTAAGTCCTAAACCTGGAGACACTGTATACCTTACGATAGATGAAAAATTGCAGCAGGTTGCAGAAGAATCATTACAGAGAACCATGGAAAACATAAGGCAGACAAAAAGAGGTCCACATGGCGAATACCTGCCAGCAAATATCGGTGCGGTAGTCGTTACAGATATAAATACAGGTGAGATCTTGGCTCTTGCCAGCGTACCTGGTTATGATCCAAATATCTTTGCTTCTGGTAACCCACCCAGCAGCGTAGTAAATGAATTGTTCAAATCGAGGAATGCTACCGTCGATCCAAGTCCTATATTCAATTACGCCACACAAGGCACAGCACCTCCTGGTTCTACATTTAAAATGGTAACCGCGTTGGCAGCATTGGAATCTGGTGTGACTACGGTAAACGAACGGTACGTTGATCCAGGTATATATCCTCCAACAGGTCAAGAGAACTGGCTGTACGGTGAATACGGAAGGACCCAGGGTGCAGTAAATGTATCAGACGCAATAAAGTATTCTACCGACACGTATTTTTACGAGATGGGTCGCAGAATGGGGATAGACAAAATTGACGAATATGCTCACATGCTGGGCTTAGACCAAAAGACAGGCATAGAATTGTATGAGACAACTGGAACAATTTCCAGCAAGAAATTTAAGAGAGATTACAATTTATCAATATTAAAATCGATGGTTAAATCTGACTCAAATCCTAATGGAAAGATAACACAGGAACAGTACGATAAGATAGTAAGCTTGATTGACAAAGGCAATTTTAGCGATTACTCCACATTTTTGCAGCTTAAGAAGATGGGGATAACAGATCCTAAATTGCAGATGACCATATGGCAGTTGATGGATGCCACTAAGTGGACATTAGTTGATACGACCAATGCATCCATAGGACAAGGCAGCAATCAATTTACACCTATAGAAATTGCCAGCTATTTATCAACATTGCTAAACGGCGGAACAAGATACAGATTGCATCTGGTGGACAAAATTGTATCTCCTGACGGCAAAATAGTCGAAAAGGAAAAACCTGAAGTATTAGACAAGATAAACATACCTCAGAAGTACCTGGATGCTATAAAGTTAGGAATGAAAGGCGCTACAGAAGAAGGTGGTACTGCCAGTGCGGCATTTGCTAATTTTCCAATACCTGTCGGAGGTAAGACAGGTACTGCTGAGGTAGGCTCCCATGGCACGAAGGTGATGCAAAACTATGCATGGTTTGTTGGCTTTGCCCCATACGACAAACCGCAAATTTTGGTTACAGCGCTTATATACCAAGGAGGTTCCGGCGCATATACGGCTCAAGTAGGAAGGGATATAATGGATGCTTATTTCGGCTTTACAAACTCAAATAATAAAACAACATCAAATCAAAGTGCCAGCAATCATTAAAGAGGATTTTTTTGTCCTCTTTTGTTTTTTTAAGAAGGAAAAACTTAAGTTGTGGAGAATATTATAAATAAGACTGTATTGGGAGGGCAAAAAATGTTAAATGATTATGTTAAGATCCATGGCTCAAAAGATGGACTAGTGATAATAACAAGCGATGTTTCTGATATAGATGCCTTAAAAGAAAAAATAATAAATCGGATAGAGAGATCGTTGACCTTTTTTAAAGGCGCACAGCTTACAGTGAAGTTTCGAAATTTGGGTGTAGATGAAAAAAGCTTAGATGAATTGAAAGAATTTGTCTTAGAAAATTACGGCGTAAATGTAAGGTTCAAAAAGATTCAGGAAAGGCATCTAAAAAACGTTACAAGTGAAAATGACATATTCGATGGTTTGGAAGAAGGCATGACGAAATTTTACAAAGGCACTGTAAGATCAGGTCAAATCGTTAAATATTACGGAAATTTAGTTGTATTAGGTGATGTGAACCCTGGTGGCATTGTACAGGCGTCAGGCAACATAATAATTATGGGGACATTAAGAGGAATTGCCCATGCAGGTATGTCTGGAAATCTTGATTCAATAATTGCAGCATCTAAGATAAATGCTATGCAGCTTCGAATATCTAACATTATTTCACGTTCACCCGATAATGATATTGAAGCATTGTATCCAGAAATAGCTTTGGTTAAAAAAAAATAAGATAATAGTCAAACCACTTTACTTGTATGGAAAAATATAGTAAAATAAACAATTAGAAGAAACAGAGGAATGGAGTGAAGGAAATGAGCGAAGTCATAGTAATAACATCTGGAAAAGGCGGAGTTGGGAAAACTACAACAACAGCTAATATTGGTACATACCTATCAATGAAAGGGTTTAAAACAGCATTGGTCGATACAGATATAGGTCTTAGAAATTTGGATGTGGTTATGGGCTTAGAAAATAGGATTGTGTACGACTTGGTTGACGTAGTAGAAGGTCAATGCCGCCTAAAACAGGCTCTTATAAAAGACAAAAGGTTTGATGGACTTTATTTGTTACCTGCAGCACAGACAAGAGACAAAACAGCCGTAAATCCAGAGCAAATGCGCGCAATTACGGAGGAGCTAAGACAAGATTTTGACTACATTTTAATTGATTGTCCTGCAGGCATTGAGCAAGGCTTTAAAAACGCAATAGCTGGTGCCGATAGAGCATTAGTGGTTACAACGCCAGAAGTGTCAGCAGTAAGAGATGCTGACAGAATCATAGGCCTTTTGGAAGCCTCTGATGTAAGAGATCATATGCTTATCATAAACAGGATAAAGATGGACATGGTAAAAAGAGGAGACATGATGAACATTGATGACATCATGGATATATTGGCAATAGACCTATTAGGTGTTATTCCTGATGATGAAAATATAGTCATATCTACAAACAAGGGTGAACCCATAGTCGTAGATGAGAAGTCGTTGGCTGGACAGGCTTACAGAAATCTGACGCAGAGATTGATTGGAGAAGATGTTCCGATAATAAACTTAGACACAAATTACGGTTTAATCGACAGATTGAAAAGTTTGTTTAAAATTTCATCCAGCAGGTAGTATCAGGAGGTGTAATGGATGGACTTATTCAAATCGTTTGGTGGAAAAAGCAACAGTAAAAACGTGGCAAAGGAAAGGTTGCAGTTATTGCTTGTTCATGATAGAGCCGATGTCTCTCCAAAATTTTTAGAAATGGTAAAAGGCGAGATAATGAATGTAATATCAAATTATGTTGAGATAGATGAAGATGGTTTGAATGTTGAAATAACAAAAGAAAGAAAGACAGATGATACATTTGTCCCAGCATTGCATGCAAACATTCCAATAAAGAAAATGAAGAAAAATTTAAGATAACCGGCTTTCCGCCGGTTATCTTAAATTTAGTGAAATTATATCCATAATCAAATGTATAGTTAAATGATGTGTTGTATGATATAATACTAGGTGTAATTATGAATACTTACTATAGAGGGGAAATCGAAGTTAATGTTTAACAAAAAGTTATGGAAGAATTTTGATTTTGCTTTGTTGATTACTGTTTTATTGATATGCACATTCAGTGCCGTTGTCATTTCCAGTGCATCACACGCAGTTGAGACAGGTTCATACAAAAACGTGATTGTTCAGATTGTAGCTGTTTTATTTGGATTGGTATTTTTATTTGCCATAGCGCTTTTTGACTACAATCAAATTGCCAGGCTCTCGAAAGTAATCTATGTATTAAATATCTTGGTTCTCATTTCTGTTCTTTTTATCGGTAAAGTAAGTAACGGTGCTCAAAGCTGGATTCACGTAGGGCCCATTGATATTCAGCCGTCAGAGTTTTCAAAAATAGCTTTGGTATTGACATTAGCGAATCTATTTAATGAGATGGGTGAGATTAAAACTTTCAAAGATCTGGTGAATCCGCTTATTCACGTTCTCATCCCTTTTGTAATTGTAATGCTTCAGCCGGATCTTGGCACTGCATTGGTCTTTTTAGCTATTTTCATAGGTATGCTTTTTATTTCTGGCGTAAAACCAAAGGTGTTTGCTGGGCTTATTGCGATGGGCATAGCAATGATGCCTGTGGCGTATAAAATTTTAAAGCCATACCAGAGAAACAGACTTTTGTCGTTCATAAATCCAAATCTTGATCCGATGGGGTCAGGATATCACGTGATACAATCTAAGATAGCCATAGGTTCTGGTATGTTTTGGGGAAAAGGCCTTTACAATGGCAGTCAGACGCAGCTTTACTATTTGCCAGAAGCTTGGACTGATTTCATTTTTTCGGTTGTGGGAGAAGAATTAGGTTTCATCGGTGCTACAGCTTTGATACTATTGTACGCTTATATGCTTTATAGGTGCTTTAGAATCGCGATTATGGCAAAGGACAAGTATGGCTACTTGATAGCTGTAGGAATAATTTCCATGTTTACATTTCACATATTTGAAAATATCGGTATGACTGTAGGAATTATGCCAATTACAGGGATTCCGCTTCCTTTCATGAGCTATGGTGGCAGTTCATTAGTCGCTAATATGATTGCCATTGGATTATTGCTAAATATTGGAATGCGAAGACAAAAGATCAATTTTTAAACGAAAGGATGATTTGATTGAATATAGCTCTTATTGCACATGATATGAAGAAATCCATAATGGTGGATTTTGCTATTGCTTACAAAGAGATATTAAAAAAATGCAACATATACGCTACAGGCGCCACAGGCCAATTGGTAGAGGAAGCTACTGGCATCAAAGTCAATAAATTTTTGCCGGGGCCTATGGGTGGTGATCAGCAGATTGGTGCAATGATTGCAGAGAACAAGATGGACTTAGTCGTATTTCTAAGAGATCCATTAACGGCACAGCCACATGAGCCTGACATATTGGCACTTTTAAGGGTTTGCGATGTTCACTCCATACCTCTTGCGACAAACTTGGCTACTGCAGAAGTGCTGATAAAAGGTTTAGATGTGGGATTTTTGGAATGGAGAGATGCAGTTAAATAAAAAATCATAAACCTCCTTTCTATGTAATATAAATATAGCAAAGGAGGTTTATCTTATGAAACCTAACAAATGGCAATCTGTTAGCTATTCAAAAAATCGCATAAGCAATTTTAAAAAGTATTTTGGACTTTTAGAAAATCAATTGATAGTTTGTCTTTTGATTTTGGGAGTAGTCATGCTTTTTAAAGCCATAAATGTTCCTGCTACAAATAAAACTGTAGACGAATTGAAATCAGTTCTTAATTATAATTCTAACTATGAAAATACTAAAAAGGGGCTTAAACTGGTAATGAGCAGGATACCTTTGCTAAAAGATGATGTTGTGAAAGTGTTTTCAAACAAAGTGGATGATTCAAAAAATACTACAGTTCAAGTTGTAAGTAGTGGAATGATAAGACCTGTCGACGGGGTTGTAGTGTCTACATTTGGGACAAAAATAGATTCTTCTACTTCAAAAGAAGTGAAAAACGACGGAATTGACATAAGCGTATCCAGTGATGAGCCAGTAGTTGCTGTATTGGATGGAGAAGTCATGATAGCGGATAATTCTAATCCTGATTGGGGGAAAGTGGTCGTAATAAGGCACGATGGGGACGTCCGTTCTGTCTATGCATACCTTTCTGAAGTAGACGTGAAAGTCGGAGACAAAGTGCTTAAAGGTCAGACGATTGGAAAGGTTAATGTTGGCAGCAACAAAGGTGCCACAATGCATTTTGAAATATGGGAAAACGGAAAGCCGATAGATCCACAATCAAAAATAGATTTTAATTCAGCAATAAGTGATGTCAAAAATGAAAATTGACGATGTTAAAATAAAGATAAACCCATTTACGTGGGTTTTTATATTGTTTCTTGTACTGGCAGGCCTTTACATTGAGCTTATTGACATAATTTTGACTGTTGCAATACATGAAGTAAGCCACTATTTGGTGGCAAAAAAGTTGGATATAAATATGATTCAGATAGAAATATTCCCTTTTGGCGGAGCGGCTGTTTTCGATAGTGAGATTTTTATAAGGCCTGATTTGGAAATCATCATCGCATTAGCAGGACCTTTGTCAAATGCTATTTTTATCATGATGCTTATAATAGTAAGCCAAATCATCGGTACTCAGTTTGACTACCTTATAAAGATAAATGTTCTGATGTGCGCATTTAATCTTTTGCCTGGCGTGCCTTTAGATGGAGGAAGAGCTTTAAAGTCTGTTTTATCCAATTTTATAGGGTTAACTAGAGCTAATAACATAGCTGTCAAGATTTCTTATGTGATATCATTATTGCTTATTTACGGCAGTATACTTATGATTGTAAATGGGAATAAAAATTATGTACTGATTACTATGGCTGTATTTCTAATAATATCTGCCAGAAATGAGGGAAGACTTTCTCAGTATTTTAACTTAAGAGATTTAATATACAAAAAAGAAGAGTTATTTAAAAGAGGAATTATGAATGTTAGGACAATTGCAGTGCTGGAAAATCAAAAATTAATCAAAATAATCAATTGTTTTTTGCCATTAAAATATCATATAATAGTTGTGTTGGATAAAAATTTGAAAGAGAAAAAAAGACTTACTGAGACAGAGCTTTTTGATTTTGCCATTGAAAATGGACTTTATTTGCCGATTGGCGAAATCTTAAGCAAGATAAAATAGGAGGTAACGATGTCAGATTTAAAAAACAAAATAGATGATTTGCTGATGAAAGTGAATAAACCTGCCAGATATACTGGTGGTGAAATAAATTCTGTGACTAAAGATGTAAATAAAGTTAAAATAAGATTTGCATTCGCTTTTCCTGATGTGTACGAAGTTGGCATGTCCCACCTTGGACTTAAAATACTTTACAGTTTGATGAATGAACGAGATGACACATATTGTGAAAGGGTATTTGCACCATGGGTGGACATGGAAAGCCTGATGAGAGAAAGGGACATACCACTTTTTTCACTTGAGACGAAAACGCCTCTTAATATGTTTGATGTAATAGGGTTTACTCTGCAGTACGAACTAAGTTACACAAACATATTGAATATGCTGGATTTATCTAAAATTCCAGTAAGAAGCAAGGATAGGAAAGGATATCCTTTGGTTATAGCCGGTGGGCCTTGCGCAGTTAATCCTGCACCACTGTCTGATGTTGTGGATTTGTTTGTCATAGGTGATGGCGAGGAAATTATAAATGAAATCTTGGATTTAGTAATATCTTGTAAAAAAGACAATGTACCGAAGGAGGAACTCTTAAGACGGGCATCTAAGATTCAAGGTGCTTATGTCCCATCATTATACGTAGAAACGTACAATGATGATAATACTATCAAAAGCATAAAGCCTGTTGAAGATGGCATACCTGTAGTAATAAAGAGGAGAATTGTAAAAGACTTAGATAAGACATACCACCCAGACAAACAGATTGTGCCGTTTATAAATATCGTCCATGACAGGATCGTGCTGGAGGTTTTTAGAGGTTGTACAAGAGGGTGTAGGTTCTGCCAAGCAGGTATGATTTACAGGCCTGTAAGAGAAAGATCGAAAGAAACTCTTATTGAGTTAGCTGATAAATTAATAAAATCAACTGGATATGAAGAAATTTCATTGACTTCTTTAAGTACATGCGATTATTCTCAGATAGAAAGTTTAGTATATGATCTTATAGAAAAGTATAAAGACATGGGAACTGGTGTGGCGTTGCCATCTACCAGGATAGATGCCTTTTCTGTCAATCTTTTAAATGAGATTCAAAAAGTCAGAAAAACTGGTCTTACACTTGCACCTGAAGCTGGAACACAAAGGCTTAGAGACGTTATCAATAAGGGCGTGACTGAAGAGGATTTGGTGAATTCTACTAAAGAAGCATTTAAGGCAGGGTGGAAGAGCGTAAAGTTGTACTTTATGTTAGGTCTTCCAACGGAGACGATGGAAGATGTAAAAGGGATATCAGATCTTGCTCATTTAGTAGCTGATGTATACAAAGATGTCAATGGCACCACAAGAGGCCTTAAGATAACCGTAAGCACTTCAACTTTTGTGCCAAAGCCATTTACACCATTTCAATGGTATCCTCAGGACGATATGGAGTCCATAATAAATAAACAAAACTATTTAAAAGAACTGCTTAGAGGAAAGATATTCAGTTACAACTGGCATGAACCAAATATGAGCTTTTTAGAAGCTGTCATTTCTAAAGGAGATAGAAAAGTAGGACAAGCGATTATTAAAGCATGGGAAAGTGGATGTAAGTTTGATGGTTGGGATGAACAGTTTAAATTTGATAAATGGCTGGAAGCGTTTGAGAGCATTGGAGTAGATCCTAAATTTTACGCTTATAAAAAGAGAGATTTTGATGAAGTCTTTCCTTGGGATATAGTAGATGTTGGAGTAAGAAAGGATTACCTTAAAAGAGAATACAAAAAAGCGATAGAAGGAAGACTTACAGGTGATTGCAGACTGTATTGTACAGGATGTGGAATAAAAGATCTTGATGAAGGAGTTGTATGCTTTGAAGCTTAGAGCTAAGTTTAAAAAAGATGGTGATTTGAGGTATATTTCTCATTTGGATCTTATGAGAACTATAGAAAGGGCTATGAGAAGGGCGCAAATAAAGTTTTCACTGTCGAAGGGATTCAACCCACATCCATTGATATCTTTTGGACCAGCGCTTAGTATGGGTGCGGCAACGCATGGCGATTACTTTGATGTAGTGATAGAAGGTAAAATTGAACCTGAAAGATTCAAACGTGATTTGAATAAGACGTTGCCAAATGGTTTAGAGATCATCGATTGCTATATTGTCGATGATAAGGACTTGCTGTCAGACAAAGTGAAAGAAGCTGAATATACTGTAGATGTTTATTTGATGAGTTACGTGATAGACCTTCCTGATGAGATTAAAAGATTTTTAGGTAGAGATGAGATATTAATAGAAAAGGAATCAAAAAGCGGCATCAAAATCATTGACTTAAAAAATTACATTTTAGATTTTAAAATGATTGAAGCAAAAGGCAGCAAAATTACTTTGTACGTAAAGCTAAAAATTTCAGAAGGTTCTCCAGGGCCCACATATGTTGTAAAAGCTCTTGATGATTTTTTAGGTCATGTTTTTGATATGGAGAAAATCTTAATAGACAGAAGAAACCTTATTTTAAATTGAGGTGTTTTACTTGAAGAGAATTTTGTTTGATATAAGCGATAAATTTTATCAAGTGGCATATTTAGAAGATGGATTGTTAATTGAATATCATGTTGAATATTCTGATAAAAAAAGCATAGTCGGAAATATTTACAAAGGGAAAGTGAAAAATACTATAAAAGGCATGCAAAGTGCTTTCATTGACATAGGATTAGACAAAAATGCGTACCTATTTGTAAATGATGTTAAAGGAATTCTCAAATCAAATTCTTCGATAACTAAATATGTAAAACCCGGACAAGATATAATTGTTCAAGTCTTAAAAGATTCTATAGGACTTAAGAATCCGAAAGTTACGACAAATATATCGCTGCCAGGAAAGTATGTAGTGCTTATGCCTGATTCTGATCATGTAGGCATTTCCCACAGGATAGAAGATGAAAAAAAGCGAATGGAACTGATAAATATTGTAAAAAGGGTAAAGCCCGATAATGTAGGTATAATAATCAGAACTGCAGCGCAATATGTAGGTGAAGAGGAATTTGAAAGGGACATAGTTGATTTATGCAAATTGTATGAAGATATATTGAATAAATCTAAAGTTGCTGGTTCCCCTGAGTTAATTTATGAGGAAGAGAATTTTATTACAAAATACTTATCATCGTTGATGGTGGATGAAATAATTGTAAATGATGCTGAAGAGTACAAAAGGATTTTTGATTATATAAAAAAGGAAGGTTTAAACATTTCAGTAAAGTATGAAGATGGAGACTTAGTAGGTCTATATGGGATTGAAAAACAAGTAGAAAGACTTTTAAGCAAAAAGGTTTGGCTTAAAAGCGGTGGGTTCATAATAATTGATGAGACAGAAGCATTGACTGTAATAGATGTCAATACAGGTAAATACACAGGAAAATCTTCACTTCAGGAGACAATTTTAAAAACGAATATAGAGGCTGCGAAAGAAATTGCGTTGCAATTGAGATTAAGGGATATTGGTGGCATCATCGTTGTAGATTTTATCGACATGGATAGCGACAATGACCGTCAGAAGATTCTAAAGGTTTTTGAAGAATCTTTAAAAAGCGATAGATCAAAGTGCAGCGTACTTGGCTTTACACATTTAGGATTAGTTGAAATGACGAGAAAGAGAGTTAGATCAAATGTAAGCGAATATTTGCAAGAGAAGTGCGATTGCTGCAAAGGGGCAGGATATATTGTGTCAAGCCATATGATGCAACTTAGAATAAATCGCTCTATAGAGAGAATCTTAAGGAATACAAATGCTAAAAAAATTACTATAACTTCAAACCGCAGAATACGAAACATAATCGAGAAAAGCGGTATAATAGAAAAGTACATGGAGAAATACGGTGTGGAAATAAACACTGTCTGCAATAGCAAACTTGATACTGATGAATTTCATGTAGATTATCAGTTGTAATTGACATTTTCATGTTATTGTGTTAGAATACACTTTGTAGCCGCTCGGAACGGGTTTAAATACTTCTTGTATAAGAAGTACCTTGGCTCCGGCGAGACTGGTGAAGAGGAGGTGCCCTAATGTACGCGATAATAGAGACTGGTGGCAAACAGTACAGGGTTCAAGAAGGCGACGTAATAAATATTGAAAAGCTTGATTGTGAAGCTGGCAGCGTATATTCTTTTGATAAGGTATTGGCTGTTGCGAAAGACGATGGTACTGTTGATTTTGGAAAACCATATGTTAAAGATGCTAAAGTAGAAGCGAAAGTTCTTGAACATGGCAAAGGTGAGAAAATAATCGTCTTTAAGTACAAGCCAAAGAAGAATGAAAGAAAGAAACGCGGTCATCGTCAGCCATATACAAAAGTTCAAATTGAGAAGATCATGTAAAAATGATTAAAGTCAGCATATATAGAAATAATGATAAAGTAAAGAAATTTGAAATAAAAGGACATGCAGGTTATGATGTCTATGACAGAGATATAGTATGTGCCGGTGTTACGGCTGTGGCACAGACGGCTGTACTTGGATTAGAATCGATTAATACTGTGTCTTTAAAGAAGGAAATAAGAGATGGTTATATGTATGTTGAAATAGAGGACTATGGTGCTGGTGATGATGTCATAAAGTCTTGTGCTATTGTAGATGCGATGGTGCTTGGGCTTAAAGACATCGAAAGGGACTATTCAGCGTACGTAAAAGTCTTTGATAGGAGGTGTGATGGATGAAGCTGCAATTATTTGCTCATAAAAAAGGAATGGGAAGCACTCGTAATGGACGTGACAGCGAGTCAAAAAGACTCGGAGTCAAGAGAGCTGATGGACAATTTGTCTTAGCGGGAAACATACTCGTAAGACAAAGAGGTACAAAGATTCATCCAGGTGTTAATGTAGGCAGAGGCAAAGATGATACTTTGTTTGCATTAATTGACGGTTATGTATCATTTGAAAGAAAAGGGAAAGACAAAAAACAGGTAAGTGTATATGAAAAGAGGAAAGAAGTCCTGGCATAAGCCGGACTTTTTCTTTTTTGCAGTGGAATGTATGGTATAATATAGATAAACCGAATGTTTATTTAAGGAGCCGATGCAGATGTCTAAATGCAATGATGAATTTTTGATAAAATACATAAATTTAAAAAGGCATGAGTACATAAATGACCTTCAAGTTTTGCTTGGATATGCACAGCTTGGTAAGTCTGATAAGATTTATGAATATATTCAAAGAGTTATTGATGAATACAACAATGAGCGCAATGTATTTAATAGCGATATGGATAGTATCATGAAATTTATCAAAAATAAAATAGAAGAAAATTAAATTTAAAGTAGGTGATGATGTGTTTATAGACAGTGCGAAAATTTATATAAAGTCTGGAAACGGAGGAAATGGCGTTATATCATTTAGAAGAGAAAAATACGTAGCGTACGGTGGTCCTGACGGCGGTGACGGAGGGAAAGGCGGTGATGTCATATTCATTACTGATCCAAACATTTCTACATTGATGGATTTTAAATACAAAAGAAAATATGTTGCTGAAAGCGGAGAAAATGGCAGTGGTAACAATAAATACGGCAAAGATGGTGATGATCTATATATTAAAGTTCCTGTTGGAACTCAAATAATAAGGGATAATACCAATGAGTTGATAGCAGATCTTGCAAAACCTGGACAAAAAGCGATAGTGCTGCGAGGTGGCAGAGGCGGAAGGGGAAATGCAAAATTTGCTTCATCCACTTTAAAAACTCCCCGATTTGCAGAAAGCGGTGAGGAAGGTAAAGAGCTTTATGTGAGATTGGAGCTAAAACTGTTAGCAGATGTAGGTCTTGTTGGATTTCCTAATGCTGGAAAGTCAACATTGCTTGCTTCATGCACAAATGCAAGGCCCAAAATAGCAAATTACCCATTTACGACTTTGTACCCAAATTTAGGTGTTGTGTACCATAAAGGAAAGTCCTTTGTCATGGCTGATATACCAGGACTTATTGAAGGTGCCCATAAAGGTGAAGGTCTTGGATATGACTTTTTAAAGCATATTGAAAGGACAAAGTTGATATTGCACATTGTGGATGTATCAAATCCATTGTCGGATCCTATAGATGATTTTAAGAAAATAAATGATGAAATGTATTTGTATAGCGATAGATTAAAAGAAATTCCGCAAATTGCTGTTTTAAATAAAATAGATGCAGTTGATCCATCATCAATTAATTTAGATGATATAATTGCAAAGATGAAAAATCTTGGATATGATGTCTTTAAAATATCTGCTATGACAGGTGATGGCATTGACGGACTTCTTGATAAGACGATAGAGATGCTTGATAGGTTTAAAGTAGATGTGGAGGAAAATACAGAAGACATCATTATATACAATATGCCAAAAGAAGAAGAAACTGTTGAAATTGAGGTAAAAAATGGCGTTTACTATTTAGGTGGAACAAAAATAGATAGATTGTTAAAAAGAGTAAATCTTCAAGATGAGAATTCGCTTAGATATTTTGAAATGATATTGAAAAAGTCAGGTGTGATAGATATGCTTAAAGAGAAAGGATTTAAAGACGGAGATGCGATAAATGTGAGAGATTTTGAATTCGAGTATTATGAATAAAAGATATGCTGTTTATCCAATATTGTCTCTAAAAGTTTATTATTGTATAATTTACGTATGAAAATTGTTTTTGAATTTCAAGTGGAGGATATTTAGATGACTAATAACTTTCAAAGGATTGGCATTATGGGTGGCACTTTCGATCCAATACATTTTGGCCACCTTGTCACAGCGGAGGCCGTCAGAGATCAATTTAACTTGGATAAAGTTATATTTGTCCCATCAGGCAATCCGCCACATAAAGTCAAAAGAAACATTACTGATAAAAGGATAAGGTATTTGATGACTATCCTTGCTACAGTTACGAATCCGTATTTTGAAGTATCTGCCATTGAGATAGAGAGGGAAGGATACACATACACTATTGATACGCTGAAGGAGTTTAAAAAAATATACGGAGAGGAAACCCAGATATTTTTTATAACGGGTGCTGATGCTATATTAGAGATTTTAACATGGAAAAATGCTGAAGATCTTTTAAAGATGTGCAATTTTGTCGCTGCCACAAGGCCAGGTTATGCAGGTGATAGCATAAGCGAAAAAATCCAGTATATCAAGAGAATATACGATAAAGAAATTTTTCAGGTAACTGTGCCGTCATTAGCCATATCATCCACAGACATACGCAATAGGGTATCTGAAGGCAGGCCGATCAAGTATTTGTTGCCAGAGTCTGTAGAAAGATACATTGAAAAAGCTGGACTTTATAAGAGAGGTTGATATTGTGGATTTTGAATTTTTTGCTGATAAATTGAAAAAATTATTAAGTGATGAGAGATTTAATCATTCATTGGGTGTTATGGAGACGTCTGAAAAATTGGCTGTAAGATACGGCGCAGATGTAGAAAAGGCAAAAATTGCAGGATTGCTTCATGATTGTGCAAAAAACCTTAGAGAAGATGAGCTTGTTGCCTTAGCAAATAAGTACGGAATTCAAATAGATGATGTATTGGAAAAATCGCCATCTTTGCTTCACGGACCTGTTGGAGGATACATGATAGAAGACTACTTTGGCATACAAGACGATGAAATAAAGCGTGCCATAATGCTTCATACTACTGGAGATAAAGATATGACGCTTTTGGACAAGATAATATTTTTAGCTGATTATATAGAGCCAAATAGAAACTTTGAAGGAGTAGAAAATTTGAGAGATGCAGCATATAAAAACATTGAGGAAGCAGTGATTATGGCATTAGACGAAACAATAAAATATGTGCTCGAGAAAGGACAGCTTTTATACCAGAAAACAGTAATTGCCCGCAACGATATGATAATAAAGACAAAATATATTTAATAAAATTTTATGTTTGGAGGTACAACATTGGATAAGAAAAGCACTGACCTAACGTTAAAAATTTTAAAAATACTTGATGATAAAAAAGCGCTTGATATTAAAGGACTATATGTGGGAGAGCTTACTACAGTTGCTGATTATTTTGTGATTGCCAGCGGTACGTCTACAACTCATGTAAAATCTTTATGTGATGAAATTTCAGAAAAGCTTGCTGAAGATGGCGTATATGTAAATCACATAGAAGGTTACAATTCGGCTACGTGGATATTGATGGATTACGGCAGCATTGTAGTTCATATTTTTACTAAAGATGAAAGAAACTTTTACTCATTGGAAAGGCTTTGGGGCGATGCCAAAGAAATAGTTCTTGACAATGCTTTATCAGATTAGTATAATAAATTTAATATAAACCTCCGTGGCCTGCAGAGAAGGCAGGGAGGTTTTTTTGTAATCTGTATTCAATAAATTATTTAATCTTTAAATTAGTTTAATTTATATTTGAAGTTTTAGGGGGGATATAAGTGCCTACAAAAGTACATCCATTATTAAAAAATTTTATACCAGTTGTAGATGGCATCGCCAAAACGTTTGGCAAGAATTGTGAAGTCGTTCTTTATGATTTCTCAAATTTGCAAAGTTCTGCAATTGCTGTTGGAAATGGGCATATTACAGGCAGAGAGATTGGAAACCCTATACCAGAGGCTATTCTAAAATCGCTTAAGGCAAATAAGACTGACAACGAAGTCAATTTTAAAACTAAAGGAAGAGATGGTAAGATACTAAAATCTACTATTGTGTACATTAAAGATGATGCCGGAAAACCAATAGGATGTTTGTGCATAAATATCGACATTTCAGAATATATAATGGTTAAGAATACGTTGGAAGATCTCTGTGAGATAAACGATGGGGAAGAAGCTCCGGTTGAGCCTTATGGAGGAAGCGTAAACGAAGTTTTAGAGAACATTGTAAACACCACAATAGAGAATTACGGGAAGCCTGTCAACTTTATGTCTAAAGAGGAAAAAGTCAATATGGTAAAAATGTTAGATGCTAAAGGAACTTTCTTAATAAGAGGTGCAATAGACTATGTTGCGAAAATATTGTGTGTCTCCAGATATACCATATACAATTATCTTGACGAGATAAGAGTAGGGGACGATCTAGGGAAATATTAAAATTGGTTTTAAAGGAATGTGGAAAAGTAGCATTCCTTTAATATTTTGGTCTAAAATATATTTTTAAAGGTGGCGCATATCTTGCATACCGTATCTATTGAAAATTGTCTTTCTTATTCTCAAGATGATGTAAAAGTTGCATTGGAAAATTCTTTTAAAAACTTGGGAGGACTTGAAAAATACATAAAAAAGGGTCAAAGAGTCTTTCTTAAAGTAAATCTTTTAAAGAAAAACAGACCTGATGATGCCGTAACGACACATCCTTCAATAGTTGAAGCAGTTGCAAATGCCATTAAAGCAATTGGAGCCATACCTATCATAGGCGATAGTCCAGCAGGACCTTTTTCTCACAGAGCTTTAAAGTCGATTTATGAATCAACAGGCATGATTGATGTGGCAGCAAGAACTGGTGCTGAATTAAATTACGATACGGAAGAAACTTTAGTAAAGATTCCCGATGGCAAAATTATAAAACAAGCTACGTTTATGAAAGCACTTATGGAATGTGATGCAATTGTGTCAATGCCAAAACTAAAGACACACGGGTTGACAGTTTATACGGGAGCTGTAAAGAATCAGTTTGGTGCTATACCAGGGCTTGTAAAAGCTGGTTATCATCTTTCAATGCCGGATGTGAAAGATTTTTCAGACATGCTGATCGACATAAATACGATCTTAAGGCCAGTATTGACGATAATGGATGGTGTAGTAGCCATGGAAGGAAATGGCCCGTCTGCCGGCCATCCAAAGAAGGTTGGATTAATTATTTCATCAGACGACGTATTTGCACTTGATACAGTTGCAACGTCAATTATTGGCTTAAAGAATCAAGACGTACCGACGGTTTTTATGGCACAAAGACGTGGTTTAGGCCGCATTGAAGATATAAAAATCACAGGGCTAAATGTAGAAGACGCAAAAATAGGTGATTTTGACATACCTACGCTAAGAGGATTTAGCGTGACCGAAAAAATTCCACCGTTTTTATCGAGATATTTAGATAGACATGTAAAACCGTATCCGATTTTTCATCATGATGCGTGCAAAAGTTGTGGAATATGTGTGTCAAATTGCCCTCCTAAAGCGCTAAAAATGGTTGGAAATAAACCGGTTGTAGATCTTAAAACATGTATTAGGTGTTTTTGTTGTCAAGAATTGTGTCCTCATAAAGCAGTAAGCATAAAAAAGCCATCGATTGCAAAGTTGTTTTATAGATAAAAAAAGGGTTAATCACCCTTTTTATTTTATGAAGATAAATTTATTTCTCGCCTTCTTTTTAAGCCATAGTAAAATTGATATCATCACTATTACTAACCCAAGGAAAAGTTCAGCGTAAGATCTAACTGTACTGTAATCTTTAATTACAGTAGTTTTAGTTCCGTTGTAGTATGTTCCTAAGTAATTTTTATAAACCGATTCATCCGCTATTAGTTGTACGCTTCCAATAGGTTTTCCGTTTAGCGTGAAATTAATCACGCCTAATGTAGTGCCTTTTTTTACAGGTGCATTTATATTTTTATCAACTTCAATAGATGACTTAATACTGTTTTCTTGTCCTTTTGGCACTACATAGTAGAATGAGTCTTTCGCAATAAGAGGCAACTTAAACTTTACCTTTCCAATGTCTACGTATGTTACGATTGAATCTTTCTCTAAAGGATTTACAAGATCAAAATTATTAAAACCATAGTTTAGCAATTTTATCGTATCTGTCCATATGTTTGTACCTTCATCACCCATGATTACAGATATTAACCTATGACCATTCCTTGTGGCAGAACCAACAAAAACTTGGTTAGCAGCGATAGTATAACCGGTTTTTACCCCATCTGCCCCGTCATAATGAAAGCTTGTAGGCTTTATTAATCTATTGCTAATCCAGAGATCTCTCGGCTTATCAAATTTGTTGGTAGGTGGTATCTGGTAATGTATGGTGCTTACGATTTTTCTAAATGTGGCATTTCCCATCGCATACTTTGCTATCAAAGCCATATCGTACGGCGTCGAGTAGTGATTGGTATTTGGCAAACCATTTGGATTGACAAAATGGCTGTCTTTAGCACCAATTTCTTTTGCTTTTTCATTCATCAAATTTGCAAATCCTTGTATGCTGCCACCAATGTGGTCAGCTACTGCAATTGCTGCATCGTTGGCAGACTCTAAAAGCATAGCATAAAGCAACTGCTCTAATGTAAGCTTTTCTCCCGGTACAAGGTATATAGAATTACCATCGATATTTTTGACATCGTCATTTACAGTTACAACGTCATTTAATTTTCCTTTTTCAATGGCGATTATCGCTGTTAAAATTTTTGTCGTGCTGGCAGGGTACATCCTCTGATTCATATTTTTGTCGTAGAGGACTTGACCGGTAGTGAAATCCATCAGCACTGCTGTAGGACCCACAATTTGTGGTGGATTTTCCATTCCGTATACTTTTGGTATAAAGTTAATCAAAAATATAATAACCACAACAATAGAAACTGTTTTTTTCATACTTTTGCCTCCATATACGCTTATAATTTTAGTATATCAAAAAAATATGAAATTTAAAAAGGAATTTATATAAAAATGTAGAAATATTTATATAGCAAAATCAAAAGAGGTGGAGTATGTTTAAATTAACCAAAAGTCAACAATATGGAATCATCGTTTTATTGATAATAGCTTCATTATTGACGGGATATTTTATCTTTGAAAAAAGCAAACCTCAAAAGAACGATGATATTGTCAGTATTAAAAGTGATGAGAATTTTATAAACAATTCCAATACAGGTAAAACAGCAGAAAATGAAAAGTCCAAAGAGATAAAAGTATATGTCACTGGACTTGTTAAATCGCCTGGAGTATATACTATGAGAGAAGGTGACAGAGTCGATGATGCTATAAAACTGGCAGGAGGAGCTTTGGATGGTGCAGATCTTTCAAACGTAAATTTGGCCGAAAAAGTAAAAGATGAGCAGATGATAAAAGTGCCGAAAATTGGAGAAAATGATGTTTCCAACGATAAATCCAGCGGCTCTAATGCAGCAAATGGCAAGATAAATATCAATACGGCTACAAAAGAAGAGCTTGATACACTGCCGGGAATTGGCGAAGTCACTGCACAGCGCATAATAGATTTTAGAGAGCAACATGGCAATTTTCAAAAAATAGAGGACATCATGAATGTTTCAAGAATTGGGCCAAAGCTTTTTGAACAAATAAAAGATAAAATAACAGTCAATTAAAATGTAAATTTGTTCCATATAGAACATAATGGGGAGAAATTATGAGGAAATACGTGTCAATACTTTTGATATTTCTATTGCTGTTTTCAAATATTAAGACGACTTATTCTGATCCTACATCAGATTTAAAAAAATGCACAGATTGAGGAACAAAAAAATCATAATTGAGCTATTTAATTTAGATATGGAAAAGGTAAGGGCATCAAATTTATTAGATGAAATTAATTCTGAAGTTGCAGATACAACAAAGCGCATCGACTCAATGGAAAGAGAAATATCAAGCATAAGTAAAGAAATTGTTGACGAAAGAAATAATATAAAAAGCTGGTTCAGATTTTTGTATATGAATGGTACGAATACTATATTATCACTTCTACTTATGTCAAACAATGCATCGGAGCTTTTGCACAGATTGATATACATAGAGATAATTACTAATTACTTTTACAGCAAATTAGATCACATAAATTACTTATTGAAAAACAAAAAGGCTGAAGAAGAGGCTTTGAGTCATCAGCGAGATGAGCTTAAAAAGAAATTAGAGGAGCAAAGAAATACAGTTTTGACTTTAAATAAATTAGAAAGCGAAAAAAGTGCAATGCTTGACAATATCAAAAAGCAAATTAGCGATTATCAAAGAATATTAGACATAAGCGCGTCGGTGGAAAGCGGCATACCATCTCTTGATTTTTTGCTAAATAATATTTCAAAACTGCCTTGGAACAGTCTTCAGCCTGATAACTTCGATATCCAGATTGATTCGATATCGGCATCATTTAGCGATGAATCAATAAGCAATATGATTGACAATTATAATGATGTATTGAAAAATGTAAAGATCACATTCGATGATAGCGGATTTACTTTATCTGATGGCGATAATTACACTTTATATGGAAATTTTGAGGTAAATGATGGAAAAATTGATTTCAATGTCACATTAATCAATGTAAAAGGTGTGGAGATAACGGGAGAAGACTTAAACAATCTTATAAAAAATTACAATACTGTTTTGGATTTTGAAAGTCCATTAAAACAATATAAATTAAACAATGTTGAAACAACTGCTGGCGAAGTGAAGTTTACATTGACAAAAATAAAATAAAAATATTTTTCTTTGGCTATTTAGTGTGTTAGACTTATATTAGATTCTTACGAGGAGGAATGGCTATGAAAGAAATAGTTTTAGCGGGTGGTTGTTTTTGGGGTGTTCAAGCATACTTTGACACCATAGACGGAGTGATAGAGACGAAAGTTGGATATGCAAATGGAAACAAGGAGAATCCAACATACGAAGAAGTCTGCACAAATACGACAGGTTTTGCTGAAGCGTGCTATATAAAATACGATGAAAGTATCATATCGTTAGAAGATTTGCTGAGAAGTTATTGGAAGATCGTAGATCCAACACTTAAAAATAGACAAGGTAATGACATAGGTACGCAATACCGCACGGGGATTTACTACATAGATGACGGTGATCTTAATGTGATATTAAAATCTAAGGAAGAAGAACAGAAAAAGTATGAAAAGCCAATCGTAACTGAAATTGAGCCGCTTAAAAATTTTTACGACGCTGAAGAATATCACCAGAAGTACCTTAAGAAAAATCCAAACGGTTATTGTCATATACCAAGAGAACTTTTTGAAAAGAGGTAAAATGAAGGGGCATTTTTCAATAAGCCCCTTTTTAATCTATTTTCCGCTTTTGATGGAGTGAGCTATTCTCGAACATGCCGCAGCAACTATTGCTGCAACTAAATCATCTATAAATGTATTGCATCTCTCATCTTTATGTTCATTCAATGTTCCTATTATACCGAGTTTTACTTTATCTAAATAACCGTAGTTGGTAAGCCCAATTGATCCGTAGATGTTTGTAATGCTTAATGCTAAGATTTCGTCAATTCCATACAGTGGTTCATCTCTTTTGAGGATTGATAGAAGCGGTTCTTCAAGCATGTTTTTCTCTGCAAGTTTGTCAAGGGTTACGCCTGTCAATACGGCATTTTGAACTTCTCTTTTGTCTAAAACTGCATTAAGGCTTTCTATTGCCTCATCCATGGTTAAGTCATAATACTTTTTTTGAAGCTCTAATACAAGTTTAGCCATGTCCTCGATATTTACTCCTCGCTCTTTTAGCAAATCTACGATTATTTCCTTCATTTTGCGCCTCCTTAAAATATTAATGTCGTGCAACCATATATTATGTGCAATTGTTGAAAAATATTATATATTAAAGTATAATCTAAATTAGTTTTAAATCCAATAGACAGCTGGAAAGGGATGTTTATATGAAAGATGTTAGAGTTAGATTTGCACCAAGCCCAACAGGCAATTTACATATTGGCGGCGCCAGAACAGCGTTATTTAATTGGCTTTTTGCAAGGCACAATAATGGAAAGTTAATTTTAAGAGTTGATGATACGGATTTGGAGCGTTCGACGGGTGATTCAATGAAGGCCATATTAGATGGGCTTAAATGGCTTGGTATCGATTGGGATGAAGGGCCAATATACCAGTCAAAAAGGCTTGATGAATATAAGAAGTATGCTGATGAGTTGGTGAATAAAGGCAAAGCTTATTATTGTTTTTGTACAAAAGAAGAGCTTGATGAAATGAGAAGTGAAGCGCAAAAAGCTGGAAAACCACCTATGTATACAGGCAAATGTAGAAATTTATCGCATGATGAAGTAAATAAGTACATAGATGAAGGTAAAAAATACGTCGTACGTCTGAAAGTGCCAAAAGACGGTAAAACTGTAGTACATGATATAATAAGAGGCGATGTTGAATTTGACAATTCAACGTTTGATGATTTTATCATAATGAAGTCAGATAATATGCCTACATACAATTTTGCCACCGTAATAGATGATTATGAAATGAAGATAAGCCATATAATAAGAGGAGAGGAGCACTTGTCAAACACTCCAAAGCAGATCCTCATATACGAAGCATTAGGCTTTGAAAAACCAGAGTTTGCACACGTTTCGATGATATTGGCACCTGACAGAAGCAAACTCAGCAAAAGACATGGGGCTACGTCTGTGCAGGAGTTTAGAGATTTAGGATACTTGCCTGAAGCAATCATAAACTACATCACACTTTTAGGGTGGATGCCGTCAGATGGAGAAGAAGTGTTTACTACGGAAAAAAGTGTAAGAGAATTTACTTTAGATAGAGTATCTAAAAATCCGGCTATATATGATACTAAAAAACTTACTTGGTTAAATGGCATTTACATAAGAGAATGTGATATAGATAGGTTGACAAAAGAGGTCATCCCGTTCTTGGTTAGCAAAGGATTGATAGGTGATGAATACGATTATGATTATATAAGAAAAATTGTAATCGCTGTAAGGGAGAGGGAAAAAACTTTAAGCGAAATGGCTGATGCCATGACATACTATTTCAAGGATGATTTTTTATACGATGAAAAGGGCGTTAAGAAGTATTTTGAAAAGGATGGAGTCGAAAACATACTTAGAGAAGCCATTGAAATACTTAAAAAAGTAGATGATTTTAATTTGACCGAGACTGAAAATGCGTACCGTGATTTGATAGAAAGACTGAACATAAAAAGCGGTGATTTGTTTCACCCGACAAGACTTGCTATATCTGGCAGAACGTTTGGACCAGGCTTATTTGATATAATGGAACTATTAGGCAAAGAAAAGACTATTGAAAGGATAGAAAAAGCGATAAAGTACATTGAAAGCATCAAACAAAAGTAAGAGAAGAAAATATTCTCTTACTTTTGTTTAAATATAATTTTTATGGTAAACTTAATCAGGAGATGAACTTATGGGAAAGCTTTATTTAGCTTATGGCAGTAATATGAATTTTAAGGAAATGATGAAAAGATGTCAAAATGCACAACTAATAGGGCCTGCCATAATTGAAAATTGGAAACTTGTATTTAGAGGTAAAGACGGCTTTGCTTATGCTACAATAGAACCGTCGGACGATAGTTTTGTACCAGCTCTTTTGTGGGAAATAGGGAAGAAGGACGAGGATGCTTTGGATAAATATGAAGATTATCCGTATCTTTATAGGAAAGAGATTGTGGGAGCAATTTGCGAAGATAAATCAATAAATGCGATGACATATATAATGAATCCGGGATATGATATAGGAAAACCAAGCAAAAGGTATTACAATATCATAAAGCAAGGCTACATAGACGCAGGATTTGACGTTGAACTCATAGAAAATATTTTAAGGAATTAACATAAACGTAACATGTATTTAATATGGAGATAACAATTTTATTGTAACATGAATATTGACAAGTAGATATAAATTTTTAGGTTGGAGATGAAGAGAAACCGTTAATGTGATTAACAATTTCATAGATAAATTGTTAATCTGTAGTGGTTTCTCTTTTTGATTTTTTACTGATATTTAAATGTGAGGAGGTGAAATATTGAAGAAAGATGAGTTCTTAAGAAGGCTTGACAGCAGAAAATTGATTGCTGCTATAAAAGAAGAAAGACATATTGAAAGAGCAATTAATAAAAACTTAAGTGGTGTTTTCTTACTTACAGGGAATATTGGTGTAATAAAAAAGTATGTAGACTTTTTTAGAGCAAATGATATGTTTACATTTGTTCACATGGAGAAAATTGGAGGTATAAGTTTTGATAAAGAGGGGCTTGAATTTGTAGCTAATTATGTAAAGCCAGATGGGATAATTACCACAAAAAACAATCTTATAAAGATTGCAAAAAAACTTAATATGTTGACGATTCAAAGATGTTTTATGATAGATACAGATGCATTGAAAAAAGCGATAGAGATTTCGAAAGAAACACAACCTGATTTTGTTGAACTTATGCCAGCTTTAATGCCTGATGTAATTCGAGAATTTACTGAAAATACAAGTGAGCCTGTCATAAGTGGAGGACTAATTAAAACAAGTGAACAAATGATGAATGCTTTATTAAATGGTGCTATTGCTGTTTCGACAGGCACTCCAAGATTATGGAATGTAGATGCATCAAAAATGTATGAGGAGGTGTCGAAGTGGAGAGAACAGAATCAATTGCAAACTTTAGTAATGCAATAGGGGATAGTGAACTAAAAAATGACGTAATAAGATTTAAAAACAACATTGAACCATATTTATACATTTTTCCGTCTGCTATTGTTTTCGCGACATTTGTTTTTTATCCATTCATAAAAACTATCTACATAAGTTTGTTTCTAACAGATCCACAAGGGAATTTAAGCAAATTTATTGGATTGCAAAATTATATAGACATTTTTAAATCTGCTGATTATATAAATAGCATCTATTTAACATTAAAATTTGTAATTATGACTGTTCCATTAGAAATGATTATTGCATTCATTTTGTCTATTTCTGCCAATCTAAGACTTAAAGGCATTGAATTTATTACGACAATATACACATTGCCTATTGCTATATCATCGGCATCAGCTGCGGTAATATGGATGCTATTATTTAATCCAAGTATAGGATTTATCAACTACATACTCAGTTTTTTTGGGATACACGGTATAGGATGGCTAACCGATGCAAAATACGGAATGATTTCAGTATCAATAGTAAATGTATGGCTTAATGTAGGGATAAATTTCATTTTTATGCTTGCAGGACTTAAAAGTATATCGAAAGACCTTTATGAAAGCGCTCAGATTGACGGAGCCAATATTTTTGTACAGCACATTAAGATAACTATACCAATGCTTTCTCCTACATTGTTTTTCCTAATTACTGTTGACTTTATAAATGCCTTTCAAGAATTTGGAGTGATAAATATTATGACACAAGGTGGACCAGTTAATTCTACTAACGTCATGGTTTATTCGATATATAGAGATGCGTTTTTTAATTTCAGATATGGAAATGGGGCGGCGGAATCGATAATCCTTTTTATCCTGCTTTTAATATTCGCATTATTACAATTTGCTTCAAGTGAAAAGAAGGTGTTTTACAAATGACAGACTATGTGAGGTGGTTAATTAAAGGAATTTTGTTATATTTAGTTAACATTATTCTAATATTTATAGTGGTATTTCCCATTATTTATGCCATATCTGTAAGCTTTATGCCTGATAGCGAAGCTTTTCAATATCCACCAAGATTAATACCAGATTCATTTTATTTAGGCAATTATATTGAGGCACTTAAATCTGTTCCGATACTACGGTTTATATCAAATAGTTTTATTGTTTCGATAATCGTTACTATAGGCCAAATATTGACATCAAGTTTAGCTGCATATGCATTTACATTTTACGAGTTTAAAGGGAAAAATATAATTTTTGCCATATTTCTATCGACTATGATGATACCGGCGGAAGCTATAATAATAGCAAATTATCTTACTATACGGCAGTTAGGGCTGTTAAATACTTATGCAGGGCTTATTTTACCATATTTAAGCTCCGCATTAGGAATATTTTTATTGAGACAGTTTTATTTAACTATTCCAAAAGATTATTATGAAGCTGCTCAGCTAGATGGTTGTACGAGATTTGGATTTTTAATAAAAGTGGTGATGCCCCTTTCAAGGCCGGCAATTGGTTCTTTGGCTGTATATTCTTTTTTGATGACTTGGAATCAGTACATGTGGCCGCTTTTGATAACTAATACTGATAATATGAGGACAGTGCAAATAGGCATAAGCATGTTACAATGGTCAGACTCACAATCGTTTGGGCTTATCATGGCTGGCGTAATCATGATTTTGATTCCTTCTATCATGATATTTATTTTTGGACAAAAGCAGCTTGTAGATGGCTTAAATGCCGGTGCATTGAAAGGCTAAATAAATCAATCATTAAAAGAAAGGAATGATTTTAAAAATGAAACGACTGAAGAAAATCTTATCTATCGCTTTGATTGGGAGTGTATTATTTTCATCTACAGCGTGTTCCAATGATATAAAACCATCGTCAGTATCTAATACACAGCAGAACAAAGACAAAGTTATAGAGCTAAAATTCTGGCATTCAATGGGTGGAAAAGGGGGAGAAGCAATAAACAAGATGGTAGATGACTTTAATAAAGCACACCCTAATATCAAAGTTACTGCCCAATATCAGGGAACCTACGATGATGCGTTAAACAAATTGAAAGCATCAGAACAGTCGAAATCAGGACCAGATATTATGCAAGTGTATGATATAGGAACTAAATTCATGATAGACAGCGGTTGGACAACGCCTGTACAAGAATTTATCGATGAAGACAAATTTGATACATCTAAACTCGAACCAAACCTTTTAAGTTATTATACAGTCAATGGCAAGTTGTATTCTATGCCATTCAATTCGTCAACACCAATATTGTATTACAATAAAAATGCATTTAAAGAAGCTGGTATTGACCCTAATAACCCTCCCAATAATTTTAATGAGATAGAAAAATACGGTAAGAAGCTTGTGAAAAAAGACGCATCTGGCAAAATTACACAATATGGATATTCAATGGCGATATATGGTTGGTTTTTTGAACAATTTATGGCAAAACAAGGAGCACTGTATGCCAACAATGGTAATGGCAGAGATAAAGAAGCAACGGCAGTAGTATTTAATAATGATGCAGGCTTAAATATTATTAACTGGTGGAAGAAACTTGTTGATGAAGGTATTGCGGGCAATTTTGGAAGAAAGACAGATGATACTAAAAATGCATTTATTGCAGGTCGAACTGCTATGATTATAGAATCAACAGCATCGTTGAAATCAATATTAGACGGGGTAGGAAATAAATTTAAAGTTGGAACAGCGTATTTGCCAGCATTAAATGATAGTAAAGATGGTGGAGTAATAATTGGTGGTGCCTCGCTGTGGATACTTAACAATAAGCCGAAAGAATACCAAAAAGCAGCTTGGGAATTTGTAAAGTTCATGATTTCTCCAGAGGAACAAGTGTTTTGGAATGAAAATACAGGGTATTTTCCAGTGACAAAGGAAGCTTATGATTTGCCTGAAATGAGTGCACATTTGGAAAAGTATCCGCAATTTAAGACAGCAATTGAACAGCTTCATTCGACACCTATAAATAGAGCAACACAAGGAGCATTAATGGGAGTCTTTCCCGAGGCGAGGCAAATAATAGAACAGAACATAGAAAAAGTTTTAAATAATCAGGCTACACCAAAACAAGCTCTCGATGATGCTGAAAAAAATGTTAATAGTGCACTTGAAAATTACAACAAAACATTAAATAGGTAGAATAAAAGAATTTATAAACATAGCATTAATAGCTATGTTTTTTTTGTTAATAAAAATCATTTTAATATTTTTTGATTTAAATTTGACTATTCGATGGAATGGTACTATAATATAATGTGAAATTCGTTATAAATTTAACTAATAGGAGGTTATAATAATGTGGGAAACAAAAGTGAATCCTAACAAAATTTTTGAACTTCGCTGCAAAAATACGACTTATTTTGGTGCTGGCAGTATACATAAGATAAAGGATATATTAGAAAATCTAAAAATTAATGGCATTGATAATGTTATTTTAATAACAGGCAAAGGCTCCTATAAAACTAGTGGAGCTTGGGATGTTGTAAAACCTGCGTTGGATGAGCTTGACTTAAAATATTCACTATACGACAAAGTTGGTCCAAATCCTACAGTTGATATGATCGATGAAGCAGCAAAAATTGGACGTGAATCTGGAGCGAAAGCCGTAATTGGAATTGGCGGTGGTAGTCCGATAGATACTGCAAAAAGCGTAGCTGTGCTTTTAAAGTATACTGATAAAAATGCACGTGAGCTTTATGAGCAAAAATTTATTCCTGATGATGCTGTTCCTATAATAGCTATAAACCTTACACATGGTACAGGAACAGAGGTAGATAGATTTGCAGTAGCTACTATACCTGAGAAAAATTATAAACCAGCTATAGCTTATGATTGCTTATATCCTATGTATGCTATAGATGACCCTTCGCTTATGACAAAGCTTGATAAAAAGCAGACTATAGCCGTTACTGTTGATGCTTTAAATCACATTACAGAAGCTGCTACGACACTTGTTGCATCTCCATATAGCATTCTTACGGCTAAGGAAACAGTAAGATTGATTGTTCGATATCTTCCCGCTGCTGTGAATGATCCTTTAAATATAGTGGCAAGATATTATCTTCTGTATGCTTCTGCGTTAGCTGGCATATCTTTTGACAATGGCCTTTTGCATCTTACTCATGCTTTAGAACATCCTTTAAGTGCTGTAAAACCTGAAATAGCTCATGGTTTAGGACTTGGTGCAATATTGCCAGCAGTTATAAAAGCTATTTATCCAGCTACAGCAGAAGTATTGGCTGATGTATATAGTCCTATAGTACCTGGTTTAAAAGGACTGCCTTCTGAGGCGGAGTATGTTGCAGAAAAAGTTCAGGAATGGCTTTTTAGTGTGGGATGTACTCAAAAGTTATCTGATTTTGGGTTTACGAAAGATGATATTCCTAATCTTGTAAAACTTGCTAAAACAACTCCTTCCCTTGATGGGTTGTTATCTATTGCACCTGTTGAAGCTACTGAATCTGTCATTGAAAAGATTTATTTAGAATCTCTTTAACTTTAATCTTTAATAAAAAATATCTTGATTTGTTAAATTTATTACGATGTTGTTAAGTAATTAGGTAATTTGTTGTTTTTGACGTAAAAATATTTGACATTAGTTATATAAATATATAATATATCATTAAGTGAAAAATTATGTCTGGTATAAAGCCAGACATAATTTATTACGAAATTTTGGAGGTGTGAAAGCAATGAACGAAATTTTAGAGAAGAAGCAATTGAATCCTACTGTAAAACTGATGGTTATAAATGCTCCTTTAATGGCTAAAAAAGCTAAACCTGGGCAGTTCGTCATAGTGAGAGTAGATGAAAAAGGTGAACGCATTCCATTGACTATAGCAGATTACGATAGGGAGAAAGGCACGATTACTATAATATTTCAAGAAGTCGGCATGAGTACGAAGAAGTTGGGTACGTTAAACGTAGATGATAGATTGCATGACTTCGTAGGACCTTTAGGAAAACCTGTTGAATTTTCAAAAGATACGAAGCGAGTTTTAGCAATTGGCGGTGGTGTTGGAGTTGCGCCGCTTTATCCAAAAGTAAAAATGCTAAATGAGATGAAAGTATCAGTAGATAGCATAATAGGCGGCAGAAGTGCAGAGTACGTAATATTAGAAGATGAAATGGGAAAAGTCAGTGAAAACCTTTATATAACCACAGATGACGGCACAAAAGGCCGTAAAGGCTTTGTAACAGATGTATTAAAAGAATTGATAGAAAAAGGCAATAAATACGATGAAGTAATTGCAATTGGGCCACTGATAATGATGAAGATGGTATGCAATATAACAAAAGAATACAACATACCAACTATGGTCAGCATGAACCCGATAATGGTAGATGGAACTGGAATGTGTGGAGGATGCAGAGTCACAGTTGGAGGAGAGACAAAATTTGCATGTGTCGATGGTCCAGCATTTGACGGTCTTAAAGTAGACTTCGATGAAGCAATGAGAAGGCAGAATATGTATAAAGATATGGAGAAAAAAGTGTTAGAAAATTATGAGCATGAATGCAAGTTAGGAGGCATCTTAAATGGCTAACATGTCGTTAAAAAAAAGTACCAATGCCTGAACAGGAACCAAATCAGCGAAACAAAAATTTCAAAGAAGTTGCATTAGGGTATGAAGAAAACATGGCTGTTGAAGAAGCCGAAAGATGTATTCAATGCAAGAATCAGCCATGTGTTGAAGGTTGCCCTGTTCACGTAAAAATACCTGAGTTCATCAAACTTATAGCAAATAAGGATTTTGAAGGAGCATATCAAAAGATAAAAGAAACGAATAATTTACCTGCAATATGCGGAAGAGTATGTCCACAAGAAAGCCAGTGTGAATCAGTATGCACAAGAGGCAAAAAAGGAGAACCTGTAGCCATAGGCAGACTGGAGAGATTTGCCGCAGATTGGCATATGAAAAGCAATGAAGATAAAATAGAAAAACCAGTTATAAATGGTAGAAAAGTTGCTGTTATAGGATCCGGGCCTGCAGGACTATCATGTGCAGGTGATCTTGCAAAAATGGGATATGACACAACCATCTTTGAAGCATTTCATACACCAGGTGGTGTTTTAATGTACGGAATTCCTGAGTTTAGGCTTCCAAAAGAAATAGTGCAAAAAGAAATTGATTCATTAAAAAAATTAGGAGTAAAAATAGAGATGAACATGGTCATAGGCAAGATACTTACAATCGATGATTTATTCGATATGGGGTATGAGGCAGTATTTATAGGGACAGGCGCAGGATTGCCTAAATTCATGAATATAACTGGAGAAAACTTAAATGGAGTTTACTCAGCAAATGAATTTTTGACGAGGATTAATTTGATGAAAGCTTATGATTTCCCTAATAGTCCCACTCCTGTGAAAGTAGGCAAAAAGGTTGCCGTTGTTGGCGGTGGAAACGTAGCGATGGATGCAGCAAGATCCGCAAAGCGCATGGGAGCAGAAGAAGTGTACATCGTATATAGAAGATCTGAAGAAGAAATGCCTGCAAGGCTTGAGGAGATACACCACGCAAAAGAAGAAGGAATCATATTTAAGCTATTGACAAACCCTGTGAGGATAATTGGAGATGAAAGCGGCAACGTAAAAGGAATCGAATGTGTTAACATGGTTTTAGGAGATGTAGACGAATCAGGTAGAAGAAAACCTGTAGAAGAAAAAGGCTCAGAGCATGTAATAGATGTAGATACAGTTATTATAGCAATAGGACAAAGTCCAAATCCGCTTATAACGTCAACAACAGAAGGTTTAGAAAAGCAAAGATGGGGTGGAATAATAGTCAACGAAGAAACATTGGAGACAAGCCGCAGAGGAGTTTTTGCAGGTGGCGACGCTGTAACAGGTGCAGCAACGGTCATACTTGCAATGGGAGCTGGTAAAAAAGCTGCAGCTTCTATACACAAATTTTTGAGTGAAAAGTGATTTTTAACTGTAAAACACCATTTAATTGCGCTGTATATAGTCAAATGCAATAAATGGTGTTTTTGTCTCTAAAATTTGCTTAACTTTAAACATAAAAAAAACATCGCTTTTTAAAGCGATGTTTTTAGAAGTAGCCTTAAGGGGAGTCGAACCCCTGTCTTCGCCGTGAGAGGGCGATGTCCTAGGCCACTAGACGATAAGGCCAAATATTGGCTGCCGAACTAGGATTCGAACCTAGACTAGATGATCCAGAGTCACCGGTGCTACCGTTACACCATTCGGCATCAACTGACAGAACTTATTATAGCATGGGTTTTTATTTTTGACAAGGGGGTGTTAAAAATTTTTTATAAAAAACCAACTTGTTTTGAGTGTTTACATATTAGGTTAAATGCTATATAATATCCTTTGAAGTTATATACTGTATACATAAAAGGGGGGATATGACAATGGCACATATTATTACAGACGAATGCATAAGCTGTGGTGCTTGCGCTGCAGAATGCCCTGTAGATGCTATTCACGAAGGTACAGGAAAATACGAAGTGGATGCTGATACATGTATAGATTGTGGTGCATGTGAACCAGTATGTCCAACAGGAGCTATTAAGGCTGAATAAGATTAACGAAAAGTCCCTTTTAGGGGGCTTTTTGTTTAATTGACTTAAAAATTTCAAAGTGGTATAATCTACAATAATATATTTTAGATAGATTAGGAGGAGTCATAATGTCTATAGTTTTTCTTGATGGTGAGTTTGTAGATAGTGAAAAAGCGGCTGTTTCGGTTTTTGACCATGGATTTCTTTATGGTGACGGTGTTTTTGAAGGGATAAGGGCTTATGATGGTGTTGTTTTTAAATTAGATGATCACTTAAAAAGACTTTACAATATGGCTAAGGCACTTCTTTTAGATATGCCATACTCTAAAGAAGAAATGGCCGATAAAGTCTTGGAAACTGTGAGGAGAAACAACTTAAAAGATGCATACATAAGATTAGTTGTTTCAAGAGGGAAAGGTGATTTGGGGCTCGATCCCTACAAATGTTCAAAGCCTACAGTAGTTATCATTGCAGATAAGATCACATTGTATCCTGATGAGATGTACCAAAATGGATTAAAAATTATCACATCTACGTTTAGGCGCAACTCCATTCAAACATTAGACCCACAGATTAAATCTCTGAATTATCTTAACAATATATTGGCAAAGATTGAAGCTGTAAAAGCAGGATATCCAGAAGCTCTTTTATTAAATATAGAAGGGTATGTCGCAGAATGTACAGGTGACAATGTTTTTATTGTATCTGATGGAACTTTATATACACCGCCATCTGCTGCTGGAGCTTTAGGGGGCATTACAAGAGCTACTGTCATTGATATAGCAAATAAACTTGGAATACCAGTTGTAGAAAAGTATTTTTCACTTTTCAATGTGTACACTGCAGATGAATGCTTTTTGACAGGTACTGCTGCAGAAGCAATTCCTGTAACTGAAGTTGACAAGAGAGTAATCGGTGACGGTAAACCTGGTGAGATTACTAAAAAGATCATTGAAGAATTTAAAAATGTGAGAACCTTGTATGGAACAAAGGTATATTAAAAAAAAACGCATGGATAGTCCATGCGTTTTAGACTTTAAGGAGGATATGAAATGGATAAATTGTACTATTATGACAGCTATAAAAGCTCCTTTACTGCAAAAGTCATCGATATTAATGTTACTGATGAATATTGCGAAGTTATACTTGATAAGACGTATTTTTACCCTGAAAGCGGTGGACAACCAGCAGATAGCGGATTTATCGACGGCATAAAGGTTGAAAATGTCTTTTTAAAAGATGATAAAGTCATCCATGTTTTGAAAACGCCTCCCCAAAATGATTTGGTAAGTTGTGAGATAGATTGGAAAAAGAGATTTGACAACATGCAGCAGCATAGTGGTCAGCATCTTTTGTCAGCAGTATTTTATAAGCTATTTAATGCAGAAACAGATAGTTTTAGCATTGGAGATGATGGCTCACATATTACATTGACCAATAGCGATCTAAGCGAAGATAATCTTAAAGAAGTCGAGATTGAAACAAATAGGCTTATATATTTAAATTTACCTGTTGCTTCGTACTTTGTAAAAAACGATGATTTAGAAAAATTACCTTTAAGAAAAAAGCCTAAAGTTGACGAAAATATAAGAATAGTGGAGATTAAAGACTTTGACTATTCACCATGTGGTGGTACTCACGTGAAAAATTTAGGTGAAATAGGAATCGTAAAGATAAAAAAATTTGAAAGAACAAAAAAGGGCTTAAGGATTGAATTCGTCTGTGGATTTAGGGCAATTGATGATTATTTTAAGAAAAATAATTACATAAACAGACTAATAGTGCTGCTATCTGCAAAGGACGAAGAAGTCTTAGAAAAGATCGATAAGATATTGGATGAAAATAAAGAACTAAAAAGGGAATTAAATAGAATGAGAGACAATATACTTCAATATGAGGCTGAAAAATTAATCGCAGAGTCAATAAATTTAAAAAAATTTAAGATGGTGGCAAAAACATTTAATGATAAAGATATGAAAGAATTGCGAGCTTTATCGCAGATAATTACGAAAGAGAAAGGGACTATTTGCATTTTAGGCAGCGTTGCAGATTGCGGCAATATAGTCATATCAAGGTCAGATGATGTTGATATAGACATTAATTCGTTTTTTAAAGAGATTTTGAACGTTATAGAAGGAAACGGTGGAGGCAATCAAAAAACATGCCAAGGAAGTGGCAAAGCGGAGAAAGTGGGATTGGCGTTAGACAAAGCAATTAACTTAATATCAAAAGAGTAAAAAAAAATTTAAGAGGCATGCAGGAAAATAATAACATTTATAGAATATATAACTATAGTTAGAATATTCTATAGGAGTTGAGCTAAAATGGAAAACATTGAAATGTCATCGTTAAAAGACTTGTTGGAAAAAATCAAGCAAAAAATTTCAACTGATGACATATTAAGATGCATTAATAATGGCGAAATTTTGACAGTTAGCGAGGGATGTGAAGATTGGGAGATAGAATATGGACGAGATATAGTAGATATATATAAGAAATTGTCAAAATTAGTGGAAAAAATTAGATGAAATTTCTACATTATCCTATTGAATTTTTTGGTTCCTAATGATAAAATTGTATATGCGATTTTTAGAAAAGGGGAACTAATGATGTACAATAAGATATCTGTATTGGAAGAACAGATTAGCAATTTACGAGATGAACTTGATGATTTGATAAAGCAAGAAGAAGTAAAATACGAGATGATTCTTGACTTAAGCCGCAAACTCGACGATCTAATCGTGCTATATTGTACGACGAAATCGAAAAAATATCGCACAAATGGTGATATTGTCCAATAAATATGCTATAATAGTCTAAAGGGGAGTAACTCTTCGTTAATCAGTCGTCAGTACGGTGAGAAACACCCGGCTGGTTAAGCAAATTTGCGAGTGAGACCTTTATTTTGTGGAATAATACAAAATAAAGGTCTTTATTTATACCATAAATTTAAGAACTAGGAGGAATAAGATGAAGGAAAGCTGGATTTATGATGTAGAAGAAGTTTTAAATGAATTAAATGTGGATGCTAAGGAGGGGCTTTCATCAAAAGATGCTAAAGAAAGGTTAGAAAAGTATGGCGCTAACATTTTAAGTGAGAAGAAAAAGCGAACTATGTTGTCTATGTTTTTGGATCAATTTAAAGATTACATGGTGATTATTTTGATAATTGCATCTATTGTTTCATTTTTTCTGGGTGAAATTACAGATGCAGTAATAATTTTATTCATAATCTTGTTAAATGCTTTTTTAGGTATGATACAAGAAAATAATGCAGAGAAGTCTCTTGAAGCACTTAAAAAAATTGTCTGCGCCGGTGTCACGTGTACTAAGAGATGGAAAAGTTGTTGAGATAGAGTCACAGTATATCGTTCCTGGTGATGTAGTGTTTTTAGAAGCAGGAAATTTTGTGCCTGCTGATGGAAGGATAATAGAGTCTGCAAATCTGAAGATAGATGAGTCGGCTCTCACAGGTGAATCTGTTCCGTCAGAAAAGACTTCTAGCAAGTTAAAAGACAAAAATCTCAATATCGGTGATAGATTAAACATGGTATACATGGGAACAGTCGTTACATATGGCAGAGGTTTATTTGTAGTGACCGAGACAGGTATGAGCACAGAGATGGGGAAAATAGCGAAGATGTTAGATGATGATGAGACGACGATGACGCCTCTTCAGATAAAGTTAGAGCAACTGGGAAAATATCTGGGCACAGGAGCACTTATCATTTGTGGCATAATATTTGGGATTGGTGTTATGGAAAAAAGGCCAGTATTTGATATGTTTATGACATCTGTAAGCCTTGCTGTTGCTGCAATTCCTGAAGGACTGCCAGCAATTGTCACTATCACTTTAGCATTAGGCGTACAGAAGATGATAAAGAGAAATGCTATATTAAGAAGACTTCCTGCAGTGGAGACATTAGGCAGTGCAAATGTGATATGTTCTGATAAAACAGGTACTTTAACTCAAAACAAGATGACTGTAGTGAAAGTTTTTGTTGATTTTAAAGAGATAGACTTAACTAAAGGATATGACAGCAAGGCAGGATTTATTTTGGAGCAGGGTGTACTTTGCACAGACGCATTTATTGATGAGTCAGGTAAAAGCTTTGGAGATCCAACTGAAGTCGCTATAGTATCAGCATGTGAAAAATATGTATCTAAAAAATCGGAGTTAGAAAAAGAATTTCCGCGAGTTGCCGAAATTCCATTTGATTCTGATCGAAAAATGATGACTACCATCCACAAATCAAATGATAAAAATTATAAGGTCATAACAAAAGGAGCATTTGATAGTGTCATCGAAAGATGTAGATACATATTAAAAGATGGCAAAATAGTAGAATTGAGCGATGACGATAAGGCAAAAATTAAAATCGAAAATGAAAATATGGGGAAAGATGCTTTAAGAGTTTTGGCTATATCTTTTAAAGATATTGATAGTGTGCCAGAAAGATTAGAAAGCCTTGAGGTGGAGAAAGATCTTGTATTTGTTGGGCTTTTAGGAATGATAGATCCGCCAAGAGATGAAGTAAGAGATTCTGTTAGAATATGCAAAAATGCCGGTATAAAACCTGTCATGATAACAGGTGATCATAAGATTACTGCTGTAGCTATTGCAAGAGATTTAGGCATTTTGGATGAAGATGATATGTCTGTGGATGGCAGAGAGTTGGAAACAATGACAGATGATGAACTTTACGAAAAAGTAAAAAACATATCAGTGTATGCGAGAGTTTCTCCAGAGCATAAAATGAGGATAGTAAAAGCTTGGCAGAAAAACAATGCGGTGGTGGCTATGACTGGCGACGGTGTAAATGATGCACCAGCGCTAAAGCAGGCTGATATAGGTGCTGCAATGGGTATTACAGGCACAGATGTGGCAAAAGATTCTGCTGATATGGTGCTTACAGATGATAATTTTGCAACTATTGTGGCTGCTGTAGAAGAAGGAAGAACCATTTATGAAAACATAAAAAAATCCATACACTACCTTTTATCATGCAATATTGGTGAAATACTTGTTCTTTTGATTGCTACTTTAGCTGGTATGCCAATGCCCCTTAAGCCGATCCATATATTGTGGGTTAATTTAGTGACAGATAGCTTACCTGCTCTTGCTTTGGGTGTGGAACCTGCTGATAAGGAAATAATGTCCAAAAAACCAAGGCCAAAAGATGAAAACATATTTTCAGACGGTCTTATGTACAGAATACCAATCGAAGGCATCATGATAGGCTTAGTATCTTTTATAGCATTTCTGCTTGGGCTTAGGGAAAATCTGACTAATGCAAGAACTATGGCGTTTGCCGTTTTGACTTTTTCACAGCTTTCACAGGCGTTGAACGCAAGATCCATCAAATCAGTGTTTAAGATTGGCTTATTTAAAAATAAATACATGGTGCTTGCACTATTAGCATCCATATTCCTTCAGCTTATAGTCATATTGACTCCATTGAATACAATTTTTGATATAAAAAACATAAATATATACGATTGGGATGTAGTAATTATGTTGTCACTACTGCCTTTAGCAATTATGGAAATAGTAAAAGCAACATTATTTAAAAATAGATAAATTTAAACCGCTTTGCACGACATGCTGCATGATGGAGTAGCATTTTGCTACTCTACCATGGCATATCAAGTGAAAAGCGGTTCTATGTTACTATATGCGGATATAAAATTGCTGATATTATCTGAATTATGACGGTGGCAGCTATGAGTACCATCCATGAAAAGCCTGCTTGTGATACACTGCCGTTTATGAGATATCCACGTAAAAGTTCAACAACATAACTTAACGGATTGATTCTTGCTACTATTTGAAGCCAATGTGGCATTATTTGTATTGGATAGATTGCATTGCTGGCAAAAAACAATGGCATCGTTATAACCTGTCCTATTCCCATAAATCTTTCTCTGCTTTTTACTATGGCTGCTAAAGCCATTGACAAAGAAGAAAAAAAATGCGGCACCTAACACGATTGTCAATATGCTCATTATTACATTTAAAATGCTCCACTTTATGTCAAGTCTTAGCAAAAATGCCAAAAACAATATTATTATTACTTGGCTTATTGCTCTTACTCCTGCTCCAAATGCCTTTCCTGTGACAAAAGCTGCTCGAGGAACAGGCATTGCAATGAGCTTTTGAAGTATTCCCTGATCTTTATCCCAAATTATGCTTAAACCATAAAATATGGATATGAACATCATTGATTGAGCTAAGATGCCTGGAGCCATAAACGTCTGATAGTTGACATTTCCTGTAGGTATGGCTCGTATCCTGGAAAATGCCTGACCAAAGATAAGAAGCCATAAAACTGGTTGAACTGCTCTTGTAAGTAGTTCTGTTGGATCATGTTTCAATTTTCGTATCTCTATTTCTGCGATTGTAAAAGAATTTAAAATATAATCTAATACGATTTTTATGGAAGGTTTTATTTTAACTGAACCTTTGGATTCTTTTGCGTAATTGACTTGTTTCATGGTAATTCCCTCCAGACTCTAATTGATTTCCTGTGAAAAATGTAAATACATCATCTAATGTAGCGTTTGGATTTCCGGTTTTTGATTTTAATTCATCAGGAGTTCCTAAGGCAGCAATTTTGCCACTGTTCATTATTGCTATCCTTCCACATATAGCTTCTGCTTCTTCCATGTAATGAGTAGTAATTAAAATTGTAAGACCTGTTTCTTTTCGCAAAGTATCTATTACGTTCCAAACGTTTTGCCTTGCTACAGGATCAAGTCCAACCGTTGGTTCGTCAAGTATTAAAACTTCAGGTCTGTGTATTATGGCTTGGCCTATTTCAAGCCTTCGTATCATTCCACCTGAATACTGTTTGACTAAGCGGTTTCTGGCATCATTTAAATTCAAAATGTCAAGAATGTAATCAATTCTTTCTTCTCTTTCTTTTTTGTTAAGCCTTAAAAGCTTAGCCACAAATAGCATATTTTCATATCCAGTTAAGGTAGAGTCTGCAGAAAGAGCTTGTGGCACATATCCAATGTATCTTCTTATTGTTGCACTGTATTTTTTGGCATCAAGACCGGCAACAAGTATTTTGCCAGAAGTAGGTGGCATCAATGTCGTTATCATTCTTATGGTGGTAGTTTTCCCTGCACCGTTGGGACCTAATAAGCCAAATATTTCTCCTTTTCTAACGTCAAACGTGATTCCACCTACTGCTTCAAAATCTTTAAATCTTTTCTTTAAATTTTTTATTTCGATTGCAAAGTCCATAAAAAATCACCTTCTTGAAATTTTTTAAAATATTACGGCATCACCTGATGCGTTTAATAGCGTCTTGAGATTTTTGTTCAATGTGTTAATGTCTATGCTGTCACCACACGTATCGACTATTTTTTTTAGCATCTTTGTGCGATATTCTAAAATTTCGTTTAGAAGCATAGCGCCCTTTTCTGTAAGCTTTAAAAACACAAGGCGTCTGTCCTTTTCATCTCTCCACCTATATACCAAATCATCAGCGACGAGATTGTCGATTAGCCCTGTTAGTGTGCTGGAAGACAGTAAAAGTTGCGACTGTAGCTGTTTCATAGTTATTGCTTCATCTTGGCTTAATTTGTTTAAGACCCAAAATCGAGACATAGTAATTTCTTTATTGTTCAAATAATTTCTGGTTACAAGATTCATTCTATGGTTGATTTCTCGCAGTAAATATTCTAGCAAATTTATTTCGGCATCCATTGTATCAGCCTCCCTAATATTTCGTAAACCGTAATATTATTATACTGCACATTGCTTCTAATGTCAAAAGTTTCATGTTATAAAAAAGTTATAAATTGTTTGTATATTGTATTTATTGAATTATAACAATTGTATGTTATAATAATTTTAAAAAAAATATGGGAGGTATCGATTGTGCAAGAAAATAGCTTGAAAAAACTTGTTTACATCGCACTTATGACGGCTCTTATTGCTGTTGGTACTATGGTAATACAAATTCCTACGCCATACACGAAAGGATATATAAATATAGGTGATTCTTTCATCTTTCTTTCGGCTACTATTTTGGGACCTTTTGCAGGATTTGTGTCTGGAGGCATTGGTTCAGCATTATCTGATCTTCTTTCAGGATATGCTTTATGGGCTCCATGGACATTAGTCATAAAAGGGTTAGAAGGACTTATTGTGGCTGTTTTATTGAAAAAGGAAGATAAAAATTTTATTGTACAAATAGCTGTTTTTGCATTAGCTGCATCATGGATGGTGCTTGGATATTATATCGGTGGTGCTTTTATGTACGGTTCAAAAGCTGCTCTTGCTGATGTGCCAGGAAATATACTTCAAGGAATAGGAAGTGTAATCATTGGTTCTGTGCTTGTGGCTTCGTTGTCAAGAGTTAAATACTTTAAAGATATAAAGCGAGGTTAGACATCCTTGTTTTTTTCTTTTCAAAAATGTATTATTTTATATGAGAATTGCTTTGAGGTGAAAGAAATATGATTGATACAGTGATGTTTGACCTTGATGGCACGTTGCTCCCTGTTGATACAGATAGGATGATTATGGAATATTTCGAAGCTATTTCAAACAAAATCTCAGATTATTTCGATAAGTATTACTTTCAAAAGGCTCTTTATTCAGCCAGTATGGACATGATAAACAATTTGGATCCCAGTAAGACAAATGAAGAAGCCTTTTTCGATTCGTTTTTAAAATTAGTGGAATATCCAAAGGATAAAATTATGGAAATATTTACTGATTTTTATGAAAATGACTATAAGCACCTTGGAGCTAATGTACGTAAAAACGAGTATGCTAAGGCCTTTGTAGAATTGTTGGTTGATAAAGGATACGACGTTATACTTGCTACAAATCCGATTTTTCCAGGTATAGCCATAAAAGAGAGATTGAGATGGGCCGGAATTGACCATGAATACTTTAGCTTTGTCACATCTTATGAGCATATGCACTTTTGTAAGCCTCACATACAATATTATAGAGAGATCGTAGAAAAGCTTAAGAAAGAACCTGAAAATTGCATCATGATTGGCAATGATGTTGATGAAGATGTAATAGCTGGGACTATCGGATTTAAGACATATCTATTGGATGAGTTTTTAATCAACAGAAAATCAAAAGACATTTCAGCCTTTGAACATGGAAATTATAAAGACTTGTATGAGTACATTAAAGGATTACCTGATATTTCAGATAGGAGATGATTAAAGTGAAATTGACAATTCTTGGATCACATGGACCTTATCCAGGTGCAAATGGAGCTTGTTCAGGTTATTTGGTGGAAGACGATGATGTAAATGTACTTGTAGATTGTGGTAGCGGTATTATCGGCAGATACCAAAATTATCATGATTTAAAAGAACTAAAGTACATAATACTCACACATTTGCATTCAGACCACATGGCAGATATGCTGGTCTTAAGATATGCGTTGGACATAATGATGAAAAAAGGTTATATAGATGAACCTGTAAACGTGTATTGCCCAGACGAACCTTCTAAAGTCGTTGAAGAATTAAAATTTAATGACGTATTTAAAATCAAACATATAGATGAGGAGTTAAAGCTCAACATTGGTAACTTTACGATAACATTTAAAGAAATGGTTCATCCTGTTAAAACATTTGCTGTAAAATTTGATAGATGCGGTAAGACGTTTGTTTTTAGCAGTGATACGATTTACAATGATAAGCTTATTTCTTTTGCAAATAAAGCTGACTTATTCTTGTGCGATGGCAATTTACTAAATGGCGAGAAAGGTCCCCATCTTACTGCAAGACAGGCAGCAGAGATTTCAAAGGCTGCTTATTGCAAAAAGCTTGTTGTTACACACCTTTGGCCGCAACACTCAATAAAAGAGTATGAAAAAGAAGTGTCAGAAGTGGTAAATGATGCAAACATAGCTAAGCCGTTTGAAGCGTATTTTGTATAATTGATATGGATAAGCCATTTTTGTACATAGCAGTATTATTATCTGTAGGCATTATAATAAGCAGGTTTCTTGAGATAAATGTTGTGTTTTTGCTTTTAGCATTTTTATTTGTCCTGCTTGCTGGCATATACATATATATGTCCAGAAAAAATGCCATTTACTTATTGCTTCTCTCAGTATTTGTTTTGGGGTTGACTTTAGGAGAAAATGCATTGTATTCAAAAGGTGTGTACGATGATTTAAGCAACAAGCTTGTTTCATTAGATGGTATTGTATCAAATGTCGTTTTAAAAGATGGATTTGCAAAGTACGTGCTGACTCCTAAAAGCAAAGACAGAATTTTGATAACGCAGTATGGCGGTACTTATCCTAAAGAAGGTGATTTGATCGAGGCAAGAGGAATAATAGAGCTTCCTCAAGGAAAAAGAAATCCTGGTGGATTTGATTATAGGCTTTATCTTAAAAAAAAACGGCATTACAGCTTTGATGAATGTAAATGGCTATTCTGTAAAAATCATAAAAATCAATTCAGACAACTATGCAGATAAAGTCATTAGAAGAATAAGGGGGAGAATAACGCAGATTTTTTTTTAATTCGATGCCCAAAAACGATGCTGATTTTGTCTCCTCTGTCATATTGGGTCAATACAATATTGAAGAAGACGTACTTAATTCTTTTAAGGTTACAGGTCTTACACATATAATTGCAGTATCAGGATTTAACTTTGGAATATTGACTCTATTTATGATGTTCGTCTTAAATATTTTGCACATTAGAAGATATTCTCCATTTGTCATAGTTCCACTGCTTTTAATATACACTGTTATAACAGGTGCTCCACCATCAGCCGTAAGAGCCGTCATAATGGCTTGTATGGCTTTAATTGCTACGTTTGTCGGAAGAGAGAACAATCCAATTAATGCCATATCCTTTGCAGCAACTATGATACTATTTTTCAATCCATTGATGTTATTTGACATAGGGTTTCAGCTATCATTTGTAGCGACATTGTCTATTTTGGTTTTGTATAAGCCAATAAAAGGTATAGTAAAGATAAAAAATGAAAAAATCAAAGAAGCAGTTTCTGCTACTTTAGCTGCACAAATTGGCACGGTTCCTATTATAATATACTTTTTTCACAGTATTTCGATTATATCACTATTGCCAAATATATTGATTGTGCCGATTGTAAGCGTTGCTGTAGTGTTGGGATTTTTGTCTGCAATTTTAGGTCTTATATATATGCCTCTTTCTATCCCTTTAAATCTTATAAATATACCGGTAGTAGAGATTGTCTTGTATCTTACAAGGATTTTCTCACAGATACCGCATGCATCTATAAGCGTATCGCAGCCACCAGTTTACATAATGTTATGTTATTATGCAGCATTGATTTTATTGTCCAGCAATCTCAGCAAAAAAATTAAAATTAGTGTCGTTTCAACAATGCTGTTTCTCTTGATGGCAGTGTTTGCTATAAATTCATTGGCACCTAAAAATCTTGAAATAATTTTTCTCGATGTGGGACAAGGTGACAGCACTTTTTTAAGGACTACGGATGGCAAAAACATACTGATAGATGGCGGAGGAAGATCTGAATATGGCAATTCTTCCCTTGATGTTGGACAAGATATATTGATGCCATTTTTGATTTATAAAAATGCTACATCATTAGATGCGGTGTTCATATCCCATACAGATTATGATCATGTAGGCGGCATATTGTCGATTTTAAACGATGTAGATGTGAAAAGAATATTTATTGGCAGACAGGTGGTGGATAGCGAAAATTTTAAAAAATTAATGGCTATCGCCAGCAAAAAGAAAATACCAGTTTTTCAATTATCAAAAGGTGATTGGGTTGAGATATCTGGAGTAAAATATGATATTTTGAGCCCTGACTCTTACGTGATTGCTGAGAATCCCATAAATAATAATGCGCTGGTTTTTAAAATGGTGTATAAAAATGTAAGCATCTTATTCACTGGAGATATAGAGAAAGAAGCGGAAAATGCGCTATTAGATGATAACATATCGTCAGATATATTGAAAGTTCCACATCATGGATCTAATACGTCGTCGCAAAAAGATTTTGTGGACAAGGTAAATCCTAAAATCAGCGTGATAATGGTAGGTAAAAATAATTATGGACAGCCAGATAGAGAAGTAGTAAAATATTTAAAAAGCAGATCGCAACTTTTCAGGACAGATAAAGATGGTGCTATCATCGTTGAAACGAATGGCACATTTATACATATCAAAAAAATGATCGAGGATTGATGGCAGTGAATTACAAAGAATTTCTTGAGATTACAAACAAAGGCTTTTTGCCTGCTTATGTTTTTTATGGTGAGGAAAGATTTTTGATCGATGAAGCTATTAAAAAATTAAAAAACAAGCTAATTGCTGAAGGAACTGAAATCATGAATTACACCATAATTGAAGATGCTAATGATAAAAATATAATAGACAGTTTAGAAACTCTTCCATTTATGTCGGAACATAGGTTTGTTTTAATAAAAGATGATGATATTTTAAAGAAAATAAATGACAATACTGTCGATGCTATAATAAAACGTATTGAAAGTGGAAATACAGACAGTTGTATTGCATTTGTATTTAAGGACAAAATCGACACGAGAAAAAGAATATTTAAGGCAATAAGTAAACATGGTGCTATTGTAAATTTTGAACATATAAAATTTGATGAAGCAGTCAATTATGTAGGTTTTTTTGTCAGAACCTATGGAAAGGCCATAAAAAAACCTGTTGCAGAATATATTGTTAAAAGCGTAGGGGTGGACTTATATACCCTTTTAAATGAAATCAAAAAAATTGTGTCTTGCAGCGATGGCAAAGAAGTGCTTATAGATGATGTGAAAGACGTTATATCAGCATCAACTGCTGAGAATGTATTCAAATTGGTAAACGCTATAGGTTTAAGACAGGAAAAAGCAGCTATATACATATTGAACAAAATGATTTTAAATGAAGAAAATCCTATTGGAATATTAGCTATGATTGCACGACAGTTTCGGATTCTCACAAAGGCCAAATATTTATTGATGAAAAAAATTGATAAAAAAAAAGTTGCAGCAAGACTTAGGGATACCTTATTTTTTAGTTGATGATATTATACAGCAATCAAAGTGTTTTAAAGAAAAAGATCTTTTAAACGCATATAAACTGTGTGTAAAATGTGATAGGGAATTGAAATCAAGTTATGATGGCAATTTAGCTTTGGAATCATTGATAAGAAAGCTTTGCAATTAAAAAAGCGTACGACGTACGCTTTTTAAGCATTTAATGCGTTAAATTTTGCATATAATCTTGATTTCTTTCTTGCAACTGTATTTTTGTGCAATGTGCCCTTTGAATATGCTTTATCAAGTTCTCTTATGGCATTAATTAAAGCTGCTTTTGTATTATCTATGTTACCTTCTGCTAAACTCTTTTCGAATTTAGAAATAGCTGTTCTAACTTTTGATTTTACTATTTTATTCTCCAATGTCCTTCTTTTTGTTACAAGTATTCTTTTTTTAGCTGATTTTATGTTTGCCAAACCATTCACCTCCTCAAATCAATCAAAAGTAATTTTACCACGAAAAAGCATTTTTTGCAATACAATTCAGGAAAGCAGTTTAGTACAACCTTATGCGAATAATATTTTTTAAAATGTCAATTATATTTTTAGGAGGTGATTTTATGTTAAAAGCGATAATTAGATTTGTAGTTTCAGCGATTGTTTTAATGATCGTAGGTTATCTTGTCCCGGGATTTAGCGTGGCTGGATTTTGGGGCGCTTTGATATCAGCAATTGTGATAGCATTGCTGGGATATATAGTTGAGGCGATGCTTGGTCAAAATATTTCTCCGAGAAGTAGAGGTGTTGTTGGCTTCATAGTTGCAGCAATAGTAATATATGTATCTCAGTTTATAGTTCCAACAATACATGCTACGATATTGGGTTCAATAATAGCTGCTTTTGTAATCGGGCTTGTTGATGCTTTTATACCTACAGAATTGAGGTGAGATTATGTTCAATATAAGGACAGATCTTGCTGTTGAAGCCCGTGAAATGTATAAAGGTGGACATGCGGGGGAAATCCCAGGCGTTTTAGTAGATGAAAGCCAAGATGACAACATAAAAATAGTTAAAGTAACTATTTTGGACGATGACGGTGCTAAAACGATGGGAAAACCGATAGGAGATTATATAACTATAGAGGCTCCTGATTTAAGGTACAGGGACATTGAACTTGAAGACAAAGTAGCCCAAAAACTTGCCGATGTAATAAAGAAAATTTCTAATGTTAATGTCAATATGAAAGTCCTTGTGATAGGTTTAGGCAATTGGAATGTGACGCCAGATGCACTTGGACCAAAAGCAATCGAAAATATTGTTGTGACTCGCCATTTGAAAGAATTGGCACCTTTGCAGTTTGGCGAAAATATATGTGCTGTAAGTGCTATGGCTCCTGGCGTATTAGGTATAACAGGTATTGAGACGGCAGAAATCGTTAAAAGTGTCGTTGATAAGATAAAACCTGATTTAGTTATCACAATAGACGCTCTTGCCTCGAGGCGAGTTGAAAGGCTTGCTACAACAATACAAGTTTCAAATACAGGCATTAGCCCTGGATCTGGAATAGGAAATAAAAGATCTGCTATCAACATGGAAAGCTTAGGTGTTCCTGTAATTGCAATAGGTGTTCCAACCGTAGTAGATGCAGCTACAATTGCTAATGACGCTATAGAACATCTTGAGAGTGCATTGAAAAACAATGTAGAAAGCAGTAGTCCTCTATACAATGTATTGAAAAACATGAATGATGAAGATAAATACGCCTTAATAAAAGAGGTATTAAGTCCGGAAGAAAATCTCATAGTCACGCCAAAAGAAATTGATCTTCTTATTAAAAACATTTCATCTATTTTGTCAAGAGGAATTAATTTAGCTTTGCAACCTAATTTGACAGTGGATGAGATGAATCAACTTGTACATTAAATTAGTAATAAAGCACTTCTCTTGTGAATAATTTATAGTATAAAACCAAAGAGAGGTGCTTTAATTGTACAGAAGTTCGTTAAGGTATTACCGCTTTAAAAAGGTGTCTTTCGTGATTTTATTGCTTTTTAATATTTTATTTTATAGATGGCTTATGACAAATGACATAGAAGCTGCAAATATAAATTTTGAAACAGAGACTTTTGCCGAAGAGTACAATAGCATTAATAGCATGTTTATAACTGCTTTAAATTATACGATGCCGACTGTTGATGTAGGCTATAAAGCTGAAGGATTTTACGATAGAGATTTGACTATAGCTTCAATGTTTAATCTAAATCAAAGAGATCCTCTTAAAATATTAGAGTATCAAATTCCCATCATTGCTCAAATAGACAAAGGAGAAAAAAACAATACATCTAATGCACAAATTGCAGACAATCGCAGTGCTAATCAAAGCAAAAATAGCCAAGTGGCAAATGAAACACTAAAGGAAAGGGAGACGACTGCAACTGTGACAAATGTCAGTAGCGTTGATACTGGCAAGCCACTTATATTGCTTTACCATACACATACGATGGAATCGTACGTTGCAACTTTAAAAAACAAATATGTAGCTGCATATGGATATGATAGAACAAATGATCTCAATTACAACGTGGTAAGAGTGGGAGATAGTTTGACAGAATATTTGACTAAGGATTATGGCATTAGCGTTTTGCATGATCGCACAATACATGATTACAATTACGATCAGTCATACTACAATTCTTCTTTATCAGTAAAAAAGTATTTGGAGGAATATCCTTCGATTAAAGTAACTATTGATTTGCACCGTGATGGATATGGAAGTGTAATGCAGCCAGGAGTTGATACAATACCTGTTTTAAGCAGCTTGCCTAATCAAGATTACAGAAAAAAATATACGATGGAAATAAATGGGCAGACGGTTGCAAAGATCATGTTCATAATTGGTTCTCGAAGAACTGCAGATATGAATGAAGACTGGAAAAAGAATTACGAGTTTGCAAAACAAATTAGCGATAAGTTGAATGAATTATATCCAGGTATATCATTAGGAATAGAGATTCATCAGTACGCTGAGTACAACCAACATTTTTCAGAAAAAGGCATACTTATTGAATTAGGCAGCAATTACAATACTTTGGAGGAGGCCTTAAATTCCACTCCATACTTAGCTAAAGCAATTTATTTAGTGTTGAAAGATGATGGACTTGCCAAATAATGAGGATTTGCCTCATTATTTGTTTTTAAAGTAATTTTCTAATCCAATGACAATACCAGTTGTTAGTTTCTTTAAATAGTCTTTGCTAACAAGTAAATTTTTGTCATCATTGTTTGTGATAAAGCCAAGTTCGATTAAAATTCCTGACTTTTTTGCATTTGTCAACAAAAAGTAGTCTGCCACATTTGGACTTCTGCTTGTTCCAGCAATGGCATTTAAAGAATCTTGCACATATGATGCTAATGTTTTACTGTTTATATCGGTATTTGAGTAAAAAACCATTGGACCTTTTACATATGGTGCGTTGTTTACAGCATTGACGTGTATGCTAATATACGCATCTATATTATTGCTGTTTATCATATTTACTCTCGCTTTTAAATCTCGCCTATGTCTGTAGTCATTATCTTTACATAGATTTTCTAAGGAAGTATCTTTATCTCTTGTCATAATTACTTTCGCTCCGCGATTTATCAACTCTGTTTTTAAGATTAATGATGCTTCTAAATTGATGCTTTTTTCAAGTATATTTCCAGAGCTTGTGCCACCGTCAATTCCTCCATGACCAGGATCGATCAGTATGATTTTGCCTTTCAATGGATTGTCCGGTGCTGAAAATGCCGTATTAGCTCTTAATATCAACGGTAAAATTGTGGATAATAGTACCAAAGATATGGTACAATATATACAAATGAATTTAAATGATTTATTCAATTTTGATGCCCCCAATCTAGTTTTATGTTTAGATAAAAAGAGGCTTATTATACTGTATATAATTATAATTTATGTATGAAACTGTTATTCAGGAGGTAACGATGAAAAATAAATTTGTTTTATTTTTTTTAGTTTTGCTTTTCTTCTTAAGTACATTTTCTTTTTCTTATGCACAAACTGCAGAGGATGGGAAAAGGGCCGTAATATTTATATTAAATAGAGTTTCTATAGATGATTTTTTAAATAGTGATTTAAAGAATATTAACAATATGATAGACAATGGTACTTATGGCCTTATGACTGTCAATGCTGATGGTGGCAGATCTTTGGAAAGTGTTTTTATGACGCTTGGTACAGGTACTCGTGCTGTTGGCTCTAATGGTGCTTCTTTGAATTTCAACACATGGGAAACATATAACCATGAATTGGCGTCTACAATTTATGAAAGGAATACGGGGAAAATTCCTTCAGAAGGTCAAATTTTAAATTTGGATATTGCCCAGATAATCAGAAACAACTCAAAAAGAAATCATATTATAAGGCCTGGCTTATTAGGGGATAAATTTAAGGATAGTGGGCTTAATGTAGCTGTTTTTGGCAATGAAGATACAGATGTTGATTACAAAAGATATGCTCCTTTAATAGGTATGAATTACAGCGGTATTGTGCCTTATGGAGATGTCAGTGATATGACGAATAAAAAGGATCCTTTGATGCCTTATGGCATATCGACAGATTATGATACAATGTACAAAGAGTATATGAGTGTTAAAGATAATGTGACTCTGGCAATATTTGATTTAGGCGATACTGCAAGAGCAAATGATTACCAAAATAGCGGATTAGATAAAATAAATAGGGAGAACAAAGAAAAAGCACTAAAGAATGCTGATGAATTCATTGGAAAAGTTTTGCTTACTGATAGTGGTAATACCCTTTTTATGATTGTCACTCCTTTGCCGCCTTCTCAAAAAATGGGTCAAAATGATTTTTTGACGCCTGTTGTAATGTATGGAAATGGCATTTCAAAAGGTAAGCTTATAACATCGGATACGACGAAAAGGACAGGTATTGTAACAAACACAGACTTGCTTCCAACAATATTGACGTATTTTGGCTTAGATGTGCCTGCCTTTGTAACTGGACACAATTTGTATTCATCAGATGTCAATGGAGATTTAATGAAGCTTGAAAATTTAGAAAAGCAGCTTACATTTAACTATACGTATAGGCCGTATTTTTTAAAAACTTACGTGATGCTGCAGATATTTATACTGATTTTATCTTTGGTGATGCTGCTGTTTTTCAAAAAATACTCTATTTTGGTGAAGCCTTTTTTGCTTTTGATACCGATTATGCCTATAAGTTTCTTGCTTTTGCCTCTATTTGATTATGCAAATATCGTAAACAGCGTTTTAGGCATTGTTGCTGTTTCAACAGTTTTTACATTAGCTGCGTACAAATTAGTTAAAAAAAGTAGTTTTAGATACTTTTTAATTGCAGCATTCACTGCTGCCATATTGATGCTGGACATGCTTACAGGATATAATCTTTTGAAAAATTCATTTTTAAGTTACGATGTAATCGCAGGTGCCAGATTCTATGGAATTGGGAATGAATACATGGGGATTTTCATAGGAGCCGTACTGTGCTTTGCGCTTTTATCGTTTGAGATATTTGGGAATATTGACAAAAAGTATCTAATATTTGCAAATATACTGATTTACATTATCGTCTTATACTTTATAGCATCGCCGTCTTTAGGGACGAATGTAGGCGGTGGTATAGCCGCATTTGCAGCATTTTCAGTTGCGTCTATTTACTTATTTGGCAAAAAACTTAACATTAAAAATATTTTGTTTGTAGGTGGAAGCATAGTTGCATTATTATTTTTGCTGTTTTATGTTGACTCTTTAAGACCTGTGTCAGAGCAAACACATATAGGGCAGACCTTTAATTTAGTGAAAAATGATGGGCTTTACCCGCTTATTCAGATATTTGCAAGAAAGATTAGCATGAATTTGAAGCTTTTTAAGTATTCCGTTTGGAGCAGGGTTTTAGTTACGTTGGTGTTTGTGCTTTTCATACTTTTTTATAAACCAGTTGGCGCTTTAAAGAGGATTTTTAATGAGCGAAAATTTGTATACATAAGCTTTTTATCCACCATAATAGGAAGTATTTTTGCTTTAGCTTTTAACGATTCAGGTGTTGTTGCGGCGGCTACGACAATGGTTTATGCTGCGCCGATGCTTATTGACATTATCATTGATGAAAATAAAATTATAAAGGAGTGAAATAGATTGGAAAAAACAAGGGTTTTGCATGTTGTAAGGGAAGCAGAAGGCGGTATGAAGAAGCATCTGTTGTCGCTTCTTAATGGACTTGATAAAGACAAGTATCAATTAGCCGTTGGCTGCTCTTTTGATAAAAAAACAATGGATGACTTGATAAAAGATGGTGTATCTGTTTACAGTGTTAATATTTGTGATGGAATAAATTTTAAAAAGGATTTTGCTGCGTTAAAGGAGCTTAGAGCCATTATAGATGATTTCAAACCACATATCATCCATTTTCATGGTGCAAAAGCGTCCTTAGTTGGAAGGCTGGCTTCACTTGGATACAATTTAAAGATCGTTGTGACAGTGCACAATTTTCCTAATTACAATAACATGAACAAGGTAAAAAAGTATTTTTATCTGACTATCAATAAACGCTTAAATAAAAAGACAGATGCAGTAATTGCAGTGTCTTACGCCCTTAAAAAAGCTGTTGCAGACGAAGAAAACATGCCGCCTGATAAAGTGCGTGTAGTGTACAACTGCATTGATGTGCCACAAATCATTAAAGAGCCTTTGAAATTGAGAGAAAAATACGGCATAGCTTCAGATACACTTATAATTGGTTGTGTTGCGAGGCTTATACCGTCAAAAGGTGTTCAAGATCTAATTGAAGCATTGAACATACTCAAAGGAAAAGTTAAAGCATTTGTCTTTATAGCAGGTGATGGACCTTATAAGGAACATCTTAAAGATATGGTTCGAGATTTAAAACTTGATAATGTGGAATTTTTGGGGTTTATAGAAGATATATTCAATTTTTTTAAGCAGTATAGATATCTTTGTATTGCCGTCTCACAGCGAAGGCTTTGGCATATCGGTTGCTGAGGCTATGGCGTTAGGTGTACCTGTCATTGCTACAGATGTTGGAGGGATACCTGAAATAGTTAGAAATGATGAAAATGGAATCATTGTAAACTCGGAAGCTCCTAATGATTTGGCCAATGCCATTGAAATTCTTGCGTTAAATGAAGATTTGAGAAATAAATTTTCAAAAAAAGGCAAAGAATATATTTTAAGCAATTTTTCAAGAGAAAAAATGATAAATGAATTGGAGCTTTTGTACGATGAACTTAGGAGGAAATGAAAGTTTGAGCAGGGTAAAAGAGAAAAAAGAAAGGCTTAGAAAACTGAGAATGTTATACTTATTCATATCGATTTACATAATTTTTATCACGTTATGCATATTTCAAGTAGATTACACGTTTAATGATTTAACAACAGGCATTGCAAGTCAAAGCATATTTAAGGTTGCTATAAGCAAAGATTTTCTCAACATAACTTTTTTGGGACAGCATAGCCATGTGCCATTAAAAGGCGTTAATGGTCTTTTCAAATCTCTGTACAAGTGATTTTTTATGCTATAATATTAATATATGTGAAGGAGGTTTGAAATGTCTAAAGTTAGAAAGGAAAACAAGAGGAATTTTTGCATTATAGCCCATATAGACCATGGTAAATCTACTCTGGCAGATAGATTGATTGAGAAGACTGGAGTATTGACGGAAAGGGAAATGGAAGAGCAAGTTTTAGACAGCATGGACTTGGAGAGGGAAAGAGGCATAACCATAAAGCTTCAGCCAGTTCGCCTCATATACAAAGCAAACGATGGAGAAGAGTATGAATTGAATCTTATAGATACTCCTGGACATGTTGACTTTACGTATGAAGTTTCGAGGAGTATTGCGGCATGTGAAGGTGCTTTGCTGGTTGTTGATGCAACGCAAGGAATAGAAGCTCAAACGCTGGCAAACTTGTATCTGGCATTAGAGCACGATCTTGAGATTGTGCCTGTCATAAACAAGATAGATCTTCCATCTGCGGATCCTGATTTTGTAAAAAAGGAGATCGAGGACGTTATAGGCATCGATGCTGAAGATTCTTTGCTTATATCTGCGAAAGAAGGCATAGGCATTGAAGATGTTTTGGAAGCAATAGTAAAGAGAATACCGCCACCATCAGGAGACCAAGAAAAACCGCTTAAAGCATTGATATTTGATTCGTTTTACGACAACTATAAAGGTGCTATAAGTTTCATAAGGGTTTTTGACGGCACATTAAAGCAAGGTGATAAGATAAAGATGATGTCGACCGGCAAAGAATTTGAAGTGATGGAAGTAGGCATATTTAGGCCTAATCTAAGTCCGGTAGATTTTCTCACAGCCGGTGATGTTGGTTATGTTGCTGCCAGCATAAAAAATGTCAGTGATACTCGCGTGGGAGATACCATAACAAATGCAGAATTTCCGGCATCTGAACCTTTGCCTGGGTACAAAAAAGTCACTCCAATGGTTTTCTGCGGGATATATCCAGCGGAAGGTGAAGATTATGAAAATCTGAAAGATGCTCTTATGAAGCTGCAATTAAACGATGCGTCATTGACGTTTGAGCCGGATACATCTGCAGCTCTTGGGTTTGGCTTTAGATGTGGCTTTTTAGGCCTTTTACATATGGACATAATACAGGAGAGGCTGGAGAGGGAATATAATCTGAATCTGGTGACTACGGCACCGGGTGTTATCTATAAAGTCTACAAGACAAACGGAGAAGTAATTGAACTTGATAATCCAGCAAATTTACCGGAACCGACGTTGATCGATCATATAGAAGAACCTATAATAACTGCCACAATAATGTCTCCTACAGAGTACGTGGGACCTGTCATGGAGCTTTGTCAAGACAGAAGGGGCGTTTATCAAGGAATGGATTACCTTGAGCCTACCAGAGTGCTTATTAAGTATGACATTCCATTGAATGAAATAATATATGACTTTTTTGATGCTTTAAAATCGAGAACAAAAGGATATGCTTCATTAGATTATGAGTTAAAAGGCTATAAGACATCAGAACTTGTGAAATTGGATATACTTATAAATGGTGAGATAGTGGACGCTTTGTCTATGATAGTCCATAAAGATAAGGCTTATGAAAGAGCCAGAAAGATGACAGAAAGGTTAAAAGAAAATATACCTCGCCATCTTTTTGAGATTCCTATTCAAGCTGCTATAGGTTCAAAGATAATAGCAAGGGAGACTGTCAAAGCATTGAGAAAAAATGTTTTGGCAAAGTGCTACGGCGGAGATGTTACGCGAAAGAAAAAATTATTAGAAAAGCAAAAAGAAGGCAAAAAGAGAATGAGGCAAATAGGGAAAGTGGAAATTCCACAAGAGGCTTTTATGTCAATCTTAAAGCTTGATGATGACAATGATTAGATCGGGTATATACATTCACATTCCTTTTTGCAAGAGGAAATGTTATTATTGTGATTTTAATTCATATGCAAACATGGAAGATAGCTTTTTTTCGTTTAAAAAAGCAATAATAAAGGAAATTAAAACGAGAAAAGAGGAGCTTAAAGATATATGCACTTCTGTGTATATAGGAGGAGGTACGCCAAATGTCTTGCCTCCTATATACATCGAAGAAATATTGTGTGAAATTTATGAGAATTACAATATAAGTAAAGACGTAGAGATTACAATTGAATTAAATCCTGGCTTAATAGATGAAGAAAAGCTTAAGTCATATAAAAAAGCAGGTGTAAATAGAATAAGCATAGGCTTGCAGTCTTGGCAAAACGATTTATTAAAAGCTATCGGTAGAATACATACAGTGAGTAATTTTATTGAAAATTATAGTATAGCATCTAAATATTTTGACAACATAAACATAGATATAATGTATGCACTGCCAAATCAGACTTTTGAGAATTTTAAAGAAACATTGACAAACGTAATTGCATTAAAGCCATCACACATTTCTTGTTATGGACTTATATTAGAAAAAGGAACGCCGCTTTACGATATGTATGAGAGAAATGAAGTTAAGCTTGCTGATGATGAATACGAATTGATGATGTTTCACTATGGTGCAGAGTTTTTAGAGGATATTGGATACAGACATTACGAAATATCGAATTACGCGTTGCCTGGCTATGAATGCCGACACAACAAGCTGTATTGGATGGATTTACATTATTTAGGGTTTGGACCAGGTGCATATTCGTTTGTAGGAAATAAGCGATTTGGAAATATAAAAAATATTAAAAAGTACATAGAAATGATTAATAATGATGGACATGCTGTTGACGATGTTGATGAATTGTCTTTAGAGGATCAAATGTCTGAGTTTATGTTTTTAGGCCTTAGAATGATGGATGGAGTAAATGATAAAGATTTTAAAGAGCGTTTTGGGGAAAGCATGTTTTCTGTATTTAAAGATGCCATTTATAAAAATATAGGATTAGGCCTTTTAACTAAAGAAGGAGATATTCTTAAATTAACCCATAAAGGAGTAGATGTGTCCAATAATGTGTTTGAGGATTTTTTGTTTTAAAGTATTGACAAATATCCACAATAGTGGTATTTTTAAATCGTGATTAGCACTCTCAAGCTAAGAGTGCTAATAATAGAATTTGGGGTGGTGAATATGCCGTTAGATGATAGGAAGAAAAAGATTTTAGAAGCTGTGATTAATGACTATATTTTGACGGCAGAACCAATTGGATCTCGGACAATTGCAAAGCGTTATAACCTTGGTGTAAGTTCGGCAACAATCAGAAATGAGATGGCTGACCTTGAAGAGATGGGGTACCTTGAACAACCTCATACGTCTGCAGGCAGAATACCATCTGATAAAGGATATAGATTTTATGTTGATAATATATTAGAGCACTATTTAAATGAGAGTCGCGACGATGAAGTAGAAACCATTGATGAAGTATTTGCTGAGATAGATGATATAGTGAAGAAATATGCTAGGCTATTATCTAGCATTACCAACCACACTATAGTGGTTAAAATGCCTCGAATTGATGAAAACACGATTAAGAGAATACAGATATTGCCTGTTGATGCAAATAAATTGATACTTCTTGTAATGACAGAATCAGGCATCATGAAAAACTATTTAATAAGCTTGAAGGACAATATTGATAATAATTTGTTTGAGTTTTTAAATAACCTAATCAACAATAAAATGATAGGAAAAAGAAAAAGAGAAATGGATCAGACATTGAGAGATGAGATTAAAAGAGAGTCTGGCAGTGCTATCGGTATCATAGACAAGATTACAGATACGATTATAAATGGCTTAAAGCAGATGGATGAAACAGACTTGTATTCGGAAGGCATTTCAAATATTCTCAACTTTCCTGAGTACAAGGATCTCTTAAAAGCCAAGATGTTTTTTGATTTGATTGATAATAAAGACATTATGAATACAGTGCTGGAGCCTTTAGATGATTCCATCGATGTTACTATTGGAAGTGAAAGCAAGTTTGAAGAGATGTGGGATTTAAGCATAATCAAATCTACGTATAAGATAAACGGTGAGGTTGTTGGGACTTTTGGCATTATTGGACCTACAAGGATGAATTACAAAAGGCTTATAAATGAAATAAATACGATGTCAAATGAATTGTCAAAAGTTTTATCATATATATATCAAGAAAATAAGAGGTGAATCAATTGGATAGAGAAAAAGATACAATGGAAAGCAAAAACAATTTAGACGAAGATTTAAAAGACAATGTATCTGATGCTAACCGACTTCAAGATGACAGTGAAGGCAGCATCGGTACAGAAAATTTTGATCAGAGTGAAGAAAAAAATTATGAAGGAGAAATTGAAGAATTGAAAAATAAGCTTAAGCAGAAAGAAGACGAAGCGAATGAATACTTAGAGATGGCTCAAAGGCTGAAAGCAGAATTTGAAAATTACAGAAAAAGGACAGAAAAAGAAAAAGCTGATCTCATTGAGTATGGCAAAGAACAAGTAATCTTAGACATACTGCCAGTTATAGATAATTTTGAGAGAGCTCTTGAAGCATCTCACGGCGATAATGAGGAAATAGCTTCTTTTAAAGAAGGTGTCAATTTAATATACAGGCAGTTTAAAGGTATTTTGGAAAAACTGGGTGTTAAAGAGATAGAGGCTTTAGGCCAAATATTTGATCCATACAAACATCATGCTGTTATGCAGGAAGAGGTAGAGGATAAGAAGGGAAATGAGATAATTGAAGTTTTTCAAAAGGGATATATGTTTAATAATAAAGTAATAAGACCGAGTATGGTCAAGGTAGCAAAATAAAGTATAGGAATAGGAGGAGTAGATTATGGGAAAAATTATAGGAATTGATCTTGGCACAACTTTTTCGTGCGTAGCTGTTATGGAAGGAGGACAGCCGGTAGTCATACCAAATTCAGAGGGGGCCAGGACAACTCCATCTGTTGTGGCGTTTACAAAAGAAGGTGAAAGATTAGTAGGCCAAGTTGCAAAAAGACAGGCTATTACAAACCCTGAAAGGACAGTTATGTCTATAAAAAGACATATGGGTTCTGACTACAAAGTAACTATCGATGGAAAAAGTTATACACCGCAAGAGATTTCAGCAATGATACTGCAGAAATTAAAAGCTGATGCTGAAGCGTACTTAGGAGAGAAGGTTACAGAGGCTGTAATAACAGTTCCTGCGTATTTTAATGACAGCCAAAGACAGGCAACCAAAGATGCAGGTAGGATAGCAGGACTTGATGTAAAGAGGATTATAAATGAGCCTACTGCGGCTTCATTGGCCTATGGGCTTGATAAGCAAGGCAATCAGAAGATAATGGTGTACGATTTAGGTGGTGGTACATTCGATGTATCTATACTTGAGATAGGCGATGGAGTATTTGAAGTATTGGCCACAAGTGGTAATAACCACTTAGGTGGTGATGATTTTGATCAGAGGATTATGGATTGGCTAGCAGATAACTTCAAAAAAGAGTATGGAATTGATCTGAGAAACGACAAGATGGCAATGCAGAGGCTTAAAGATGCAGCAGAAAAGGCGAAGATAGAACTTTCTTCTGCTATGACAGCTAACATAAACTTGCCTTTTATAACTGCTGATGCTACAGGTCCTAAGCACATAGATGTAAATCTTACAAGAGCAAAATTTGAGGAGCTTATTAATGATTTGGTGCAATCTACTGTTGAACCAGTAAATCGTGCATTAAGCGATGCAAAGCTTAGTCCTGCAGACATTGATAAAGTGATATTAGTCGGCGGTTCGACGAGAATACCATTCGTTCAAGAGACAGTAAAAAGGATAATGGGCAAAGAACCGCACAAAGGCATAAATCCAGATGAATGTGTTGCAATCGGAGCTGCAATTCAAGGTGGTGTATTAGGAGGCGAAGTTAAAGACGTCTTACTATTGGATGTCACACCGCTTTCACTTGGCATTGAAACGCTGGGTGGTGTGTTTACAAAATTAATAGAAAGGAATACTACGATTCCTACAAAGAAGAGCCAGATCTTCTCCACTGCTGCGGATGGGCAGACATCTGTAGAGATACACGTTCTGCAAGGTGAAAGACCAATGGCTCGTGACAATAAAACTCTTGGAAGATTTACCCTGACTGGGATTCCACCTGCTCCAAGAGGAGTGCCTCAAATAGAGGTTACATTTGACATTGATGCTAATGGCATTGTCCATGTTTCTGCAAAAGATTTAGGTACAGGAAAATCTCAGAACATAACAATCACGTCTTCTTCCAATTTAAGCGAAGAAGAGATAAACAGAATGATGAATGAGGCAAAACAGCACGAAGAAGAAGACAGAAGGAGAAAAGAAGAGATAGAAGTAAGAAACAACGCAGATTCATTGATATATCAAGCTGAAAAGACTATGAAAGATTTAGCAGACAAGATGACACAGCAAGAAAAAGATGATATAAATAAAGAGATACAAAATGTAAGAAAAGCTCTTGAAGGCAGTGATATTAACACTATAAAAAGTGCATCAGAAAAATTGTCACAAGCATTTTACAATGTATCTTCACGCATATATCAGCAAGCAGGCGGTGCGGGTCAGGCAAATAGCTATAGCGGCAGTGATGGAACATCTAATAAAGAGAATGTATATGAAGCAGACTATAGGATGGAAGATGACAACAAAGATAATAAATAAGAACCAGGGCAATCCTGGTTCTCATTCATGTTAAGAAAGGCAGGTGATGTGTATGGCAAAAGATTATTATGCAATATTAGGTCTTGATAAAAATGCCAGTGATGAAGATATAAAGAAGGCTTATAGGACTCTTGCAAAGAAGTATCATCCTGACTTAAATCCTGGCAATAAAGAAGCAGAACAAAAGTTTAAAGAGATAAATGAAGCATATCAGATTTTGTCTGATCCTCAGAAAAAAGCTCAGTATGATCAATTTGGCGATGCAGCATTTAATCAAGGTGATTTCAACCAAGGAGATTTTGGTGGCTTTGGCGGTTTTGGTCAAGGTGGATTTGATTTTGGCGGCTTTGGCGATATATTTGGCGATATATTTGGCGATATGTTTGGAGGCAGTACCAGAAGAAAAACTGGCCCTCAAAAAGGAAATGATATAAGGATTAATCTGACTTTGTCCTTTGAAGAAGCTGCATTTGGCGTCGAGAAAGAGATTGAAGTTGAAAGATATGAAAAATGCGATAGGTGCAATGGTACTGGTGCAAACCCAGGAACGAAAGTTGATGTATGTCCTGAATGTCATGGAACAGGAGAGGTCAGGATAACGCAAAATACGCCTTTTGGTAGGATAGTCAATGTGAGAACATGTCCTAGGTGCCATGGAGATGGCAGAATAGTAAAAGATCCATGTTCAAAATGCCATGGAACTGGGAAAATAAGAAGAGCAAGAAAATTAAAAGTAAATATTCCTGCTGGAATTGATGAAGGACAAATGGTATCATTAAGAGGTGAAGGTGAACCAGGAGAAAGAGGAGGAGCTAATGGAGATCTTTTTATTGTAATAAGTATAAAACCTCATAAGATATTTAAGCGGGATGGATTCAATGTCTTGCTTAAAATGCCTATAAGCTTTGTAGATGCTGCACTTGGTGCAGAGATAGAAGTTCCTACTCTTGACGGCAAAGCTATATACAATATTCCGCCTGGAACTCAGACTGGAACGGTGTTTAGACTTAGGAACAAAGGAATACCTCATATCAATGGAAGAGGACGTGGTGACGAGTTTGTAGAAGTATATATCGATGTTCCTAAGAAATTGACGGAAAGGCAAAAAGAGCTATTGAGAGAGTTTGACAAGCTGAGCAATGATAGCGGCGGCAAATCATTTTTTCAAAAAGTAAAAGATGCTTTTGGAGCATAAAAAAGGGTGATATGATTGAAATGGCTTGAAGTTAAAATTACGACTTCAGTGGAAGCTGAGGAAGCTATAACAAATATAATGCATGAAGTTGGTGCAGGCGGTGTTGTTATAGAAGATCCCAACGATTTAAAGATGTTAAATGATAGCAATGAATGGGATTATGTAGATCCTGATATGATTGTAGATAGCGATAAAATTGTAATATCTGCTTATTTTCCTCTTACTCCTAGTACAATTGACAAATTAAGCATAATCAAGGATAGAATAATGGGGCTTAAAGAATATAATTTGGACATTGGAGATTTTACGTTTGAAACGACTGAAGTCGATGATGAAGATTGGGCAAACAGTTGGAAAAAGTACTACAAGACTTTTAAAATTGGCAAACGTGTTGTCATAAAACCATCGTGGGAAGATTATAACCCAGAAGAAAATGAAATAGTAGTCGAGTTAGATCCAGGTATGGCTTTTGGCACAGGCAGTCATGAGACCACAAAAATGTGTATAGAATTTTTAGAAGATAATATTAAAAGTGGCGACACCGTGTTTGATGTTGGGTGCGGTACGGGTATATTGTCAATTGTCAGCTCTAAATTAGGTGCCAAAAAAGTCTTTGCAGTCGATGTTGACGAAGTTGCATTAAAAGTGGCTTCTTTAAATGTAAAATTAAACAAACTGGATAATATTGAGGTTTTGAAAAGCGATCTTTTGAAAGAGCTAAATGGTGAAGCGGATTTAATAGTTGCAAATATTATAGCTGATATAATAATAAAAGCTACTTTTGATATACATGAAAAACTTAAAGAAAATGGCTTGTTCATATCAAGTGGAATAATTAGAGATCGTAAAGATGATGTTTTAAATGCTATTTCCGAATATTTTGACGTTATTGAGGTCAAAGAAGATGGGGAATGGGTTGCAATATTATCAAGGAAAAAGTGAGTGCTGTGAGAAGATTTTTTATAAAAGATGAGGATATAAAAGATGGCATAGTCAGGATACATGGTGATGATGCTCATCATATAAAGGATGTATTAAGGTTAAAGATTGGAACTGATTTGGTGGTTTCTAATGGCGTGAAACAGTACAATGCTTCTATTCTTTCTATCGAAAGCACATCTGTTTTATTAAAGATAGTTGGTGAGTTACATCAAGTCGTAGAAAGTTCTATAAATGTGACTTTATTTCAAGGACTGCCAAAGGCTGATAAAATGGATTTAATTGTTCAAAAATGCACAGAAATTGGAATAAAAAAGATTGTACCTGTTGAAACCGAGTTTTCGATTATAAAGGTTAAAGAAAAAAACATAGGCAACAAAATAAACAGGTGGAATAAAATTTCTCAAGAAGCATCAAAGCAATCTGGAAGATTGATAGTGCCAGAAGTGCTGGAACCAATAAGTTTTAATAGTGCTTTGAATTACATTTATGAGTTTGATTTATGCGTAATGCCGTATGAAAGGGAGACCAATGTAAGGTTAAAAGATGTTTTAAGAGAAAATAATGGTGTAAAAAATATTTGTATTTTTATAGGGCCTGAAGGTGGTTTCTCATCCAGTGAAATAACCATGGCGACTAAAAATGGTGCTGTGATTGTCACATTGGGTCCAAGGATTTTAAGGACAGAAACAGCCGGTATTGTGGCTGGTTCTATAATTTTGTACGAATTAGGAGATTTAGGATAGATGATTTTTATTTTTGCCTCTTAAATATTTTGAGGCTTATTTTTTTATATTTAGTTAAATGTTATAATAAATTTTGAACTTTATAACAAACAATATGGGAGGAATATTACGAAGTGGCAAAGGCAAACATAGCTTTAGACGCTGATGAATTTTATGATGTATACGGCCGCAAAAAAACTGTGTCATTTTTTACATTAGGTTGTAAAGTAAATCAATATGAGACGGAAGCCATGGCTGAGATTTTCAAGAGTTCAGGATATGATGTTGTAGGGTTTGATGAATATGCCGATGTGTATGTTATAAATACATGCACTGTGACTGGCAGAGGTGATATGAAATCAAGGCAGGAAATAAGAAAGGCTAAAAAAATTAATCCAGATTCTGTGATTGCTGTGGTTGGCTGTTATTCGCAAGTGGCCTCAAATGAAGTTTTAAATATACCTGAAGTCAATGTTGTTTTAGGCACTAAAAACAAAGGAGAAATAGTCAAATTAGTAGAGAAAGGGGCGAGTGCCAATAAGGTAAATGCCGTTGAAGATATATTTAAAGACAGAAAATTCGAGGAACTTAAGATATCAGCACAAGGAGGTCATACGCGGGCGTATTTAAAGATACAAGATGGGTGCAATCAATATTGTACTTATTGTATTATACCGTATGCCAGAGGGCCTATAAGAAGCAGAAAGCCTCATGACATATTGGATGAAGTTAAAAGGTTGAGGGATAATGGCTATAAAGAAGTAGTGTTGACAGGCATACACGTTGCATCATATGGCAAAGACTTGGAAAATGTGGATTTGCTTGATATAATAAAGATGATACACGAAATCGAGGGCATCGAAAGGATACGCTTAAGTTCAATTGAGCCTACATTTTTAACCGAAGATTTCGTAAGAGAAGTTTCTATTTTGCCGAAATTTTGCAGACACTACCATATATCATTGCAAAGTGGTTCGGATAGTGTCCTTAAAAGAATGGGTAGAAAATACACCACCAGTGAATACAAAAAGATTATAGATAGAGTTAGAAAGTACATCGAAGATGTGGCAATAACAACTGATATAATGGTAGGGTTTCCTGGAGAAACCGAGAGTGAGTTTTACGAAACTTATAATTTTGTAAAAGATATACAATTCAGCAAGATGCATGTTTTTAAGTATTCAAAGCGAGCGGGAACAAAAGCGGCAAATTATCCCGACCAAATTAAAAATTCTGTTAAAGAAGAGAGAAGTAAGATATTAATTAAGCTTTCAGAAAAATGCGAATCAGAATTCTATAAAAGGTTTTTAGGCAGCACGCTAAATGTGCTATTTGAACAGAGGGTTAAAGAACTGCAGGGATATGTGGAAGGACTTACTGACAACTATATAAGAGTGGCAGTGAAATCAGATTTAAACATTAAGAATAAAATACTACCTGTAAAGTTAATGGACTTAAAAAAAGATTTTGCTATTGGCAATATAGTTGAAGGAGGTGAGATGATTGAGTGATTGTATTTTTTGCAAGATCATAAATAGGGAGATTGAATCAAAAATAATTTACGAAGATGATTATGTAGTAGCCTTTCCTGACATTAATCCACAAGCGCCAGTTCACTTGCTTATAGTCCCAAAAGCTCATATTGATTCTCCACTGGACATTGATGACAAGAATAAAGAGCTTGTAGGACATGTCTATGTAATTGCAAAAAAGCTGGCTAAGCAGTATGGGATTGATAGCAAAGGATATAGGATAGTATCCAATTGTGGCGACGACGGTGGACAAACTGTTCACCATATACATTTTCATCTTTTAGGCGGAAGATTTATGACATGGCCTCCAGGGTAAACATTGACACAAATTGGTTTTTAGATTATAATATATTAAGATATCCCAATAATATTTGTAGCAATAAATGCAGCTTACATTTGGCAGTTTATCCGGAGGGAGGGAGATTACAGTGTCAGAAGTTCGAGTTGGAGAAAATGAGTCCCTTGATAATGCATTGAGGAGATTTAAGCGCCAATGCTCAAGGAGTGGCGTTCTTTCTGAATTAAGGAAAAGGGAACATTATGAAAGCCCAAGCGTAAAACGCAAAAAGAAATCAGAAGCAGCAAGAAAAAGAAAGTACAAATTTGGGAAATAAGGAAGTGTAGTTATGGCCCTTAAGGATCGATTATACAAAGATATGGTTGATGCTATGAAGTCAAAAGATTTATTCAGAAAAAATATTCTAAGCATGGTTAGATCTTCAATATTGCAAGTAGAAAAAGATACAGGAAAAATCCTTGATGATGAAGGGGTCATTAATGTAATTTCAAGAGAGATAAAACAAAGAAAAGAGGTTTTGCCTGAATACGAAAAAGGTGGAAGGCAAGATTTGGTAGATAAAGCAAATCGTGAAATAGAAATTATGATGGAGTATATGCCACAGCAGTTGACTGATGATGAGATAGATGAAATCGTAAGAGGTATTATCGATGAGACTGGTGCTACAAACAAAAATGACATAGGGATGGTTATGAGCAAGGTGATGCCTCTTGTAAAAGGCAAGGCTGATGGCAATAAAGTTAAGACGATAGTTTCGCAGCACTTACAATAATAAAAAAACTTGGTACTTAGATGTATCAAGTTTTTTTATGTTTTTATGACATGGAGCGTAGGATCCATGTTTTTTTTATTTTGTTTTAAAAATCCTTAAAAGAATGTTTTTACTTGAAGATTCATAAGATTTAACGGGAGGAGGCTTTATAATGAAGTCAAATACCATAAAAGAAGGAATTCTAAATTTAGTAGATTTTCCTAAAGATGTTTTATTAAACCTTCCTAAGATAACAGTAATAGGCAACACGCAAATTACCGTAGAAAATCATAGAGGCATAATAGAATATATTCCCGAAAGAATAAGGATCAATTCTACGATAGGAATGATTAGAATAACAGGTAAAAATATGATTATAAATTCAGTAATGACAGAAATATTAGTTATTACCGGGAAAATATTAAATATAGAAATAATTGTATGAAAATTTCTTTGTCTTGTGATTAGTTACAAAAAAGGCAAAAGGGGGTATTTGCTTGCTGGCTATAAAATTGTGGAATTTTTTATACGGGTATGCTATTATAAGAATAGAAGGCTTGTCAATAGAGAGATTTTTAAACATTGTTATATCCAAAAATATATATGTATGGGATGTAGAAAGGACGAATCACACCACAATAATAGCAAAGATCAGTTTAAAAGGCTTCAAGCTTCTCCTGCCGTATACGAAAATGACGAATTGCAGGGTGTACATCGTCGAAAAAAGAGGGTTGCCGTTTATTGTCTTTTATTTAAAGAGGAGAAAAATGTTGGTTTTAGGTGCAGTAGCGTGTGTGGTGCTGGCATACCTTTTTTCGATGTTTATATGGTCTATTGAGATAGATGGTGGACAAAATATAAGTGAAACTTCTATAATTTCAGAACTTGACAAATTGGGGCTTAAAGCTGGTGTTTTAAAGTCGTCAATAGATATTCATAAGATTCAACAAGAATTTTTGATGGATGAAAAAGATGTGGCATGGATTGGCATTGACATAAAAGGTACGAAAGCAATAGTTAAGGTTGTGAAGAAAACTGCACCGCCTGCTGTAATAGATGAAAATGTGCCATGTAATATAATAGCTAAAAAAGATGGTATAATATATAAAATGACAGTATTAGAAGGCGATGCTTTAAAAAAAGTTGGAGATACAGTAAAGACTGGAGACGTCTTAGTATCTGGTGTAATAGAAAGGCCTAACACAAATACGCGGTTTGTGCATTCAACGGGTACAATACTGGCAAGAGTCTGGTATGAAGGTTATGCGGATGTTAATTTAGTGCAGCAAAAGTACAAGAGGACTGGCAGAAAAATCACTATGACAAAAATTTCGATGGGCAGCAGTACTTTAACTCTCTCATCAAGAAAAATTGATTTTAAAAATTATGATAGAGAAGTGAGAAACTTAACTTCCTCAGCTTCTCCAATAAGAATTGTAAATGAGACATATTACGAGACTGTCCCGATTGAAGTAAAGCTTACAAAAGATGAAGCAGAAAAATTAGCTGTGGAAAATGCTCTTAAAAATATTTCACCTGCTTTTGGAAAAGATGCTAAAATAGTCAATAGACAAGAAAAGGTGACGATGATAAACGCAAACGTGCTGCGGGCTGATGTCATAGTAGAAGTGATAGAGGATATTGGAACGCAAGAGAACATCAATTATAATACGGAGGTAAAAATTGAAAGAAGTAACAATTGATATCAATAATATTGAACAAGCTGCAAATTTATTTGGCAAATTTGATGAAAATATAAAATTGATTGAAGAAGGAATGGATGTAAAGATTGTCGTCAGAGATGATATGATTAAGATCAGTGGTGAAGAAGCCAATGTGGATGGTGCAGAAAAGGTGTTTAGTGAGCTTATAGATATAATCAATAGCGGTGAGATTATAACAGCTCAAAACGTCTTATACGCCATGAGATTAGTCAATATGGGAGAGGAAGAGAAGCTAAAATCTATCTTATCCGACATTGTATGCATTACATCAAGAGGGAAGCAGATAAGATGTAAAACTTATGGTCAGAAGCGCTATGTAAACGCCATAAGAAGTAATGAGATTGTCTTTGGGATTGGACCTGCAGGTACAGGAAAGACGTATCTTGCTATGGCAATGGCTGTAACATCTTTGAAAAATAAAGAAGTTGGGCGAATTATTTTGACGAGGCCTGCAGTTGAAGCAGGAGAGCGACTGGGCTTTTTGCCAGGCGATTTGCAAGAGAAAGTTGATCCGTATTTAAGACCGCTGTACGATGCATTATACGACATTCTTGGAGCTGAAACATTTCAAAAATACATGGAAAAGGGGCTTATTGAAGTTGCTCCGTTGGCATATATGAGAGGTAGGACTTTGGACGATTCATTTATAATACTTGATGAAGCTCAAAATACTACTCCAGAGCAAATGAAGATGTTTTTAACAAGGATTGGATTTGGTTCTAAGGCGGTTATAACAGGCGATGTTACGCAGGTGGATTTGCCAAAAGGAAAAAGATCTGGACTTAAAGATGTCATTGAAATTTTAAATGGTATAGAGGGCATAGAATTTGTTTTACTAAAAGAACAGGATGTTATAAGACATCCCCTCGTTGCCAAGATAGTAAAAGCTTATGAAGTATTTGAAAAGTCTAAAAAAACTGATGATGCGGAAGAAGAAAATTCTTCTTGGGAGGATTAATTTAGATGCATATAAAGGACATGCCGATTAGAAAAATATTTTTAAGTCAAAAGGCATATTTGATATATATTACAACTATATACATCATTGTATCGATATTTTTGTTTTACACATCCATAACGCCGCCTAAAATCGATATAAAAGCTGGAGACGTTGCTCAAATAGATATTAAAGCACCAAAGGACATTGTTGACAATTTGGCAACTCAAAAAAAGATTCAAGAAGCCATGAACAGTGTAAATCCTAAATACGATTACGATGAAAATGTTGCACAAGAATCTTACATTAAGCTTACTGATTTTTTTAATAAACTTAGAAGCGTTAGAAAGTCCAGCGGACAGATTGACGAAAAACTTAGTACATTAAAAGAAACATTGCCAATTAAAGTTGACGACCAATCTCTTAAAGTTTTGCTTTCTGCTGAAGACAATACAATAATTGCGGTGGAATCTTTAGCTATTTCAACTGAAAAAGCTACTATGTCACGTCAGATTACAGATGATGCTTTATCTGGTGCATTAAGCAGCGTAAAAAGTGTTGTAGATAGTTCAGATCTGAATCAAGATCTAAAGCCGATAGTATATAAAATACTATCTTCTGTCATATCTCCTAATATGATATACAATGCAACTGAGACTGAGATGGCAAGAAAAGAAGCTGCTTCAAAGGTAGAGCCTGTCGTCTATAAGAAAGGGCAGAATATCATCGTAAGCGGTGAAGTAGTGACAAACGATCAAATTCAGGTCTTAAAAGCATTGGGACTTCTTAAAAATAACAGTAAAGTAGATTTCGCTATGCTGTCTGGCATCATCGTCTTATTGGGCGTGTCTTTATTTATTTCTGGCTATTATATAATTAAGCTTAATAAAAAAGTGAAGGAGAAGTACGCGTATATCCAAATACTTTACCTTTTGGGTACAATATATTATTTCATAGTTATAGCATTGAAAAACATAAATCCGTTGCTTATTCCATCAGAGCTTATTGCCTTGTCTCTTTCGGCTATATTAGATCCTTTTATTGCCGTAACGCTTAATACATTCTTTTCTATTATAAGTGGCATGATGCTAAATTTTAATCAGGCTTTCTTTGTAATGTCCATATTTGGAGGGACAATTGGAGCAATAAAGATGGCTAATTCAAAGCAGAGAATCGATTTTGTCAAAGCTGGCATATATATAAGTGCTGCCAATACATTGTCTATATTAGGAGTAGGGCTTATTAATAGCAATAATATTTTATCTGTTTTAGAGAATAGCCTTTGGGGAATAATTAGCGGTGCTTTTAGTGTCATATTAGCCATTGGATTGCTTCCATTTTGGGAATCTGGTTTTGACATCATAACACCTTTAAAGTTGCTGGAGCTTTCAAATCCCAATAATCCTTTGTTGAAGAAGCTGATGATGGATGCTCCTGGCACATATCATCATAGTATAATAGTTGCTAATTTGGCTGAAGCAGGATCTGATGCAATTGGTGCAAACAGCCTATTGACACGAGTTGGGGCATATTACCATGATATAGGCAAAGTAAAGAGACCGTATTTTTTTAAAGAAAATCAATTTACGGATGAAAATTTGCATGACAAAATATCGCCAGATTTAAGTTCATTGGTGATTACGTCTCACGTTAAAGATGGTGTTGAGCTTGCTAAAAAGTATAAGTTACCTGAAGATATAATAAATTTAATACGAGAACACCATGGTACATCTCTTGTAAAATATTTTTACAGTAAAGCATTAAAGACAGATGATTTATGTGAAGAGGACTCGTTTAGATATCCAGGTCCCAAACCTCAGACTAAGGAATCTGCAATTTTAATGTTGGCAGATTCTATTGAAGCTGCTGTAAGGTCCCTTCACAATCCTACAGACGATGAGATTGAAGCTACGGTTAACAAAATAATCGACGACAGATTGAAAGATGGTCAGCTTAATGAAAGCAATTTGACTTTAAAGGACATAAAGGATTTGTCAAAATCATTTTTGACATCTTTAAACGGAATATTTCACCGCAGGATAGAGTATCCTGAAATAGAAAATAATAAGGCAGAGGTGTTACAATGAATATTTTAATTGATAATAGACAGGATAAAGTTGATGCTAAAGGATTGGATAAGATAGTAGAAGACGTGGTGCGAACAGCGTTGGAAGTTGAAGGCGTTGTCGATGATGTGGAGGTAAGTGTATCTTTTGTTGACAATGATGAGATTCATAAGTTAAATAAGTATTATAGAAATGTCGATAGAGAAACTGATGTGTTGTCTTTTCCACTGGTGGAGTTTGAAGAAATATACACAGATATAGACGAAGAAGATGATGATTTAAATGAAGTACAACCTATAGGTGACATAGTAATTTCTTTGGAGAAAGCAAAACAACAAGCTGAGGAATATGGACATTCGTTTATAAGGGAAGTCGCATACCTTACAGCGCACAGTATGTTTCATTTAATGGGATACGATCATGAAACAGAAGACGAAAAAAAGATAATGAGGGAAAAAGAAGAAGAAGTTATGAGACGTCTAAAAATAGAAAGGTGATACATTTTTGAAGATAAAAAAATTGATAGATAGTTTTAATTATGCCATAGAAGGAATCATATACGCATTTAAAACAGAAAAAAACATGAAAATACACTTTGTGGCGGCCATGTTTGTATTAGTTTTAAGTCTGTTTTACAATTTCAGTAAACTTGAGATGATAGCTATAATAGTCACAATATCTCTTGTTTTAATCGCTGAAATGATAAATACGGCTATAGAAACTATAGTCGATTTAATAACTGATGAATATCATGCTTTAGCTAAAATAGCTAAAGATGTGGCTGCTGGTGCTGTGTTGATATCTGCATTAAACGCTGTATTTGTGGCATACTTGCTATTTTTTCATAGACTCAATCCTTGGGTCAATATATTGCTTACAAAGATAAAAAGCTCTCCAGCCCATGTTACATTCATTGCGCTCATAGTTGTAATGATATTGACCATAATCTTAAAAGCCTATTTTGGCAAAGGAACACCACTAAGAGGTGGCTTGCCAAGTGGGCACAGTGCAATTGCTTTTTGTCTTGCAACAGCATCAACATTTATATCTAAAAATATACTTTTATCAACTATAAGCTTCATTATGGCTTTTTTAGTGGCACAAAGTAGAGTCGAAGGCAAAATACATTCTGCTTTTCAGGTAATAGTAGGTAGTATTATTGGAATACTTATAACAGTATTGTTCTTTCAAATTTTCAAATAAAACTTTTGAGGTGATGATATGGCATTTAAGTCAGGATTTGCTGCATTGATTGGAAGAACTAATGTTGGTAAATCTACTCTATTAAACGCATTGCTAAACGAAAAAGTGGCTATAACTTCAGACAAGCCGCAAACCACCAGAAATACTATCCAAGGTATTTTGACAGGTGAAGACTATCAAGTGATTTTTATTGATACACCTGGTATACACAAGCCAAAACACAAATTAAGCGAATTCATGATTGAATCTGTAAAAAAAAACTTTGGCAGAAGTAGATTTAATAATCTACATGGTGGAGCCAGATGTTGAAGTAGGACCCGGTGATAAATATATAATCGATCACCTTATAAATATTGATACACCAGTAATTTTAGTCATAAATAAAATAGACGTCGTTTCCCATGAAACTGTAGATATGTCCATACAGATGTTTAAACAATTATATAATTTTAAGGATGTATTGCCTATATCTGCTTTAAAAAATATGAACATAGATCTTTTAAAACACACAATAGTATCGTATATACCAGAAGGGCCGCAATACTTTCCAAGCGATTATATAACAGATAGGCCTGAGAAGTTTCTCGTATCCGAAATAATAAGGGAAAAAATCTTAAATTACCTTGAGGATGAGGTGCCACATGGTGTATACGTAGAAGTTGACTCAATGAAAACAAGAGAAGACAAAGACATATTGGACATAGAAGCATTTATATACTGCGAGAAAGAGTCCCATAAGGCTATAATCATAGGGAAAAACGGACAGATGTTAAGAAGGATAGGGAGTAGCGCCAGAATAGAGTTGGAAAATTTATTTGGGCAGAAAATATATTTAGATCTGTGGGTAAAGGTGAGAAAAGGTTGGAGAGATAATGTCAGTATTTTAAGGAATTTTGGTTATGTGATTGACAAAAATTGATTGGCAGTGTTAAAGTATAGTTATGAAAGGTGGAGATATTGTGGAAATTGCAAAAATGATAGATCATACTTTATTAAAACCGGATGCAACGGATTCTGATATTAAGAAATTGGCTGATGAAGCTAAGGAATATGGTTTTGCGTCTGTATGTGTAAACCCATGCCATGTAAAACTTGTAGCTGATGTCTTAAAAGGCAGTTATGTGAAGGTATGTACAGTTATCGGTTTTCCTCTTGGCGCTAATACGACTGAAACTAAGGTATTTGAAGCAAAAGAAGCCATATCAAATGGAGCAAATGAAATAGACATGGTCTTAAACATAGGCAAACTAAAATCTGGTGACTACGATTATGTGAAAAAAGATATAGAAGCGGTGACAAAGGCGGCTAAATCATTTGGAGAAATCGTAGTTAAAGTCATCTTGGAGACATGTTATCTTACTGATGATGAAAAAGTAAAAGCCTGTAAGATCACTGTCGATGCTGGAGCAGATTTTGTAAAAACATCAACTGGATTTGGCAGTGGTGGCGCAACTGTGCACGATGTTGAATTAATGAGAAAAACTGTTGGCGAAAATTTTGGTGTTAAAGCATCAGGTGGTGTAAGAACTGCAGATTTTGCTAAAGAAATCGTGAAAGCAGGTGCTAATAGAATTGGTACAAGCTCTGGTATTCAAATTATACAGGGATGGTAAAACCAACGAAGGGTAAATAATCATGAAATTTATAAAAACAGAGTCTATTGTCTTAAAAAGCAGGCTAATAGGCGAGTCAGACAAAGTTGTCACACTTTTCACAAAGTCAAATGGTAAGATAGATGCAATAGCAAAAGGTGCAAGGAACTCAAAAAGCAGATTTTTGGGTTCTTCACATCCTTTTTCAATAGGATATTATGTTTTATTTGAAGGGCAAAATTACTATTATATTGATCAGTGGGAGTTAATCCATTCTTTCTTAAAAATAGATGATGACATTTTAAAGCTTTCTTACGCATCATATTTTGCAGATATCGTTTATAAGCTGCTGGAAGAAAATGAAAAGAACACAAACATATACAATCTATTAAAGTATTCAATGTATCTGCTGGAAAGAGGTTTTGTCGATTGTGATTTGCTTTCAATCACTTTTTGTCTGAAGTTTGTTACATTTATGGGATATATGCCTGAAGTACACCACTGTTTGTCGTGTGGCAGAAATGATAACATTATGTATTTTTCGCCATTAAAAGGCGGTGTATTGTGCAGAGATTGTAAATCAAGCAGTGATGACATATTCTACATAAAAAGAGAAACACTAAATATGTTAAGTTATTTGCTTAGCAATGGTTTTGGAAATATTGCAAAACTTAGGATACAAAAGAATACATTAGCCGAATTAGATAAAGTAGTTACTGATTATATGAGTGTTCATTTCGACAAAAATTTTCAGTCAAAAAATTTTTTAGACAAATTAAAAAATATTTTAGGAGGTGATAGAAATGGATAATGAGCTTGAAAAGATCGATCAGATTGTGGCCAGAACAGGTGTAAGCTACAAAGAAGCAAAGGAAGCCTTAGAAAAGTGCAATGGTGATGTGGTAGATGCGCTTATATACATTGAAGAAAACAAAAAAAATTGGACAGAGAGCATATCGGTTGCAGGTTCTGAAGTAATCGACAAGATAAAAGAAATTGTTAAAAAAGGAAATGTCACAAAGATAAGAATAAAAAAAAGACGACAATGTGATACTTGAGGTACCTGTCACTGCTGGAGCTATATCAGCCATCATAGTTCCTCAGCTTACTGTCATAGGTGCTGCATTGGCATTTTTCACAAACTGTACTGTTGAGATAGAAAGACCAAATAAAGAGATAACTGTATTAAAAGAGGAAAAAGAATAAAGTCCAATGCTTTCATTAAGCGATATTGACATATTTAAAACTATTTGATATTCTAAAATAAATTGAATTTAGCCCTTTTTACCGAGGAGGAAAAAGGGTTTTGTTTATACATAAAAAGGAGTGTTTGTTGATGGCTTTTGATGTAACCATGGATAAGATAGTATCTCTTGCAAAGAATCGCGGCTTTATATTTCCCGGCTCTGAGATTTATGGAGGTTTGGCAAACACATGGGACTACGGTCCGCTTGGTGTTGAATTTAAAAACAATGTAAAAAAAGCTTGGTGGAGAAAGTTTATACAGGAAAGTCAATATAACGTAGGTATAGACTGTGCGATATTAATGAATCCTGAAACCTGGGTAGCGTCTGGACATGTTGGAGGGTTTAGCGATCCTTTGATGGACTGTAAAGAGTGCAAATCTAGATTTCGCGCTGATAAGCTTGTGGAAGATTATTTAAAAGAGCTTGGAGAAGAAACAAATGTAGATGGTTGGACGAATGAAAGATTAAAACAATTTATAGATGAAAACAACGTGCCATGCCCAGTTTGCGGTGCTCATAATTTCACAGATATTAGGAAATTCAATTTGATGTTTAAGACGTTTCAAGGCGTTACTGAGGATTCGAAATCAGAAATATACTTAAGGCCTGAAACTGCACAAGGTATATTTGTCAACTTTAAAAATGTGCTTAGAACATCAAGGAAAAAGATACCATTTGGAATAGGACAAATTGGCAAATCATTCAGAAATGAGATTACGCCTGGAAACTTCACTTTTAGAACGAGAGAATTTGAACAGATGGAATTGGAATTTTTTTGCAAACCTGGTGAAGATTTAGAATGGTTTAATTATTGGAAAGAGTTTTGCATGAATTGGCTTTTGAATTTAGGTTTGAGAAAAGAAAACTTGAGATTTAGAGATCACAGCAAGGAAGAGCTTTCCCATTACAGCAATGCAACTACAGACATAGAATACAAATTTCCATTTGGATGGGGTGAGTTGTGGGGCATAGCTGACAGAACTGATTTCGATCTTAGGCGTCATATGGAACATTCAGGGGCAGATTTAACGTATTTTGACCCTGTCACAAATGAAAAGTACATACCATACTGCATTGAACCATCTGTAGGGGCTGACAGAGTAGCTTTGGCATTTTTGATAGACGCTTACAATGAAGAAGTAGTGGAAGAAAATGACACAAGAGTCGTTTTAAAATTGCATCCTGCATTGTCACCGATAAAGGCAGCAGTTCTTCCTTTGTCTAAAAAGTTAGGCGAAAATGCTTATAAATTGTATGATGAACTAAGAAAAGATTTTGTGGTTGATTACGATGAGACAGGAAGTATTGGCAAGAGATATAGAAGACAGGATGAAATAGGAACGCCATACTGCATAACGTACGACTTTGATTCATTGAATGATGAATCGGTGACGATAAGGGATAGAGATACGATGCAGCAAATAAGGATTAAGATAAATGAAGTAAAGCCGTATTTGGAATCTAAATTAAAAATATAAAAAAAATCAGGCGAATGCCTGGCTTTTTTTATATTTTATGCTATAATATTAATTGGACATTATTGTAATTGACTTAATTGATATAATGTTGTTATGTATAGTTAGAAAACGTTAATCTAAAATGTGTTGTCGTAATGGGAGTAAAATTGTCCCGCATGACTGTTTTAGTATCAGCTATTATTTAGGAGGCTAAAATTATTGTGGATGAGAATGTTGCCATTTATCTTGTATCAGACTCAAACATTGATACGGCGGAACATGTAGCAGCCATAGCTGCATCCAGATTTGGCACCAATATAAGTCAAATCAAAAAGTTTCCTTATGTTGGTGATAAAAACCAGATAGATGAAATAGTAATAGATGCTTCTAATAATAAGAATAGCCTTATCATACATACGATGGTAGTCGATGAATTAAAACGATACCTTCTAAATAAAGCGAGGCAATATGATTTGCGCATCGTTGATGTGATGGGGCCTATTATGGATGCTATAGAAGGTACTACAGGTATTGCGCCTTCAGAATTGTTTTTCCATAAGCGCAAACTTGATGAAGACTACTTTAGAAAGATGGATGCGATTGAGTTTGCAGTAAAACATGATGATGGAAAAGATGTAAATGGGTTATTGTTGGCCGATGTAGTGATATTAGGTGTTTCAAGGACATCAAAGACGCCACTATGTATGTACCTTGCGCATAAATACATTAAAGCTGCAAACTTTCCGCTGGTGCCTGAGGTAGATCCGCCAAAAGAGCTGTTTGAAATAGATCACAACAAAATATTTGGTCTCATGATAAATATTGATAACTTGGTAGAAATACGAAAAGAAAGGCTAAAATCATTGGGATTGGATTCTAAGGCAGTTTATGCTGCTAAAGATAGAATCATAAAAGAGCTTAACTACGCTAAGGAGGTGATGGAGCGGTTAGATTGTACAGTGATTGATGTAACGAATAAAGCTGTGGAGGAAACAGCAAGCATAATATTAAATAAAATCAATAAAGGAGGACTATAAATGGCTAAGAAATATGTGTACTTGTTTAGCGAAGGAAATGCGTCCATGAGAAATTTACTGGGCGGAAAAGGGGCAAACCTTGCTGAGATGACAAATCTGGGCTTACCTGTTCCACAAGGCTTCACTGTTACAACAGAAGCATGCACAAAATATTATGAAGATGGTAAAAAAATATCTGATGAAATAGTAGAAGAAATCTATAAAAATATGGCTATTTTAGAGGAAATAAACAACAAAAAATTTGGTGATAAGAAAAATCCGTTATTGGTTTCAGTACGTTCAGGTGCAAGAGTTTCCATGCCTGGAATGATGGATACAATTTTAAATCTTGGGTTAAACGATGATACCGTTGTAGGACTTGCTGAAGCTACTAACAATGAAAGGTTTGCATACGACAGCTATAGAAGATTTATTCAAATGTTCTCAGACGTCGTTATGGGAATTGAAAAGAATAAATTTGAAGCAATATTGGATGCTGTCAAAGAAGAAAACGGTGCAAAATATGATACAGATCTAACTGCAGAAAACTTAAAAGAAGTCGTAAAGAGATACAAAGAGCTGTACAAGAAAGAGATGGGCGTTGATTTCCCACAAGATCCAAAGATTCAGCTTTTAGAAGCTGTTAAAGCCGTATTTAGATCATGGGACAATCCAAGAGCTATTGTTTACAGAAGGTTAAATGACATACCAAGCGATTGGGGTACTGCTGTAAATGTTCAGACAATGGTATTTGGCAATATGGGCAATGATTCTGGTACAGGTGTGGCATTTACGAGAAATCCTGCAACAGGTGAAAAAGCCTTGTTTGGCGAATTCTTGATGAATGCTCAAGGCGAAGATGTCGTTGCCGGAATAAGGACACCACAGCCAATATCAACATTAAAAGACATAATGCCTGAAGTGTACAACCAGTTTACAGAAATTGCAAATAAACTGGAGAATCACTACAGGGACATGCAAGATATCGAGTTTACGATAGAAAGATCAAAGCTTTACATGCTTCAGACGAGAAATGGCAAGAGAACTGCTCAAGCAGCATTGAAAGTTGCAATAGACTTGGTTAATGAAGGCTTAATAGATGAAAAAGAAGCAGTGCTAAGGGTTGATCCAAAACAGCTTGACCAATTATTGCACCCAATGTTTGATGCTGATGCCTTAAAAGCAGCAAAGCCTATTGCAAAAGGTTTACCGGCATCACCAGGTGCAGCAGCAGGAAAAGTCTACTTTACTGCAGATGACGCTGTTGAAGCTGTGAAGGCAAGAGGCGAAAAAGTGGTACTTGTGAGAATGGAAACATCTCCTGAAGATATAGAGGGTATGGTTGTTGCTCAAGGTATTTTGACGGGTCGTGGTGGTATGACATCACATGCTGCTGTTGTTGCCAGAGGAATGGGTACATGCTGTGTTGCTGGTTGCAGCGCTGCATTGATCGATGAGAATCAGAAAATAATGAAGATTGGTGATATCGTAGTTAAAGAAGGTGACTACATATCAATTGATGGAAGCACTGGCAATGTATATTTGGGAGAAATAAAGACTGTTCCACCGTCTCTTACAGGTAATTTTGCTACATTGATGAGCTGGGCAGACAAATATAGAAAGCTGAAAGTCAAGGCAAATGCTGATATACCAAGGGATGCAAAAGTTGCTGTAGAGTTTGGTGCTGAAGGAATAGGCCTTTGCAGAACAGAGCATATGTTCTTTGCTGAAGACAGGATACCTGCCATGAGGGAAATGATAGTATCAAAGACAGAAGAGCAAAGGAGAAATGCACTAAATAAACTTCTGCCTATGCAAAGGTCTGACTTTGAAGGATTGTTTGAGACGATGGGTGAACATCCTGTTACAATACGTCTTCTCGATCCACCATTGCATGAATTCTTACCACACGAAGATGATGATATAAAAGCATTGGCTGATGAAATGGGAATGACATTTGAGGATCTTAAAGCAACTGTAGAGAGCCTTAAAGAATTTAACCCAATGCTTGGATTTAGAGGTTGTAGACTTGCTGTCAAGTATCCTGAAATAGCTGAAATGCAGACAAGGGCTATAATAGAAGCAGCAATAAATGTATCAAATAAGCTGGGTATTAATATTGAACCACAGATAATGATACCTCTTATAGGCGATGTAAAAGAAATGAAATATGTAAAAGACATAATCGTAAAAACAGCTGAAGAGGTATTAAAAGAAAAGAATTCCAACATTAAGTACTTAGTTGGAACAATGATTGAGGTTCCAAGAGCTGCCCTTACAGCAGATGAGATTGCAAAAGAAGCAGAATTCTTCTCATTTGGTACAAATGACTTGACACAGCTTACATTTGCATTCTCAAGAGATGATGCTGGTAAGTTCTTAGAATCATACTACGACAAGAAGATTTACGACTTTGACCCATTTGCAAAGCTTGATCAAACTGGCGTAGGCAAGCTTGTTGAAATGGGTACAAAATTAGGCAGACAGACAAGACCTGAGTTAAATGTAGGAATATGTGGCGAGCATGGCGGAGATCCATCGTCAATTGAGTTCTGCCATAAAGTAGGACTTGACTATGTATCATGCTCACCATTCAGAGTTCCAATCGCAAGACTTGCTGCTGCACAAGCTGCAATAAAGGATGAAAAATAAAGAATATATATTATAAAATATTTTAGGCTGCTGGACGAAATATGCCAGCAGCCTTTTACATATTGCTTTTAATTATCTTGCCATTTTTATCTATAACTTTATACTTCCCGGTATAAAAATCAATAAAAATTATTGGATATGAACTGTATTTATTTGCTAATATCTCCCAATAAACTAATTCTTTTCTGGGATTTTCTGTTGTCGCGTGTTTTAACTCTATTTTCCAAATATCGTCGCATAACTTATTGTTATTTGCAATTGATATTGCATCTTCTCTTGAAATACCATCTTTTGAGTTAACAATATATTCTAAATGTGGATTAAAAAAATGAATCTGATTTATAAAATAAATATTTTTATTACCTTTACTGTCAATAGCATTTACTACAGTTAATGGTCTACCAATATTATTAAAATGTAAAGATGTAATTTTAACTGTATGTCCTTCATAAATAACTATAGAAATTGCTTGTATTTGCCTTAAAAAAAGCAATATAAAAAGACAGGTTATTAGAATAAATAATAACAGTATTTGTGTTTCCTTTTTATAATAATACCCTCCTTAAAATTTTAATAGGCTTAACAATTTTACTGTAAAAAGTAATTTTCTGGAACATGTCTTTAATCGGTAATGCTTTGACTCGCGATTCATTCCATTGTGGATTAGTTCTAAATGCCACAAATAACATATTAGGCTTTAAAACTTATTCATATTCAGTTACTATTTTGCAGCTTGGATTTGCGATAAAAATTACTTTTTGCAGTAATATATAAATAATCTTTACTTAGATTCAGCAAGTAAAAAATCCAAATCAAATATTATTTTATAAATCAATTTTATATATCAAATTTTACTAAATAGTTCAATCTTTCTGCTGAATCTAAGTTTATAAAATCAATTTTATTTAGTGATTACATTTACATACCCCATATTGTATATGCAAGATTACTAATATAGGATTTATCATAATTAAAATTTCTATATACATCATTGGTATTCCAACCATCATGAACAACATACCAATAATTTGTTGTATAGCCCATAAATACTACATAATGACTGCCGTAATATGGGTGTAATAAATAAAGTAGTACCTGGTCTGTTATTAATTTAGGATAACCATTATGCGCCCAGAAGTACAATAAATTATAAGCTGCCACTGGTCCACAAGATCTTTTACCAACAACTTGTTCTGTTCCAGCATTATAAAGTATTTTACCAGATGATAATGCGGTTACATTAGTTGTAATGTTTTTTGTTTTTAATAAATTTTTTGCATCCTTAGTTGTATCTACACTTAATTTTACACTACTATCATATGTAAAATCAAATATTTCTTTGGATTTTGATTTTTATCTATTTTATTACAGTTTCATTTATGAATAATGAAACTGTAATAAAAAGAGGATGTAATGAATTAATTTTCTCATATGGGGAATCATTGTTTATGAATATTAAACCAGATAAAAAATCATTCAATATGAAGATTGATAAAGAAGAATTGATAAGATCTAAAAAAGAAAATAGTTATTTAATATCTTTACTTGATAATCTCATTAGAAAAAGTATCGGATATAAATTTCTCCTTACAAACGGTTATTTTTTATTTTATGTGATAAAAATGGTTATATAATTAAGCTTATATATGATGATCAATTAATTGATTACTTCAATGAATTGCATTTTTCAGAAGGTAACAGCTTAAGAATTGAAGACTGTGGTGTAAATGCAGTTAATCTCGCTATGAAATACAAAAGACAAGCTGAATTATGTGGTAAGGATCATTATTGCAATTTATTCAAGGATTGGTATTGTACAGCTATACCAATATTTGATAGTTTAAATGTAGAAGCAATTGCATATCTTGATATCTCATGTATTAATATTCACTAAGGAGCAAGATATCGTGCTTAAGAATATTGCAATGTACATAGAAGAAATGATTATATATAGATATGGAAAATGTAATGCTATAGACAAGGGACTAAGTTTAACAGAAAAATCAATATTGTCATTTTTAGCATGTGGTATGGATAGAAAAGAAATAATGTATGAAATGAATATTTCAGAAACAACATTAAGACGGTATATTGATAAATTAAAATTTAAATTTAAGGCAAAAAATGATATTACATTAGTCTTAAATGCTATAGATGCTGGTATAATAGATACTAGAGGTAGGTTGTTATGAAAATATTCTAAATACTAAAATATTTTATGAAAATAATCGCTCATGTTTTCGACTGTGTTCGATAAATTTTGACTAAAAATCGACGAATTTGGTAACTTTTCAAACTTGTACAAAGGTTTATAATATTAAATGAACAGAAAACGGTCGTTGGATGTTTAGTAATAAACACAGGAGGTAATGATGAATGTTAAAATTATACAGAAAAGTTTCTACAAAAAGACTGTAGTGTTACTTCTTGCTATGCTAGTACTGTTAGGAGGCATTATATCAGCAAGTACACAAACGTTATTGGAATAATAAAACTTTATGATTATATTGCAACTATTTTGATACTGTTAGGTATGCCTGGTAAATTTGCAGGGCACATAATATTTGACACTAGTATAATATTATTTTATTTTTATTTTATTGGACCATATGTATTTTCTACATTAAGTTATAAAAACTCATCTACTGTTGGATTTGGTAAACTGATTTTAAATGATGGTAGTTATGATGTCTACGAAAGTCCTATAATGCCTTTTTTACAAAGTTGTCCGCTGTGTATGGCGCATAATGGGAAAATTTTTGTTAATTCTCTTATATCTAAAAATCAAAATATTTTACGGTACGTAATTGCTCATGAAGAAGGTCATATTAAAGATCATTATAATAATATAATGAGGAATTTTTTTCACCTGTAATTTTTCCATGGGGTGTTTATATTTCTGTATTAATTATTGATTATTTACATTTTGCAGGAAAATTACATTATGCTTATTGGAAAGTGATTATTGTAGCAGTATCTGTGATTTGTTTAATATTAATAATTTTTATACAAATCGAACAAAAGTGTCAGCAACGAGCAGACGAGTTTGCTATCAGAAAAATAGGTATTGAAATAGGTATTGATAGTGCGATAAAAGCCTTGCAAGAGTTAGCATATGGAGATATTATGCTACCATAGAAATATAAATATAGATATAGGACTCAAGCTATTAAATTAATAGAAAGGTTAAAGCAGAAATGAAAGCGCTAAAAATTATTAAAAAAGTAAATATTTTAATATGATCCCATTAATATTTTATTAGCATTTGTGCCACTAACGTAGGTATGGGCTATAATGTCATTATTTAATTTAATTGTGTTAAATATCCCATGGAGTATATACTCTAACACATATATTTGGATGAATGCGATATTGCTTCCAATTACACTTTTCTACAGTTATTGGAAGTATACAGATTCTGATATTATTGATTCGTTATTAGATTCAATGATATTATCTGGGTTAGTATTAATCATACCTTTAATTCATATTTAAAAAAATGAAAATTATTTTATAGTTTTTCTTCAATATTTCTTATGGTAGATGTTATAATTATAATAGATAAATGGAAAATTAACTATATGAGAAACTTGACTAATAATATTAATCTGTAAGACTTAATTTAATGGATTGCGAGGAATATGTATGAATTTTAAAGATAAATTGTTAGAGCTTTTTAATGATGAGAATTACAAGCCTTCAAAGATTGATAATATTTTAAAAATGCTTGATGTGGATTATAGTCAAAAAGGCATTGTTGAGGATCTACTAAAAGATTTGGAGAAAGAGGGGACAATATATAAGACAAAAAATGAAAAGTATGCTTTATCAGAAAGACTTGATATAATAAAAGGGAAAATAGATGCCACATCAAGGGGTTTTGGTTTTTTGATACCAGAAAATGAAAGCATTAAAGACATATTTATTTCTAAAGACAATTTAAATAGTGCAATGCAAAATGATATTGTATTAGTTCGTGTGACAAAAAAAGTTGAAGGTAAAAAGTGGGAAGGTGAAGTTGTGAAAATACTCAAGAGGGCTAATGCTACCATTGTTGGCACCTTTGAGAAAAATCGCAATTTTGGCTTTGTAGTTCCCGATGATAGAAGTATTACGCAAGATGTATTTATTTCAAAATCTGATACCATGAATGCCGAAGATGGCATGAAGGTGGTAGTTAAGATAACTAAGTGGCCGGAAAAGAGGAGAAATCCTGAAGGTAAAATAGTTGAGATTTTAGGCAAGAAAGAGGATCCTGGAGTAGATGTACTATCAGTGATTCGCTCATACAACATACCTGAAGAATTTCCAAAGAAAGTCATAAAAGAGGCAGAAAACATACAAGAGAAAATATCAAGTGAGGAGATATCAGGAAGGACAGATTTGCGCCACTTAAATATTGTCACGATAGATGGTGAAGATGCAAAAGATCTTGATGATGCTGTGGCAGTAGAGAAGCTTGATAGTGGTGACTATATACTTTATGTCAGCATTGCAGATGTCAGTCACTACGTTAAAGAGGGTTCGGAGCTTGATAAGGAAGCTTTAAATAGAGGCTGCAGCGTGTACTTTATAGATAGAGTCATACCAATGTTGCCACATAGATTGTCAAACGGAATCTGTAGCCTTAATCCGTCTGAGGATAGATTGACACTTACGGTTAAGATGAAGATAGACAAGAATGGTAATGTTGTAGATCACGATATATTTGAAAGCGTAATACGCAGCAAAGAAAGAATGACTTATACTAATGTGTACAAAATTTTAGAAGAAAATGATGAAGAATTAAAAGAGAGATATAAAGATTTAATAGAAGATTTTAATAATATGAAAGATTTGGCAAAGATATTGCTGGAAAGAAGAAAAAGACGAGGTAGTGTAGACTTTGATTTTGAAGAAGCAAAAATAGTTGTAGATGAGAAAGGGAAACCAGTTGATATTGTAAAAGCCGAAAGAAATATAGCACATAGGATTATTGAGGAATTTATGCTTGTTGCAAATGAGACAGTTGCCGAACACATGCATTGGATCAACGTACCGTTTGTATACAGAGTTCATGAGCATCCTGATATGGAGAAGCTGATGGCATTTAATAAATTTATACACAATTTAGGTTATCACATAAAAGGGATTGGTGGAGATGAGATTCATCCAAAATCATTGCAGGAGCTTATAAAGCAAGTGAGAGGCAAAAATGAGCAGAGAGTCGTGGAGACGCTTCTACTAAGGTCTTTAAAGAGGGCCAGATATAGTCCAGAGGAATTAGGCCATTATGCATTGGCGACGCAGTATTATACACATTTTACATCGCCTATAAGGAGGTATCCCGATCTTATAATCCATAGGATTATCAAAGAGAACATCCATGGTAAATTGAATGAGAAGCGGCAGGAACATTATAATAAAATATTAAATGACATTTCATTAAAAGCTTCGGAAAGGGAAAGAGCGGCTGATTCGGCGGAGAAGGAAATAGAAGATTTGAAGAAAGTAGAATACATGAAAGATAGAATTGGGAATATCTACAAAGCTATAATCGCCAACGTGACAAATTACGGCTTTTTTGTAGAGTTAGACAACACAGTAGAAGGATTAGTCGATATTGACACTCTTGATGATGACTATTACCATTATGATGACGAAACATATGCGTTAGTTGGCGAAAGAACTAATAGAAGATTTTCTATAGGAGATGTTGTGTATGTAAAAGTAGTAGGTGCTAACGTGGATAGGAGGGAAATAGATTTTGTCTTGGCTTCACCAGATGAAATCCGCAATGTTGAAGGTGCTTGACATGTGAATTTAATGTGCTATAATAATTAAGCGCAGACCCATATGCGGTGAGGGGACAATGTATTTTACAGAAAAGGTGTTATTCTTATGAGTAGTGAAAATATAAAGGTGCTTGCACAAAACAAAAAAGCCAGTCATGATTACTTTATAGATGAAGTTTATGAAGCAGGCATTGTGCTTTTTGGTACGGAAGTCAAATCTGTACGCATGGGCAAAGTGAATTTGAAGGACAGTTTTGCACGTATAGAAAACAATGAGGTTTTCCTATACAATATGCATATAAGCCCATACGAAAAAGGCAATATTTTTAACAAAGATCCGCTTAGAACGAGGAAATTGCTTCTTAACAGAAGAGAGATTAATAAATTGACTGGTTATGTTACTCAAAAAGGATATACATTGGTCCCTTTAAAAGTTTATCTTAAACATGGGCTTGTAAAAGTTGAATTAGCAGTTGCCAGAGGCAAAAAATTGTACGATAAACGTGAAGACATGGCAAAAAGAGACGCTAAGAGGGAGATAGAAAGGCATTTTAAAGAAAGTCAGCATATATGATACATGGGGGTGTACTGGTTTCGACGGGGGTAGTAGAGGTAAAAGTAGCGAGCCGAGGTTCCATCTGCTCGTAAAACGGTGGACTTAAATATAAACGCAAACGATAATTTAGCTTACGCTGCTTAATTACAAGCAGCCGTTCAACCTTTGATTCCCACATCAAAGGATTGGGCGTCGATTTAGTGGGGAACTGATTTATCAAAGCTTTGAGATAAATCGGATTTTATGAAGCTACCAAAGCAGTTATCCTGTCACTGGGAGAACTGCAGAGGGAATGTCAAAACAGTGACTGCGCTCGGAGAAGCTTTTACTGTGACACCTTCGGACCGGGGTTCGACTCCCCGCACCTCCACCATACATTTTTGGGGATATAGCTCAGTTGGGAGAGCGCTACAATGGCATTGTAGAGGCCAGGGGTTCGAATCCCCTTATCTCCATTTAAAAAAGCCTTAAAAATGAGGCTTTTTATTATTTTTATTATATATTTTGATTTGTAATTTAAACTCATATATTTATATTGCATAAAAAAACTATTGAGGCAAAACCTCAATAGTTTTTTTATATTATTATACGTAGAAAAGCATGTCGGAATATGTTGGAAGTGGCCAAATATCAGCGTCAACTAATGTTTCTAATTTGTCGCCTATTTCTCTAAGCTCTCCCATTTTTACAAACACTTCATCTCTGTAATATTTAGCTAAAGCAAAAGAATCTTCTTCAATATTTGATGCATTGTTTACAGCGCTTTCAAGATTATCAATTCTCTTTTTAAATTCGGCTGTCAATGAAGAAACTTCCTTCAATAAATCGGCTTGCGCCTCAATTGAAGCATCTAATCCAGTTTCTTTTACTGCATTTATGGAGTCTGCAACATTTTTAATGAATTTTAAGACTGCTGGAAGGATTTGCTTTTTAGCCATGTCAAGCATTGTCAAAGCTTCTATATTTATAGTCTTAGAGTAATTTTCCAGCATTATTTCATAACGAGCTTCTAATTCTACCTTGCTTAATACGCCGTGTTTTTCCATGACCTTCACATTTTTGTCTTTCAAAAGGGCAGGAATAGCATCGACTGTTGAAGCTATATTTGGAAGCCCTCTTTTCTCAGCTTCTTTTACCCATTCTTCTGAATATCCGTTTCCGTTGAAGATAACTCTTTTGTGATTTATTACGATCTCTTTTAATACTTTTTGGACTTCTTCATCAAAGTTATCAGCTTTTTCAAGTCTATCTGCAATTTCTGATAAAACTTCTGCCACAATCGTGTTTAAGGTGTAATTTGCGGTTGCTACTGATGATGAAGAACCTACCATTCTGAATTCGAATTTGTTTCCTGTAAATGCAAATGGTGATGTTCTGTTTCTGTCAGTAGAATCTTTATAAAGCGTAGGAAGTGTTGTTACACCGATTTTTAATTCTCCGCCTTGCTTTGAGTTTGTAGCACTGCCACTTTCACTTATTTGTTCTAAGATATCTGTAAGCTGATCACCTAAGAATACTGAGATTATTGCTGGTGGAGCCTCATTTGCACCAAGCCTATGATCATTTCCAGGTGTTGCACATGATACTCTTAATAAATCAGCGTATTCATCGATTGCCTTGATAACTGCGCACAGGAAAACCAAAAATTGTGCATTTTCATGTGGTGTCTTTCCAGGATCTAACAAGTTCAAACCGTCATCTGTGCTCATTGACCAGTTATTATGCTTGCCAGAGCCATTTACGCCTGCAAATGGTTTTTCGTGCAACAAACACACCAGATCATTTCGCAAAGCAACCTTTTTCATTATATCCATAGTCAATTGATTATGGTCTGTTGCTATGTTTGTTGTATTAAAAATTGGTGCTAATTCGTGTTGTGCTGGAGCAACTTCATTATGTTCCGTCTTAGCGGATATGCCAAGTTTCCAAAGTTCTTCATTAAGTTCTTTCATAAATGTGGAAACTCTTTCTCTTATTGTGCCAAAATAATGATCTTCCATTTCTTGTCCTTTAGGTGATTTAGAACCGAATAATGTCCTTCCTGTTAAGATGAGGTCCTTGCGTTTTTCATACAATTTTTTGTCTATCAAGAAATATTCTTGTTCTGGTCCAACTGTAGTAATTACTTTCTTCGAGGTTGTATTGCCAAATAATTTTAATACACGTAAAGCTTCCTTTGACAGTGCTTCCATAGAACGTAATAAAGGTGTCTTTAAATCCAATGCCTCGCCAGTGTATGAGCAAAATGCAGTTGGAATGTATAGGACATTATCTTTGACAAATGCAGGAGATGTGCAGTCCCATGCTGTATAACCTCTGGCTTCAAATGTAGCCCTTAATCCACCAGAAGGGAATGATGATGCATCAGGCTCACCTTTTATGAGTTCTTTGCCTGAAAATTCTGTGATGACTTTACCGTCTGGTGTAGGAGAGATAAAAGATTCATGTTTTTCTGCGGTAATACCTGTCAATGGTTGAAACCAATGTGTAAAATGCGTTGCTCCTTTTTCAATAGCCCAATCTTTCATAGCGTTTGCTACTACGTCTGCAACTTTTGGGTCAAGTGGCAAACCTTCGTCGATTGTCTTTCTTAAAGCATTATATGTTTGCTTTGGCAGACGCTCTCTCATTACTGCGTCATTAAATACGTTGGCGCCAAAAATATTTTTCAAAGAATTTTCCGACATAAAAAATCCCCTTTCATTTATTTTTTAGTAATAATGGAAAATATAAACAAAACAAGGACGCCATTAATACACAAAAAATATATTAATGAAACGCCCTTGTCTCATTTTTAACTATTAAATTTTCTTACAAATAATTAATTAAATATTATCACAAACTTCATGTAAATGCAAGTACTTCATTTTTAAAAAGTCATGTGCTTTTCTTGGTTATATGCCTGACTTGTTATATAATATGCATAAAAGAAATCGAGGTTTACAAATTTTAAATGTAGATATGAGCATAATTAAAAAATCGATCAAAAATAAGAACCAGAATAGGTAGGTAATGTAAATGATAAAGGCTAAAAAATATACTTGAACATTTAAAACTAAATAAAAGAAAAAAAAGAGCTGAAAAAGGGCATAAAAATCCTGTAGATAATTGATGGCAAAAATTGAGAACTAAAACATATAAAAATTAAGCTAAACGCTTTAAACCATCAAGAGATTTAATTTTATCGATATTACCTGATTTATATGCAACAATAGCAAGTGTCAATAAAGTAATATGGCCAAAAGTATTTAAATTACTTACAGAATCAATGTTTCTAACGTATGCCCTTTCAAAATCTAAAGCTTTAAAGCGGGAATTATATCTTTCTGATTCTGTCCTTAATTTATATTTGGATTTGAAATATATAGAATTTCTATCAATTGAAGACCTGTAATCAGTAGATATAGAAGTATATTTAATGCAACCCCTGTACTTTTTGCCATTAAAGTATTTGGGATGATGGCATGGGCAAAGAGAATCATTTTTAGACTTATAGTATTTACAACGATGTTTTTGCTTAATAAAACCATCGAAATACTCTTTACCATCTTTAATCATTGGAATACCTGCATCACAGACAACATGACCATCATCAGTTAATTTATGCGTTTTAGAGCCTCTCTTATTAAGAGGAATAAAACAATGACCATGGAGGGTGTCTCTCACAAAACTATAGACTTTCTTAACATCATAGCCTTTGTCAGCAATAAAATTGACACCTTCAAGATTAAACCAATTGTTGGTTTCAGATAAAAGAGGAATTGCAGCATCAAAATCGGGGATATTAGCAGGAGTGGTTACTTCAGCAATAGGAAGACCAGACAAAGAATCAATAATAATATGGTTTTTATATCCCCAATAAAATTCAAAATTTTTATTAGAAGAATCATTAGAAGCAGTATGAACACCAAGTCTACAATCCTTGTCAGACTTAGGCTGATTATCTTTAGAGAATTTATTTTTAGAAAAACACTTAGGATTATTGAACTTAGTATTAGCCTTAATAGGAGTAGAATCCAAAGAAATAGATTCACCAGAAATAAGGCCGAAATCCTTAAGAATATTAACTTGATTCTGCATAACATAAGACAAATATTTATGATCAAAATTTTTAAGGAAACGGTCAAAAGTCCAATAAGAGGGCAACTTTTTAGTAATATCAAAACCGCAGAGGTGAGCAATAATAAGATTATTATTAAGATAATCAATGAGATCAGAAATCTCACCGAATTTCTCAGCTTTCATAACAATGATGGCTCTAAAGAGGGCATGACGAGAATAACCTCTAGGGCCAAATTTAGAAGGCGGGAATTCAGGAATGGAAGACAAATCAAGATTGCTAAATAAAGAAGTATAAAAATCAATTTTAGGTTGAGAAGTAAAAAGGTCAATAATGTTTAAAACTTGTTGAAGCTGGTACATGTAGGGTTTCCTCCTTTAATGTTTAATGATGCTAATAATACAATAATTCGACATAAAAGGCAGGAAATCCTACATATCAGATAAAAAATTTTCAGGGTGATAAGAAAAAAGCATATCTTAAAAATGGCTAAAATCAAGGCTTTTGAGATATGCACAAGTCTATTTTATTTTATAATGAGGGTGATTTTTTGCCGAAGCCTACTTCAAATTTAGAATTTAGGGGAAGTTTATATCTTTTTGGAAATGATAGTAATTTTCTATTTGAACGTGCAAAAGAAATAGAGAATTTAATTCATTATGATTTTGAAAGAGGTTTATCGTTATGAATATAGAGTTATATAAAGTGCATAAAATGAATGATTTCTTTTTTAATTATATAGATAACCTATATGCTAATAATAATTTAATTGTTCCAATATATGAAGAAGTTATTCCTAGATACATAAAAAAATATGCATCTAGTGAATACAAATATTGTTTTAAAGATGTTGATTTTTACAATACTATAGAATATGATATGAATTACATAGAAGCACTAGTATGTAAGTACAATAACTCATGTGATAGTTTTGATATTATTTGTTATTATAGTTCGAGAATAGGTGAATGTATTGAAGAGTTATTAGAAAGTTTTCTTTTTGCTAAATATACAAATAGAAGGTTTATTTATGCTTTTAATAAAGCTAAATTATTTCAAACGTTAATAGACAATAGGGTGAAAAGCGCTTTAATTATACTTCCACTTGATGAATTTAATATTATTGAGCGATTTTTATTAAGGCTTGAGAATGAATATATTAATATTGGATATTTACCGTATTATGATAAATATACTATTAATTTTTTTATGTTAAAGTATCTTATGTATATAAATAATAATCAAAGTAACAATTCTATTATAATTAATAGAGTTGATCAAGATAATGATATTACATATTCAAATTTGCAGAATTGCTATTATTTCTCTAGAAAATTATGTACAAAGGATATGATTTTAAATATTATGAATGGTCAGAACGAGCTACTTGAATTTAACTATTTATCTCATTGCAGAGAATGTGTGCTTAGATTTAATGATTTTATTTTTTGTGGAGCTTACAATATTATAGAAAAACATAAAGATTCTAATAAACATTTACCTTGTTGCTATTATAATGCAGATGACTGTTATATCACTAATGTTGAAAAGTATAATGTATCAGAATTAAATGCACATTTTTATTTCTTAAGTGGTTGTAATATAGGGGACTTTAATCAAAGTATTGTTCCATTCAATTATACAGTGGTTTCAAATTTGATTGAAAATAATGCTATTTCTATTATTACAAGTGCTAGCATTAAAACAGGCAATATAGCTGAGAATATTTTGGCGCATAATTTATTAAACAATGGATATACAGCGGGTCAAATTGAATTTCAGGTGAATAAATTTTTGGAATACAGTAAAATAGAAACAAATAATTATTTTTTATTAGGGGATCCCTTATTTAGAAAGTTACCTAATTCTTTTGAACCTAAGTATAAACATAAGAAAATTTTAAGAAATGGTACTATTATTGTTGAATTTAATAGCATTCAAGATGAAACTTATCTTGAAATAAGTATAGAAGAATTATATAAAAACTTATACGTAAACGAAATTAGTTTTGACAAAAGATTTTATGATATAAAAAATAATATTTATTATTATTTTAGCAAAAATTCAAAAGATGAATCCCAAAAGTTAATAATGTTTTCATTAGAAAAGTTTTCTGTTGATTCAATTAGTATATTAATTTCTAATAATGATACTGTAAAAAATCAAATTAATGAAATGCTAAAATATTTGGATAAAGTTATTTTCTTAAGAGATCATTTTAAATTAGAGAATTTGTTGAAAGGAAAAATTATAGATATTGAAAATAATTTAAAAAAAATATTATCTAGCAAAAATTATAATTTTTCAGTTAAAGAATTTATAAATACTAATAATGTAATTTATAAATTAAGAATAAAATTTATGCAAATTTTTAAAGATATTTTTAACATGATAACAGATTATACACTCAAATATCAAAATAATTTCTATGAAAATATAACTGACAAACGAACATCTATTTGTAAAATAACCTATGATAACACATGCAGTAATTGTCATAACATAACTTTGATGACTAAATATAGTATTAAAACTACGAGAAAAACATACGTTAGAACAAGTATCAAATGTTATAAATGCGGAATTATTCAAGATGTACCTAATTTTAAAATGGGTATAAGAGGTTATACAAATTTAAAATTTGATATTAATGGGAATAATATTAATGTTTTAGAACTAAGGAACTATAGCAATGAGAAGTTAAAACTATTCATTTCTGCAATTTGTATTGATTCTAAAGATGTGTTTCTACAGATTGAGGACAATGAAATAGAAATTGATCCTAATGAAAGTCATATTGTTAAATTATTTGTAAAACCGACAGCAAATCTTAAGAAACATTATTACTTAACTGTTTTTTATATTATGGTTGATGGGGATTTTTACTTTGTTTCTAATACATTAAGTTATATTTAATTTTTGAAGCTGTTTATGATACACTAAAAATACCCTGATATTTCAGTTGAATAATCCACTACTTTAAGATAAAATTTCCCTCATGAAATAAGATCACATGATGGAGATGAAGGAGATGAAATAGAAGGAATAAAAAAGCAGCAAAATATAACTAGAAAGATGTACTATCATCTAGTAGAAGAAAAAGAATTTAAAAGTTAAGAATCCACAGTAAGATTGGCTGTATAACAACTTAAAGATGAAATACCAAAAACATTCGTACCTTTTGAATTTAATCCAGGAGAAGCAGTACAAGTAGATTGGGGTGAAGCTACTGTGTACGAGAGTTGCAGTAAAGGAAAATTATGGGATTAACGTAAAACTCAGGTCTGTTATTAAGTATTAAGTGCACATTATGCATTTAAAATGAAATTCTGTAAGAAAAATTCGATTGAAAATTGGTAGATCTTTCGCTTGAGGAAATTGCATAATTCAAAAATCAAATGTAATTTAACAATATATAGTGTCATAACTATAAATTAACCACAATATATTGGTATATTTTAATAAGAAAGTTAATGATGAAATTCGCTCACTTGATAAGTGCTACAAGATATTTAAAATATGAAATTTGCTTAAAAATTGAAAATTCAATATAGAAAAGAGGTATTGTCTTGAAAAAATTGGACAGAATTGTTAATACTGTAAATTACAAAAATTTTGATATAAATTTATGGGCAACATTAGCTTCAAGGGTACTATCAGCTATAGGCTATACGATGATTATGCCATTTCTGGCTATTATGCTTGCAAGGTATCATAATTTAAACACAAATCAAGTCGCTATAGTTGTAAGTATTTATGGATTTTCTCAAACAGGTTTAATGATTCCTGCGAGTTTTATAGTAGATAGAATAGGTTATAAATTAAGTATGATAATAGGTAGGATATTAGGGGGTGTAATATATATACTATATTTATATATTTCAAATGTTCAACTATTAGCATTGATAAGTATAACAATTGGGTTAGGTACTTCAATGTTTAATTTGGCATGTAAAAGTTTTGTATCTCTAAATACAGCGTCTGATGAACAAAAAAAGCTACAAGCATTTACTCTTTATAATTTGTCGTTAAATATTGGAGGTGCTTTAGGTACACTTATTGGTGCAATATTTATGGATAAGAATGGTATAGTAGTATTGATATATGTTGTATCAGTATTAAATATTCTTGCCGCTATTATAATAGATAGAATAGTTGTACTTGACTTTGATAATAGAATTAAAAACAAAATTAAAGACAGTTTATTAGGGTTTGTTACTGTTATTAAAAATAAAAAATTTTGCTTATATTTTGTTGTAATAATTCTTATACACATTTCTTATAGTCAGTTTTTTACAGTATTACCTATTTACTTTTCAAGATATAATGTTTCTATGCTGGTATATTCTATTATGCTTGTAATTAATACAATTATATCCGTATTATTTCAAATACCTTTAATGATTATTATTAATAAAAAAATTAAGAGTAATAGTTTGCTAGGATTGGGTTTGGGCTCATTGTTAATAGGATTTAGTATAGCTATACTTTTTTTAAGTACTAATATGTTCATATCATTTTTTGTTGCAATTGTGTTTACACTAGGAGAATTAATATTTACGCCATTTGAGGATAAAGCTATTTCTGATACAATTAATAATGTTCAATATACATCTGCATATTTTAGCATTGCTAGTCTAGGTTGGTCTTTGGCAAAGGGTTTAGGAAATTATGTTGGAATAAAAATGTTGTCTGTTTTGCATAAGAATTTATTTAGTATATTTATTTCAAGTTTTTCTTTAATAGCTTCTATTTTGCTCTTTTTTATTTATTTTTTTTAAACAGGATAAGATTATAGAAACTTTTTCAGAAAATAACTTATAATAATATCAGTTATATATGCTAATATAAAAGTGAGCCAAAAAGTGGCTCTGTGCTAACGGAAAAGTCATCCACTTTTCATAAAAAAAACCTGTAAAATTTATTATACAACTATAGATGAGAAAAATTGATAACAAATATTACCATTAAATAGATACACTATCACTATGCTAAACGTAGTTGTTCTAAAATTGCATCAATAGATACAGTGTTGTTATTAGTTTGTTCATATATCCATTGAATAAGCTGCTTTTGTACCTTTTTACAAACTATTTTTATTCCTTGCCCATATTTGCAATATTCATCGCCTGAAGCTTAAGATACAGTTATGTCAATGATATAAGCCATAATAATCTATCTATTGATTTTGTTGAGCGTACTTGATACATATTTAGTCCAACATTATTTTTTGTATGCCTAAAAAATATTTCCATAGGCCATCTCTGACTGTAATAATTTAGAATAGTCTCGGTATCTAATTCAGCAAAGGTGGAACTTCGCTCTTTTCAATATATTGGGCAAAATCTTTTATTTGGATTCTGATGCTGTTATACCCCTAAGGGTTATAAGTGAAGCATTTGGATATAAAGTAGATTATAAAGATGGTATTATAACAGTAGATGTTGCTCAAGGTAATTAGATATAGTGCATATCTATAATAAGCTGTTGACAAATGTGACTTACAAAATAAGGACAGATAATGCTCTGTCCTTATTTTTTTATCTTGCAATTGAAGAAAAATTAAAAGCTAAAAATGCTTTTTTGTTCTCTAAAATGATATTTTCGTTCCTAAATTGATAATATTTAAATGAAATTTTGTATGCTGAAATTAATAAAAAATTTTTATAAAAACTGTAACGAATTTCATTTTAATTTGTTTTTATTTATGAAGAGAAAAAATTAG
>NZ_BBKT01000018.1 GCF_000747665.1 Thermoanaerobacterium saccharolyticum | reverse complement strand
AATGTTTGTATGGCAAAATAACGGTGAAGTTATAACACCGGATTTCAAAAGCTCACCTATAGATACTCCTGAAGCCAAGAAGGCATTTGAGTTCTACTCTGAATTGATAAATAGTCCTGCGGTTCCTTCACAGCAGACGATTAAGGATCAGGGCTTTGATACAATGTTTAAAAATCAAGAAGTTGCGATGTTCATGGGTGGCGCTGCGGATAGCTTAGAGACGCAAGTTAAATTTAATTGTGGTGTATATGAGGTTCCATCAGGTCCCACAGGTAAAAAGGTTACTTTTGGAGATTTGTACGGAATGGCAATAAACGCAAAGACAAAGAATCCAGATGCAGCGTTTAAAGCATTTATTGATTTGACAAAGGCTATTCAAGAATGGAAAGTGGTGCCTCCTATAAAATCAGAAGTAAATGTTGATGCATTGAAAAAATTGCATCCAGACAGAAGCACAGAGACATTGGATACAATAGTAAAATCGATGTCTTATGCGGAAGGTTTCAGATATTTTGTAAATTATCCAGACTGGGATAATATATTCTGGAATCAGCTTATGGATCCAATAATCAACAATAAAGCAAATCCAGATGATCTCATTCCAAAAGTCAAGCCGCAATTGGATAATGTTTTAAAACAATACATTAGCAACAAATAATTATGGAAAGGAGGGTAAACCTCCTTTCCAATTGATGAGATAAGCACGCTTACCTTATTAATACAAGGTTGGCATTCCTTTTAAAACTAAAAGGAGGAATTCAAATGGAACAATATTTAGGAACTACAGAACGATGGTTTATAACACCTTTAGTTCTTATGTTTCTTGCAATGATAATATATTTATTGCTTAGAAAGTTAGGATGGAAGGCAAGAGCCGCTACTGGATTTGCTTTAGTATCACCATGGCTTATAGGATTTATTATTTTTACAGCATTTCCACTTATTTATTCTTTGTATTTAAGCTTTACTAATTACAGTTTGTTTGGCACACCGAAATGGATTGGGCTTAACAATTATATATACATTTTTACTAATGATTATGAATTTTGGCCGTCAGTTAGACTGACTTTGCTTTATGCAACATTTACAGTTCCTATAGGTGTCATAGGTTCTTTGATGATAGCCATGTTGTTGAATAATCGTATAAAAGGAATAGGTGCATTTAGAACAATTTATTATTTACCTGCTGTTATGCCAGATGTGGCAGTTGCATTAATATGGAGATGGCTTTTTAACAGTCAGTCTGGTCTTATTAATTATGTTATTTCACCCTTTCTTAAAATTTTTCACATTGGGAAAATAGACTGGTTTGGCGATCCTAAATACGTATTGTGGGCATTCATAATAATGAGTGTATGGGGAATTTTTGGAACAAATACAGTTGTTTTTCTCGCGGGACTTCAGGGTGTTCCCAGAAGTCTTTATGAGGTTGCCGAACTTGATGGTGCAAATTCATGGATTAAATTTTGGAAAATAACTATTCCACAAATATCACCTGTAATACTTTTACAAGTGGTAATGGGAATTATTAGTGCATTGCAGATATTTACTGTGGCAATGTTTGTAAGGCCTACAACAGGAGCGGGAATATTTATGAATCAATTGATTTACAATAGAGGTTTTACACAATTGCACATGGGGCAAGCATCCGCAATAGCATGGGTATTATTTGTAATAATATTAGCTTTTACTCTTTTAGTTTTTAAATCCACACCAGCATGGGTACATTACGAAGGGGAAATTAAAAGGTAATTAAGGAGATGTTAAACTATGGTGGATATATTACACATGTATAAAAAATCTAACAAAGTTCGCAATATAACAAAGAAAACAATTTTGTACATTGTACTTTCTGCAATAGCCATAGTAATATTGATGCCTTTCTTTTGGATGCTGTCAACAGCATTGAAATCTAATGCAGATATTTTTGCATGGCCGCCGGATTTCTTCCCTAAACCTGCATTATGGGGGAATTTTGCAAAAGCATGGCATGCTATGCCATTTAACATATACCTCATAAATAGTATATTTATAGTTGTTTTGGGGATGGTAGCTGAGATAACCAGCGAGACTTTGGTAGCATATGGCTTCGCACGCTTTAAGTTCCCTGGAAGAGATTTAATTTTTTTCATACTTTTAAGTACAATGATGTTGCCTTTTCATGTAACATTAATACCAACTTATTTGATATGGCAGAAATTAGGCCTTGTAGGCCAATTTGATCCGCTGGTGATAAGGGCATGGACAGCATGGGGACCTTTTTACATTTTTCTTTTGAGACAATTTTTGATGGGAATTCCTTTTGAGTTAGATGAAGCTGCAGAGATTGATGGTGCGACCCCGTTGCAAACTTTTGTTCATGTTATTTTACCTCAGATTAAGCCCGCTCTTTTAGCTATTTGCGTGTTTACATTTAGAGGATATTGGAACGATTTTTTAGGGCCTGTTCTTTACCTAAATGATATGAACAAATATACAATGACTCTTGGTATGTACTTCTTCATGGGTGGTGTAAATGAACAACCAAGTTGGAATTATTTAATGGCTATGTCAATTGTGATAGCACTTCCTATGCTCGTTTTATTCTTTATTGCTCAACGGTATTTTATTGAAGGAATTACTTTTACTGGCTTAAAAGACTAAGTTTATTCTTCTTAAATATTATTATGATTGAAGGGGATGACAATAGAATGGGTACATCTTATGGCAACTATTTTAACAAATTCATTATAGGTGCTAATTACTGGCCAAGAAATTACGGCATTGATATGTGGAAGAGATGGAATAAGGAAGAAATTAAAAGGGAGTTTATGGAGGCTAAAACATTAGGACTTGATGCATTAAGGATAAATCTGTTGTGGGAAGATTTTCAGCCACAGCCTGATATTATATCGGAAGACGCGATTAAGAAATTTGATGAACTTATTGAAATATGCCATGATGTAGGCATAAAAATAGCTCCTACGTTTTTCGTAGGCCATATGAGTGGAGAAAATTTCGATGTAAAATGGAGAGATGGTAAAAGCATATACAGTGATCCTTTTATGCTGAGACATGAAATTAAACTGGTAAGATTTTTTGCACAAAGGTACAAGGACGAAAGCGCCATACTATTCTGGGATCTCTCCAACGAGCCTGACAACTATGTTAAAGCAGAGTCGAATCATGATGCATGGCTTTGGAATTATATACTGTCAAATGAGATAAAAAAGCACGACAAAAATCATCCAGTGACGTTAGGAATACATCAGGCATCTCTTCTTTCAGACAATAAATTTTACCCAGAAGATATGGGTGAAGGCAATGATTTTTTATGTATGCATGCGTATCCAATATATACAGATACATGCATTGACCCTGTGAATTCCATAAGGAGTACTTACATTGCACCATTTGCATCAAAGCTTACAAAAGCTCTGGGAGGCAAAGATGTTCTATTTGAGGAATTTGGAGCCACTACACTTATGATGTCAGAAGAAATCGAAGGTAAATACTATAAAACAGTTTTGTACAGTTTATTTGCAAATGAAGCTTTAGGTGCAATGGCATGGTGCTTTGGAGATTTTACGGTTGGCAACAAATTGCCTTACAACACTACACCCTTTGAAACGCACTTTGGCATAACTGCATTTGATGGCAGGCCAAAGCCATCAGGACTTAAAATAAAGGCTTTTTCAGAATTTATAAATAAAATTGAGTATGATGAATTAATTCCAAAAAGCTGTGATGCAGCTATAATTGTTCCTGATAAGTATTATAATGCATTATTTGTTGGCGATGATTATACACCTGAGAGGAATTTCAGAATACTATTAAATAGCTTTATACTTGCAAAAGAAGCTGGTATAGATGTAGAGATGGTAAAAGCTTCTGATATTGATTTTAGCAAATACAAAATGCTGATACTCCCATCAGCATATAGGAAGGGACATCTAACACACGATCAGTGGATGAGGATAGTTGATTATATAAAAAGCGGTGGTACATTATATGCATCTTATGACGGAATTGCAGTTGAAGGTTTTGACGAAGTTTTTGGCATTGAAACACAGTATTCAATGGTGCCGAAGGATAATATCGCTTCAATTTATATAGAAGACAGAAAGATTAAGTTAAATTATAGCACACTTAAATTTAATAAACACTTAATCGTAAAACCTACTACATGCAGTGTGATTGGATACGACAATGAAGGGAATCCTGCAGTAGTCATAAATAAATTCGGTAAAGGCAATGCAGTCCTTGTGACATACCCTGTTGAGCTATATTTAAGCTACATGCCAGACGTATATAAAGACGACAAAACTTACGAAATTTACAAATTGGCAAAAGAATTATCAAATATAAATCCGAAGATAGAAGCGGGTTCTCCATTTGTAGAAGCCAAAGAATTTGAGTATAAAGGGGAAAAATTAGTCGTGTTTATTAATCATGAAGATATTGATGTCAAAGTCGAAGCGAACATTTCTGGAAGAGTGAAAGATTTAATAAGCAATAAAGAAATTGATTTGGAAAATTTCGTGATAAAAGCCGATGAAGCAGTTGCATTTTTGATGTAGAAGGAGGTATTATAATGTTTAGGCTAAGGAGGCTTACAGATAAACCAATATTGTCGCCTTTAAAAGAACACGAATGGGAAAGAAAAGCTGTGTTTAATGCCGCAGCAATATACGAAAATCACAAGTTTCACCTTTTTTACAGGGCTTCTAACAATGGATTTGTTTTAAACACAGAAAAACCAGAAGAGGAAAATAAATTTGTATCATCAATAGGCTATGCGGTAAGCAGTGATGGCATCAATTTTGAGAGATTTGATAAGCCTATTATAGTAGGTGAGACAGAGCAGGAAGAATGGGGTGTTGAAGATCCCAGAGTAACAAAAATTGATGGTAAATATTACATGCTTTATACAGGTTTTGGAGGCAAAGACTGGAATAATTTTAGAATATGCATAGCTACATCATACGATTTAAAAAGATGGGAAGGACATAGGGTGGTCCTTGATGAGCCTAATAAAGATGCAGCACTTCTGCCTGAAAAAATAAATGGGAAGTATGTCATGTTTCACAGAAGAGAACCAGATATTTGGATAGCATATTCAGATGATTTGATAAACTGGACTAATCATAAGATAATAATGATGCCTATTGAAGATACATGGGAATCTAAGAAGATTGGCATAGCTGGGCCTCCTATAAAAAGAGATGATGGATGGCTTCTTATCTACCATGGAGTTGACAAAAATAATGTGTACAGGTTAGGTGCAGCACTTTTAGATTTAAAAGATCCTTCAAAAGTGGTAGCAAGGCAGAAAGAGCCTATTTTGGAGCCTGAGCTTAAATGGGAAAGAGAAGGTCTTGTACCAAATGTAGTTTTTAGCTGTGGTGCAGTTGAAGCAAATGGAATGTACTACGTTTATTACGGTGGTGCAGATACACATATAGGTGTCGCAGTAGTGGAAAAAAATAAAATATCATTTTAAGGAGTGGATAAATTGATAAAGCTAAAAAGGCTAAGCGACAAACCAATTTTAGAACCAGTGACAGAGCATGAATGGGAGAGAAAAGCTGTATTTAACTGTTCTGCAATATACGACAATGGATTGTTTCACCTTATCTACAGAGCGACAGATTTAGGACCACACAAAAAATACGGCAAATATATATCGAGGTTAGGCTACGCTGTAAGCAAAGACGGAATTAACTTTATGAGGCTTGATAAACCTGTTTTAAGCAATGACGTAGAGCAAGAGCTAAGAGGGTGCGAAGACCCAAGGATAGTTAAGATTGATGACACGTACTACATGATGTATACAGGCTTTGGAGATAGGACAGATGATGACTACAGAATATGCCTTGCAACTTCAAAAAATTTAATAAATTGGGAGAGAAAAGGTGTTGTTTTAGATGAGCCAAACAAAGATGCTGCACTTTTTCCAGAAAAGATAAATGGCAATTATGTAATGTTTCACAGAAGGTATCCGGATATATGGATAGCATACTCCAGCGATCTAAAAACATGGTTTGGCCATAAATCAATAATAAAACCTATCAAAGGCACTTGGGAAAGCTCAAGGGTAGGTGTGGCTGGACCGCCTATAAGGACTAAAGATGGATGGTTTCTTATTTACCATGCTGCAGATGACGATAATGTCTATAGATTAGGTGCAGCACTTCTCGACATAAATGATCCATCGGTAGTTTTAGCAAGGCAAAAGGAACCAATTTTGGAACCTGAGCTTGAATGGGAAAAGAACGGCTTTATATCAAATGTAGTTTTTAGTTGCGGCAACGCAGTAAGAGGCGACGACATATTTGTATATTACGGTGGCGCAGACACTGTAATAGGTGTAGCGTATATAAATATGAATGATATAAAATTTGATTAATCAGAAACGGTTTTAATGTTTCATAAAAAATTATCGATGAAATGAATTAATTAAAACTGTTTAGCTTTTACTGCATGGGCAAAAGTAGTATAATTTATGATATCAATATTACAGGAGGCATAAATCATGTGGAAGCTTTATGCAGTATTGTCTGCTTTATTTGCAGCACTGACATCTATCTTAGCAAAAATCGGCATAAAAGGTGTGGATTCAAACCTTGCAACGGCAATACGCACAAGCGTCATCATATTTTTATCATGGGGCATTGTTTTTACAACAGGTGTGCAAAGCGGCATGAAAGCATTGACACGAGAAAATTGGCTTTTTTTGATTTTATCAGGTCTTGCTACAGGTTTTTCATGGCTTTTTTATTACAAAGCCATTGCGCTGGGAGATGTTTCAAAAGTTGCTCCTATAGATAAGTCCAGTATAGTCATGACACTTGTTTTGTCATACATAATTTTAGGTGAGCATTTTGACTTAAAGGCTATAATTGCAGGGATATTGATAACGGCAGGTACATTTGTCATGATTATGTAGCGTATATGCCTTCACAATGCCATATTTTACCCTTCTTAAAATTTGTCACAGAAAACGGATGACAGAAATGAAACGGCATAGCGGCAGGGTTCGCATTTGACTATAAAGACGATCCAAAGGCAATGGAAATACAAGAAAGCATAAGCACTTTAGGACTTCAAGAAACAGTGAAGAAAGTGACAGGGCTTGATGAAACAATCCTTATAGATAAGATAGTAAAGAAGTACAAAGAACTTAAATCTGATAAGATAAAATAAAATGATTTAGCCATAGTCTTAAACCTTAAATATATGGTATAAGACTATGGCTTTTATTGTATTGTATCAACTAAAAACATCTTTCAAATCTATAACGAGATCATCAAATATGGAAACTTTAACATTATCTTCTTCAGTATAAATTTCAGGTCTGCCATATCTATTATTTTCCTGTAATGTAAATACATTAACTATTTTAAGCTCGGGCTCTATTATCCAATACTCCTTTACTCCATTTTTTTCATACAAATTAAACTTTTCTACTCTATCCCTTCTTGCAGTTGAAGGAGATGTTATTTCAACAATCAAATCGGGAGCACCTTTGCATCCTTCATTGTCAAGCTTCGATTTATCACACACGACTACAATATCAGGTTCTACAACAGTTTTAATATCTTTTTCGTTTTTTTCAGGAAATTTTACTCCAAAAGGTGCATAATAAACATTACACTTTTTATCGTTTAAATAATTGGCAAATTGTAGATATATTGCACCTGAGATTTCTTGGTGTATTCGTGACGGAGGAGCCATCAAATAAATCTGGCCATTGATTAACTCAATTCTTTGATTATTTGGCCAATTTAAGTAATCTTCATAAGTGTACATTTCTTTTTTATCAGGCAATTCCATAATTAACACCTCTTTCCTATATCTTTGTCTATCTAAAAATCATCTACGTATTCATGAAAATTTTCCCTTTTCAGATTCATTGTATCATGCGTATATTATACATGCAATATATGATATAATATATCCGTACATTTTATGCCATTCAATATGGCATATTTTTTGCATTATTTTGTTTACGGGGGATGGTTAATCGTGGATGAAATTATAAAGATAATAGAAAATGAAGACAAGAAAAATCCTCTGACAGATGAAAAAAATTGCTTCTATATTAAATATAAATAGAGAAGAAGTGACACAGTATAGACTTTTAAATAGTATACCTGATTCGCGAGAGCGGAGAAAGCCATATCTTTATGAAGATGCAAAAAAGATTTTAAGAGAGGATAAAGACATTTCAGATAGGAAGTTTACAAAGAGATTAAACGATTTAGGATATGACATATCGAGATTTGCGGCATCACAGGTAAAAAAAGAAATCTTAAATTCAGAACTTATAGTGGCTGATAATGTAAAAGATGATGATGGCAAAGATGATGAAATAAATCGAGAAAGTGATTTTATGTCGTTTAAAGAGATAATAGGACACGATGGAAGCCTAAAGACACAGATAAGCCAAGCAAAAGCTGCAATTCTATATCCACCACATGGCCTTCACACTCTCTTATTAGGACCGTCTGGCGTTGGGAAAAGCCAACTGGCAGAAGCCATGTACGAATTTGCGTTGGAGTCAGGCAGGCTAAAAGCAGGTAGTCCTTTTATCGTCTTTAACTGTGCAGACTATGCGGATAATCCACAGCTTCTTATGTCTCAGCTTTTTGGATATGTAAAAGGTGCCTTTACGGGTGCAGAGTCCTCAAAAGCTGGACTTGTGGAAAAAGCCGACGGTGGGATACTGTTTCTTGACGAAGTCCACAGGCTTCCCAGCGAAGGGCAAGAGATTTTATTTTTTTTACTTGACAAAGGAAAATTTAGGAGGCTTGGAGAGACTGACAGCGAGCGTCAAGCTAACATAATGCTTATAGCGGCTACAACAGAAAATCCGGAGTCATCACTTCTACTTACATTTAGGCGTAGGATACCAATGGTTATTGAACTTCCTCCGATAAGTGAAAGGCCTCATACAGAGAGATTTGAGATTATAAAATTTTTCTTTAAAAAGGAAGCGTTTAGAATAAATAAGCCCATAAAATTAAAGCCGGACGCCCTTAGAGCTTTAATGCTTTATGATTGCCCAGGCAATATAGGCCAAATGAGAAGCGATATACAAGTAGCATGTGCAAGAGGTTTTTTAAAAACTTTAGACAGTAGAGATGGCGAAATAACGATAAACCTTGCTGATTTGCCAAACCATGTAAGGATGGGGCTTTTAAAAGTCAGCAAAAGGGAACCATATATAGAAGAATATTCGGATAAAGACATCATAATATATCCAAACAAGGTAAGCAAATTGCTGCCTAAAGAAGATAGGTACATTTTGCCTGATGAAATATACCAGTTTATAGAGGATAGATTTACTGAGCTAAAAAATGATGGGCTAAAAACTGACGAAATCTACAAGATCGTTGGAAGTCAAGTAGAATCAGAACTTAAAAAATTTGCCAATGATATACGAACAAAAAATTTTGTTTCAAAAAAGGAATTAAAGGAAATTGTAGGAGAGAAAATATTATATGCCGTTGAAGAAGCCATAGACATAGCAAAGGAGAATTACAAAAATATAAAGGACAATCTTTTTTATGCACTTGCTATTCATCTAAGCGCGGCTTATGAAAGGGTAAAAAGCGGAAAATCCATATTTAATCCGCAGCTTGAAAGTGTCAGAAGGGAATATCTAAGAGAATACGTTGTAGCAAAAAAGATGGTTGAAAAAATCAATAAAATATTGGACATAGAGCTTACAGACGATGAGGTTGGTTTTGTAGCCATGTATTTGAGAACATTTTCAGCCAGTGAAGGTGGAAATAAAGGCAATGTGGCTGTTATAGTATTAACACACGGTCATGTAGCCTGCGGTATGGCAGATGTGGCGAACAAGCTTTTAGGGGTAAATATAGCACACGGTATAGAGATGGCACTTGATGAAAGCCTGAAGATGCACTTTTGCATACAATTGAAGTTGTGAAAAAGGTGAATGAAGGGAAAGGCTGTATAATACTTGTTGACATGGGTTCACTCATCACTTTTGGTGAGATAATAACAAAAAGGACAGGTATACCAACAAGGACGATTGGAAGGGTAGACACTGTTATGGTCTTGGAAGCCGTAAGGCGGGCTATTTTGCCAGATGCCACAATCGACGAAATAGCTGATGCACTTGATGAAAATAAATCTTACGTAGGGCATGTGGAAGGTGTGAAAGATTCAAACAAACTTCCAAAAGCCATAGTAACCATCTGCATAACTGGTGAAGGTACTGCACTTAAGATAAAGAAATATATTGAAGATAAGATACCAGAGATAAAAAATGGATTAAAAATAATACCTGTAGGGCTTTTCAGCGAAAGAGAATTAGACGCAGAAATAAATAGAATAAGAAGCAAAAACAATATTCAAGCTTTTGTTGGAACCATCGATCCTAAAATAAGTGATATCCCATATATCTCTGTCGAGGAAATAATGAATGGAGAGGGGCTAAAAAGGTTAAAGAAATTAGTAAACATGGATGTTGTGGGAGAAAGCCGCCTAAAAGAAGTATTAGACGATGACCTAATACTATTTGATGTGGATGTATCCATGAAAAGCGATGCTATAGACAAAATGGCGTATATGCTTGAAGAGAAAGGCTATGTTGATGAAAAGTTTATTTTAAGCGTGTACAAGAGAGAATCGATGGGTGCTACGTGGATGAAAGGAGGTATTGCAATACCACATGGAGACACAAAATATGTCACAAAACCTGCCATAGCCATAGCAAAGTTGAAAGAACCTATTTATTGGGAAGGAGATTTTAAGACAGACTTAATTTTTATGCTGGCTTTGAAAGAAGACGCTAAAGATTACATGCTTGATTTGTATAAAGTTCTGTCGAATGAAGCAATATTGAAAGACTTAGAAAAAGCCAAAAGCAAAGAAGAGATAAAAGAAATAATTATAAGAAATACAATACCGTCCAATTAATTGGCACGGTATTTGCATTATATAAAGGTGTAAACAATGAGGAGGTAGATTATATGAAGATATCGGAGTTTTTCAACAAAGAATTAATTGTTACAAATTTTGATGCAGTATCTCAAGATGATGTATTTAACGTACTTTTTAAAAAACTATTTGAAAACGGATATGTCAAAGAGACATATTTAGAAGCAGTTAAAAAAAGAGAAAAAGTTTTTCCGACAGGTTTGCTATTAAACAAATACAATGTTGCGATACCTCACACTGATCCAGAACATGTAGTAAAACCTGCGATAGCCGTCGCAACACTGAAAAACCCTGTTGTCTTTAAAAACATGGCAAATCCGTTGGAAGATGTTTTAGTCAATATAGTCTTTATGATTGCTTTAAACGAATCTCACAGTCAAGTTGAAATGCTGCAGCAACTAATTCAACTGATACAAGATGATTCACTACTGGAAAAGATCATAGGTGAAGATGGAGGTGATGGAATAATAGAAAGCATAAAAAAGTGTACCATATGAAACAAATTAGAACGTTGAAAGGAGAATGAGTCATGACAAGAAAGACGATAATAGTAGCATGTGGAACTGGAATAGCCACGTCAACTGTTGTTGCAGAAAAAATAACAGAAGCATGTAAAAAAGAGAATCTTCATGTAAACATAATCCAATGCAAAGTCACAGAAATCAAGGGATATGCGGAAAATGCAGATCTAATCGTGACTACGACGATTTTAAAAGACAATTTTGGCAAAAAAAGCATCAATGCTCTTTCCTTGATAACAGGTATAGGCGAAGAAAAAGTGCTTGAAGAGATTATAAGTGAATTGAAAAAGTGAGGTGTTATGAATGAGTGTAATAAAATATTTGCTAGACCTTGGAGCTGTTGTAATGCTTCCTATAATAATCTTCGTGTTGGGTTTGATTTTAGGTGAAAAGCCTGGCAAAGCTTTCCGTTCAGCATTAACAATAGGAATAGGATTCATTGGAATAAATCTTGTTATAGGTTTGCTTGTTAATAATCTTGGACCTGCGGCACAAGCAATGGTAAAAAACATGGGTGTAAAATTAAATGTCATTGATGTTGGTTGGCCGGCATCATCAGCAATTGCATTTGCATCGAAAGTAGGAGCTTTTGTAATACCATTAGGACTTGCTATTAATATCATAATGCTTGCTACAAGACTTACTAAGACTGTAAACGTAGATTTTTGGAATTATTGGCACTTTGCTTTTACTGGGGCACTTGTGGCAGTTGCTACAGGAAACTTGACATTAGGTTTGATCGCGGCAGCAATTAATGCAGCTATAGTATTGAAACTTGCAGACTGGACAGCAAAAATGGTTCAGGATTTTTACGGATTACCGGGAATATCGCTGCCGCATGGTTTTTCAGCAGCGTATGTTCCAATAGCTATACCATTGAATAAATTAATTGATAAGATACCGTATATTAATAAAATAGAAGCGGACCCTGATACAATTAACAAAAAGTTTGGCATTTTTGGAGAACCTGTAGTATTGGGTTTAATTTTAGGATTGATATTAGGTATATTAGCAAAATTCGACGCAAAGACAACTTTAAATCTTGGTATGTCTATGGCTGGTGTAATGTTTTTAATGCCGAGGATGGTAAAGATACTTATGGAAGGACTTATACCAATTTCTGAAGCTGCAAAATCATTTATGCAGAAAAGATTTGCGGGCAAGGAATTCTATATAGGGCTTGACTCAGCAGTTGCAGTTGGCCATCCTGCAGCAATATCTACAGCTTTAATTTTAGTACCTATTACGATATTGATTGCAGTGATATTGCCTGGTAACAATGTTTTACCATTTGGCGATTTAGCTACAATACCGTTTATGGTAGCGATGATAGCGCCTATCACAAGAGGAAATGTGTTCAGGTCAGTCATAATAGGAGCAATTGTAATTGGAGTAGGACTTTTAATTGCAACTAATGTTGCACCACTTCTTACACAGGCTGCAACAGACGCTGCATTTAAATTTCCAAATGGCGCTTCTCAAATATCAAGCATTTGTGACGGTGCTAATCCTTTGACATGGATAATTTTAAAGATTATGTATTTGTTCTAAATATTGAAAAATCTTAATGGGAGTTTTTTAATACTCCCATTAAGATTTTGAAAATGTTATATTAAATAAGGAGATGATCTCTTGTTAGTATCATCAAAAGAATTATTTAAAATTGCAAGAAAATATAATTTTGCCATACCGGCTCCGAATTTTGTAGATCAGAACTCTATAAAAGCATATATAGAAGTCGCAGAAAAATTAGATTTGCCAATTATTTTAGCATATGCGGAAGCACATGAAGATTTCTTGTCATTTGATGAAGCAGTTTATTTAGGCAAATATTATGGTGAAAAGGCTAAAATTCCAGCAGTTTTGCATTTTGATCATGGTACAAAAAAAGAATTAATAGTCAGAGCTATAGATGAAGGATTTAACTCAGTTATGATAGATGCTTCTATGGACTCATTTGAAGACAATGTTAGAAAAACAAAAGAGATAGTCAAATACGCTCATTTGAGAGGAGTAGTTGTTGAAGCCGAAATTGGGCATGTTGGCAACAGTGAAAATTACAGAAATAACGACAATAGTGCTAGTATATATACTACCGTTGAAGACGCAAAAAGATTTGTTGAGCTTACAGATGTAGATTCTTTAGCAATTTCTATTGGCACTGCTCACGGACATTATAAAGGGGAACCAGTTATAGATTTTAACAGATTAAGAGAAATTAGGAATGCTGTAGATATTCCTTTGGTACTTCATGGAGGATCATCTTCTGGAGATGACAATCTTAAAAGATGTGCTACCGAAGGAATAAGCAAAATAAATATCTATACTGATTTGGTAACTGCTGCATGCGATAAAGTAAAAAACACTCAATTCAATGATTATTATGAGTTACTTTGTGCTCAAAGAGAAGGTATGAAAGAATGCTTAGAACATTATTATGATGTTTTTGAAACAAACAAATATAGAACAAGCTAATTTCATGTGAAGGGGTGATAATGATGAAGGGTATAAGAGTTCCATTTTTTGTAGTCAATCCCAAGTCATATCTTTACGGTGAAGAAAGTTTGCGATTGGCATTTGCTGCAGACAAGTTTGCTGAAGAATATGATGTTGATATATTTTTTACTGCGCCGTTTGCAGATTTATATTACATTAAATCTAATACAAAAAACATCAAGATTACAGCACAACATATGGATCCATTACTACCTGGACGAGGGATGGGCTATGTACTGCCTGAATCCATAAAATCATCGGGTGCTGAAGCAGTATTTTTAAATCATGCTGAGCATTCATTAAAACTATCGGATTTGGTCAAAACGATAAAAAGAGCGAAAGATTTAGAACTTATTACAATTGTATGTGCTGATTCTGTAGAAGAAGCTACAGCTATAGCTATGTTGGAACCTGACATACTATTGTGTGAACCAACTGATTTAATTGGTACAGGGAAAACCAGCGGTTATGAGTATATAAGAGAAACTACGAGAAAGATAAAAGATATAAATAGCAATATCTTAGTCATGCAGGCAGCTGGAATAAGTTCTGGAGAAGATGTTTATCAGACGATAATAAATGGTGCCGATGGGACAGGAGCGACAAGCGGCATAATTAATGCACCAGATAGAATAAAAATGTTAGAAGAAATGATACAGGCAATTGTAAAGGCAAAAAACGAATTGGGTTACGGAAGGAGGCCTTAGAATGAAAATCTATAAAGAACAAATTTATTTAACATCTCATGGAGGAACACCTAGCTTTTTTAATATAACTCCTTCTGTTAAGGAAATAATCAAAAAAAGTGAAATACAAAATGGCATCTGTGCTGTAATTTCTCCTCATACTACCTGTTCTGTGTTTTTTGAAGAATTTGTTCACGATTATACTGAAGATGGTGATGAATATCTGCAGGCTGATTTAAACAATGTCCTAAAAAAGATCATCCCAGATCAAGTTGAGGAAGGACAATATAACTATCCTGGTGAAAAACATTATGAAGCAGTATTATCATGGCCCGATGCAGAAGACTATCTTCCAAATGGTGATCGCTCAGCGCTTCTAAACTGTGATGCACATTTAAAGGCTACATTGATTGGTTCTAGCGAGATATTTGAAGTTGATAATGGAAAATTAGGGGTAGGACCAACAGGCTATATTTACTTTGTAGATTTTGATCGCACAAGATCACGCATTCGTAAATGTAAGATAATTGTATTGGGAGAATGATTTTTAGATTAAAATTATTATTAGTTAAAACGGTATAGAATGTCGAAAAATTACTTCATATGCAAAACTCCACTATAGGTGGAGTTTTAGGCTATATATTTTAATATCAAACATATGATTAAATTTTCATTCAAAATCAAGAATAGTTTACAAGAGGTGTTTATATGATAAAGTATATGGAAGCCGATCTGTTTTGCTTACACTGCAATAAAAATACTAATCACGTGATTTACTACGATGGTGATGAAAAAATCATTAGAATAAAATGTCAAGATTGTAAAACCGAGATAGAGCTAAAAGATGACTTTATATCAGAAAATAAAAACATTGGATTATTAGAGAAATCTTTCAAAATAACAGAAGAATTGATAAGCGAATTAAATAAATTATTATTTTCAATACCTATTAAAATTCTAAAATCGCCAAGTGATTTTAGAAATAAAAAGAATTAAAAATGTATTCACTGCGGCTATGATAGCCGTTTTTTTACTGTATTTCTACAACATAACTCGAAAGAATATCCTTTTTTAGTTTATCCCATATTTCGTCATCATAAATTACAATACCCTTTTCAATTGCTTCCACAGAAATTGGATTTTTTTTTAAGATATAGTTTTTTAAATTCCTCAGTGCTATAGCCTTTTGGTTCGATTGCATCAAAAACATAATCATAAAGTAGTGTCATTCTTTCCTTATAATTAGCAGGCATTTTATCAGATATTAATATTACGTCAATATCACTGCTATCGTTAAAGTCCCCTCTGGCAACTGAACCGATTATAATAGCACACATAGGATGTAAAACATTGCTAATAATTTCTGAGTATTTCTTACCTATATCTATAAGATTATTCCTTTTCTTTTCCCTTATTATCATTGCTGGATTCATTTATGTATTCCTCCACATAATTTAGAATATTTTGAGCATATTCCAATGATATTTTAGCATCATTTTCATCATAAAATTCGTAAGGACTTCCTGATGGGTAAGCATCCGGGTATCGTGGCTGAATGTAATCTCTGTCAAGTTTTCTAGCCCACTTATTATAATCATCAGGTTTATTAATTCCAGCATTATCAAGATCATTTGCTAATTTAACAAGTGAATGGCCTACTATAGAAATTCCAAACGCTCTTAAAAGTGCTTTAATAGCATATTCCGCAGCTTGCTGTGCTTTAAAACATGACCATGAATAATCTCCATCTTTATAATCTCTATAAGCTGATTTAAAAGTGTGAATTGCTTGATTAAACCATCTGTTATATTCATCCATATCCATACTGTTCACCACCAATACTATTTACTACTTTAATTATACTTTAACATTTTTGGATACACAACTACAAGTAGAGGATTAAATCTAAATTTTCGATTTTACGCTTTTGAAAGAAGTATATTGATTAGTACTTTTTATGAGATTATATAATTGAACAAAAACTCTTATAACTAATTTTTTATTATTTTCTTTAAATATAACTTGCTTCACTGAAAAAAGTATGTTATAATAATTTTAGGTGATATAAGATGAGACTCAGAATTGGCAATAAAGATTTAATAAAAGATATAAATCGTTCACTTGTAATAAATGAAATAAGGTTGAATGGTCCAATTAGCCGCACTGATATATCAAAGAATTTAAATCTAGGTTTATCAACTGTAACAAATATTGTAGAGGAGTTAAAAACACAGAAACTCATATTTGAAATTGGTGAAGCTGATTCAACCGGTGGAAGAAAACCTATATTATTAGAATTTAACTATAATTATGGATACACTATAGGCATAAAAATAGAAGAAAATAATTTGATTTTTGCCCTTACTAATCTTAATGCTGATATTATAAGAAGAAAAAAAGTACCATTTAAAAGAGGCTCGAATAGCAATGATGTTTTAGAGTTGATTATCAAAAATATAGAGGATTTAATAAAAGCAATACCAATGGATAGAAGTTTACTTGGCATAGGCATAGCTATATCGGGGCTTATAGATCAAAAAAGAGGACGGTTAATATACTCTGGAATGCTAAATTGGTCAGACATTGATATTAGTGGAATTCTAAAAGATAGATTTAATGTACCTGTATATGTAGATAATGATGTAAACGCATATACACTTGCTGAATTGTGGTATGGACAAGGAAGAACACTCAGCAATTTCATCGTAGTGACGTATGGCTCTGGTATAGGTTCCGGTATAGTAATTAATAAGCGTCTTTACTGTGGCGATTTTGGAGGTGCTGGCGAAATTGGACATATGGTTTTAGTAGCCGATGGCAGAAAATGTGAATGTGGGCAAAAAGGGTGTCTTGAAGCTTATGCTTCTGAGAATTTTATCATAGATTATATAAAAGAAAATATTCAATTTTTTAAGGAAAGTAAAATAAATATAGATGAGGAACTGTCTATTGAAAAAGTTTATGAATACGCTAAAAATGGCGATATGCTAGCTATAAATGCACTGAAGCTGTCTGCAAAGTATTTAGGTTATGGTCTTTTAAGTGTGATAAATATTTTCAATCCATCGACTATTATACTTGCAGGCGAAGGAATGGTAGCAAAAGATATTATTCTTCCTGTTGTAATTGATATTGTAAAAAATAATTTTTTTTAAAATGCATGAGAAAAAAGTCCAGATCAGAGTATCTAATCTAGGTGACGATGCTTGGGAGATAGGAGCATCATTACTTGCAATTAGCAAGCTTTTTGAAATGCCGCTATATGAAGAGCAAGAAGATGCTTTTGCGGCATTTTAAATAAATTTTTTCAACATACTTTCTTCAATGAATCAAGTATAGGAGGTGATTTTAATTTTAAATTAAATTTTTCTGTCAAATTAAAATTTTAGGAGGGTATTGAGATGAAAAGTAAAAAGTTGTTGTCAGTTTTAATTGTATCAGTAATGATATTTTCTGTATTTTTATCTGGGTGTGGCAGTGCTAAAAACTCTAAATCAGCAGAGAACAGTTCTAATAGCAGTTCGAATGTAAACGAAAGTCAGTCTTCAGAAACTGTCACAATTACTTTTTGGCATACATTTAGTGATAAAGAAGATAAATTGCTGAAAGAACAGATTATACCTGATTTTGAAAAGAAATATCCTAATATAAAAGTTGATGCTAAAAGAATGCCTTCAACTGATACCTTAAGACAGCAGGTAATAACAGCGGTTTCGGGTAATGCTGTTCCAGACGTTATGAGAATGGATATTGTATGGGTATCTGGATTTGCTAAACTTGGGGCACTTCAGGAAGTTGATAATTTAGACGGCTTTGATGAAATTAAGAATAATTCATTTGCAGGTCCTCTAGCGACAAATTACTATAATGGTCATTATTATGGCATACCACAGGATACTAATACCAAAATTGCTTTGTATAACAAGACACTGCTTCAACAATTAGGATTGAATGAGCCGCCAAAGACTTTTGATGATTTGGTTTCAGCAGCAGAAAAATTAAAATCAAAAGATAAATGGGGTATTGGCATTGGCGGTACAAGTACATGGGGAATGGCACCATATTTCCTGTCACTTGGTGGTAAGGTTACAGATGATAAATATACAAAGGCGACTGGGTACTTAAATAGTCCAGAAAGTGTAGCTGCATTACAGAAACTACTTGATTTATATAATAAAGGATTGATCGCCCCAACAATAATCGGTGGTAAACCTGATTCTTGGGGTGGCATGAAAGGCAACAATTATTTAATGATTGATGATGGCCCGTGGTATTATAGTATACAAGGCGATTCTGTAAAAAACACGACAGTACCGGCTTTGTTTCCACAAGGTTCTGCTGGTAGTATTTCTGTAGTTGGTGGTGAGGATCTAGTTTTGTTTAAAGGTAGCAAACATCCAAAGGAAGCTTGGACTTTTATGAAATATATGTTTTCAGAAACACCACAAAAGATTTTGGCTAAGCAGGCATATCTAATACCTACTAACAAGGTCGTTGCAAATTCTGAAGAAATAAGTTCTGATCCTATTTTAAAATTATATGTGCAGCAAATGGAGAGTGCATGGCCTCGTACGCCAAGCCCAAATTGGGATAAAATAGATAAATCATTAAGTTTGGCTTTTGAAAAAGTATTTAGGCATGTAGCAACACCACAAAAAGCTTTGGACGATGCTGCGAGAGAAATTGATGTTTATTTAAAAAATAATTAATTGGTAAAGTATAGGGATTATGCTAGTGACATGATCCCTATACTAGGAGGTGAAATTGATTGTTATCTCAAAATGTTTCATTTAGAAATAAAAATCTTAGTCGTGGAATAAAGGAATGGTTGGATGTATTACCGTTCATAGGTATAGGATTTATTTTATTGGCTGTTTTTGTTATCTATCCACAAATTAAAAATATATATATGGCATTTACAAATTATAATATAATGCCAGGTCAAGTTAGCCCATGGGTTGGATTATTGAATTTTATAAAAATATTTCACGATGATAATTTTTTATTAGCATTTAGAAATACCATTCTTTACGGTATTGTTACTGTTCCTTGTCAAATGATTATTGGTCTTGTAATTGCCGTATTAATTAATAATTTGACTAGAGGAAAAGTGTTTTATAGGGTTATGATATATATTCCTGTAATTACGTCTTGGGTTGTGGTTTCATTAATATTTAAATATTTGTTTACGGACGGCAAGGAAGGACTGATGAATTTTTTATTGCTTAAACTGCATTTAATTGGAAGCCCTATTATGTGGTTAGAAAATACTTGGACCGCAAACTTAGTAATATGGTTATTAGGTGTTTGGAAAGGAATCGGTTGGGTTATGGTTATATACTATGCTGCACTTCAAGGCATATCAAATGATATATATGAAGCAGCAAAAATTGATGGTGCAAATCCAATTCAAGTGTTTTTTAATATTACAGTACCGTTAATAAAACCTACTACTTTTTATATTTTGATTAATCTTATTATTGGTGCTTTTGGTGTATTTATACAAGTAATGCTGATTACAGGCGGAGGACCGCTTGGAACAACCGATGTTCTGCTAAACTATATGTATAAAGCTGCATTTAGTGATTTCAACTTTGGATATGCATCTGCAATGAGCGTTATAATCGGCATAGTAATTTTAACATTGTCATTATTTCAAAAAAGGATTATGAGGTATAGCGAAGATAATCCTTATTAGAGGTGAGATTTATGAAAAAGATTAATTTTCCACAGTTATTTTTGCATATTTTCTTATTAATATGTGTAGCTGCTATGATAGTGCCTTTCTTATATATGATTTCAACTGCGCTGACAAAAGATACTTATATTATGCCGTATCCGCCTATATTAATTCCAAAGACATTTTATACGGGGAATTTTAAAGAAGCATGGCTATCTAATAATTTTTTCAGATATTTTTTAAACAGTTTATATATATCATTAATTAGCACAGTATTGTCGCTATTTATAGCTACACTATCAGCTTACGGCTTTGCAAGATTTAGTTTTCCAGGGAAAGAAATGCTATTTAATGTATATCTGTTTACAATGATGGTTCCAGGAGTTTTAAATATTGTGGCACAGTATACCGTAATCAATGGATTGCATCTTGTTGACACATATTCTGGGCTACTACTGCTGTACGTAGGTACGGGGATCGCCGGAAATACTTTCTTTCTTAGAGGTTTCTTTGAAAGCATTCCTAAGGAGTTAGAAGAATCAATAATAATTGATGGCGGAACGAGATGGACCATATACAGGCATGTTATATTGCCTCTCTCAAAACCGGCGCTGGCGACATTTGCAATTTTTGCTTTTGAAGGAACATGGGATGAATTTTTTGTTGCACTGACGTTTATAAAAACAGAAATAAAGCGCACATTGCCGATTGCGATTATGCTATTTCAGGGAGAATTTGCAACAAAATGGGGGCTTGTCTTTGCTGCATCATTAATTGCAGTTGTTCCAGTTATATTAATATTTGTTGTGTTCCAAAAGTATTTTATAAGAGGCGGCATTCAAGAAGGTGCAATAAAAGGTTAATCAAGTATTAGAAATTAAGTATTTGTAGCAATAAATTTTCAATTAAAAATGAAATATATGGAGGGGTTGAAGTGATAGAATTGCTAAATAAAAGTGTTGAAATAATCAAAGATAACCAATCGGAATATGGTTCGTTTATAGCATCGCCGTACTTTCCAACATATCATTATAGCTGGCTTAGGGATGGAAGCTTTATTGCATATTCTATGGATTTAATGGGTGAATATGAATCATCTGAAAAGTTTTATCATTGGATAGATACTGTAATAAAAAGATATGGTTATAAAGTAGAGAATATTAAGGAAAAGGTTAAAGATGGCAAGAGGCTTGTGACGGGAGATTTTCTACACGCAAGGTATACTTTAGATGGATATGAGGAAACTGAACAAGGCTGGGGAAATTTTCAGCTTGATGGATATGGGACTTGGCTTTGGGGATTGTCTGAACATATAAAATTGACAGGTAAAGAAGAACTTATATATAACTTTAAAGAAAGCATTGAATTGACAATAGAATATTTAAGTCATTTATGGAATTATCCAAACTACGACGTATGGGAAGAGAATGGCGACAAAATCCATACATCTACACTTGCATGTATATATGGCGGCATTAAATCTATTAATGAATTTTTGCATGATAAAAAATTGTTAACATTGTGTAATGAAATAAAGTCTTTCATACTTACTAATTGTGTAAGTGATGGGCATTTTGTTAAGTATATTGGAAGCAAGGATGTAGATGCTAGTTTGGCATGGATTCTGGTGCCTTTTGAAGTGGTTGAAATTAATGATGAAATTTTTATTAATACTGTAAAAAAAATAGAAAAGGAGCTTTTTCACAACGGAGGTTTACACCGATTTAAAGATGATACTTATTATGGTGGTGGAGAATGGATACTGCTTTCTGCATGGCTTGGATGGTATTATGCTAAAGTAGGGGAAATAGACGATGCTAAAAATATTAAAAAGTGGATAGAAAATCAGATGGATGACAATGGATATTTGCCAGAGCAGGTTTGCTTTCATGTCAACGATGATAGATATTACCCTTATTGGGTAAAAAAATGGGGTGAAGTAGCAAAACCATTGTTATGGTCTCATGCAATGTATATAGTTTTAATAAAAATGATTGAGGAGGTTTAAAAAGATGTTGATTAAAGATGTATATCCTTCTAAAGCACAATATTTGAATGGAGAAAATATAAAAATAATTGTGGAACTTAGCAATAAAGAATTTAAAAGTAAAAGTGGATATATTATTAGATGTGATATTTTCCATTTAAATGATAGAATATTGCAGTTTGAAAGTGATCTTAAAAATGAGGAACTTAAAGAATTTGAATTTAATATCAAATGTGATAATGAATCTATGGCAGGCTTCGGCGTCAATGTGTCTTTATTCAACGGTAATGAATTGATAGAAGGTGCGACGACTTCATTTGATGTAGTCAAAAATTTAATGTATGCGCCAAGATACGGATTCATTTCAGATTTTTTTGAAAGCGATAAAGATGATTACAACGATTTAAAAGAACTTAACAAATTTCATATAAATTTAATTCAGTTTTATGATTGGATGTATAGGCATCATGAGTTGATACCGCCGACTGAAAAGTTTAAAGATCCACTTGGAAGAGATTTATCTATAAATGTTGTTAAACAAAAAATTGAATTAGCTCATGAATATGGAATGAAGGCAATGGCATATGGTGCAGTATACGGATCTGAGTCGGAATTTTTTGAAAAGCATAAAGATTGGGCCCTTCTAAATAATAATGATGAGTATTATGAATTTGCTAATTTTATATATATAATGGATATTTCAAAAGAATGCGAATGGCATCAGCATATAATTAAAGAGTTTTTTAATGCAATTAAATTTGGATTTGATGGTATTCACATGGATCAATATGGATTTCCTAAAGAAGCAGTGAGTGTGAAAGATGGATTGAAAAGATTAAGACGGTTAAAAGATGATTTTCCTGAACTAATTAATGATGCGAAAAGTTATATAGAAAATAATGGATACGATGTTGAGTTAATATTTAATGCTGTAAATAATTGGCCTATTGATTCAGTGATAGATTCAAAGCAGGACGCGGTATACATAGAAGTATGGCCACCTAATGATACCTATCAAGACTTGTACAACCTGATTGCAAATGTGAAAAAACGCGGCACCACAAAGCAGGTGATATTAGCTGCGTATATGAAGCCATTTTCAAAATCTGAAAATACAAACATAGAATATGCCGAGAATGCTACAATATTGACTATGGCTTCCATATTTGCTTCTGGCGGGTTTCACCTTTTGCTGGGAGAAGAGAATGGCATTTTGACGGAAGGGTATTATCCTAATTATTTTAAGATTTCTGATAAGCGGTTTATTTGCGAACTAAGAAATTATTACGATTTTATAGTCAGGTATGAAGAACTTCTCTATGGATTTGACATAATTGATGATACAATGACATATACAGGTGGGATAAATGAAGAATATGTTTTTAAAGGAGCTAAATTTTCACCTATTGCAAAAGTAGATAGTGTTTGGACAATAATAAAAGAGAAACCAGGCTATAAAATAATTAACTTTATCAATTTTACTGGTATAAAAAATATGAATTGGAATGAAGGAAAAGAAAAGAGGCCGAACTTATTGAGAGATATTGAAGTAGTGGCCCTTGTAGTTGAAGATGTAAAAGAAGTATTTGTTGCATCACCAGAAATAAATCATGGTCATCCTCAGAAGATTTCGTATGAATATGTCACACATGAACAAGGAAGGGCCATAAGATTTATAATACCAGAGCTTTATATCTGGGATTTGGTATATATAACCGTGGAAGTATGAAAATTATGTTATAGGTTTTTGTAAATCTGCAATTTCTTTTTTTTGAATAAAAAGAGGCTTTGTATTATGACTTATTTAGTCAGTTATGCAACAGCCTTTTTTATTTTGATAAGTACTGAAGTCATAGAATAGGATAAAAAAGTCAAATTGTTGCTAAGTTATTAAAAAAATTTTCTTTTTTAATAAAAATTAAGGAGGAATTTTTCAAAATGTGTCGAATATATTTATATTAAGAAAAAGAAAAGAGGAGATGCCAATGAAGGTATTAGATGATATAAAAAATGGACTAATAGTTTCATGTCAAGCACTTAGTGACGAGCCGCTTTACAGCCCATTAATAATGGCAAAAATGGCTAAAGCTGCAGAAGTGGGTGGTGCAGTAGCTATTAGGGCCAATGGTTATGAAGATATAAAAGCTATAAGGAGAGAAGTGAAACTCCCTATTATAGGTCTTATTAAAAAAAAATTATGAAGGGTATAAGCCTTATATAACACCTACTATAGAAGAAGTAAGTGCTGTTGTTAAAGCTGGTGCGGATATTGTTGCAATTGATGCGACTAAGTTGATTAAGCCAGGAGATATTTCAACAAAGGATCTTTTGAGAGAAATTAAAAAATTATATCCAAACATTTTGGTAATGGCTGATATATCTACTTATAACGAAGGAATTGAAGCGGAAAATTTAGGATTTGATATTGTATCTACAACACTTTCTGGATATACAGACTATAGCCCTAAAATTGATGGACCAGACTTTGAATTAATTGAAAGATTAGCAAAAGAATTAAAGGTTCCACTTATTGCTGAGGGAAGAATATGGACACCGGAAGAAGCCATTAAAGCTTTGGAACTTGGTGCGTATGCAGTAGTAGTAGGTACTGCAATAACAAGACCTCAAGAGATAACAAGGCATTTCACTGAATCAATAAGAAAGGCGGTAAAATATGCAGGAACAAAATAGCGTCGTATTAAAAATTAGAAGTGTATATAATTCATTGACAAATGCTGAAAAAAAAGTAGCTGACTATGTTCTTGAGAACTCGGAAGAAGTACTTTATTCTTCAATAACAGAACTTGCAGAAAAAATTAATGTAGGGGAAACAACAATAATTAGATTCTGTAGACATATTGGATTAACTGGCTTTCAGGATTTCAAATTAAATATTGCAAAAGAGACAACGAGCCCAGAAACAAGTATACACGAGAATATAACTTTTAGTGACACAATTGATGTACTTTTACAAAAAATAACTACAGAGAATACAATGGCTATTTCAAATACGACAAAAATGTTGTTGGTCACTGAACTTGAGAAGGCTGTCGAAGAAATCATAAAGGCGAATAAGATAGAGATATATGGTGTTGGCGCATCTGGCTATACTGTACTTGATGCAAAATATAAATTTATGAGGCTTGGTTTAAACGTTGATGCTAATTTAGATCCACATATACAGGCCATATCAGCGGTTAACCTTAAGGAAGGTGATGTGGCAATTGGAATATCTTTTTCAGGTAGTACAAAAGATACTGTAGAAACATGTAAGTTAGCTAAAGAAGCTGGAGCAAAAGTTATTTGCATTACAAATTATGCAAGATCGCCTATTACTGCAGTAGCGGATATAGTATTGCTAACATCTGCAAAAGAAACGCCATTAAGAAGTGGTGCTTTAACTTCTAAAATAGCTCAGCTTCATATACTTGATATTTTATATACGTGTATAGCAGTGAAAATGAAGGATAAAGCAGTTCAAAATCTAAACAAAACTGCTAAAGCAGTTTTAGATAAATTGTATTGATTTAAGGTGTTTATGAAATGAAAAAAGTTATTGGTATAGATATTGGTGGTACAAAAATTTTAGGTGGGGTTATTGGTTCAAATGGAGATTTAATTAAATTTAAAGAGACTTCAACAGATGCTAATTTAGGCAGAGATCACATATTGAAAAAATTATTCGGTGTATTAGATGATTTATTTGATACTGATATAGAAGGAATTGGTATTGGTTCAGCCGGTAGAATTAATTTTAATACAGGTGAAGTTATTTATGCTACAGATAATTTACCAGGGTGGACTGGCATAAATTTAAAAGAAATTATTTCTCAAAAATATAGGACAAAAACAATAGTTGAAAATGATGTTAATGCGGCAATTGTTGGTGAAAATTGGCTAGGCTCTGCTAAAAGTTTTAAAGACGTTTTAATGATAACTTTAGGGACAGGTGTTGGGGGTGCAATAATACTAGATGGTAAATTGATAAGAGGAAGTCATTTCAGCTCAGCGGAAATTGGCCATACTATTTTGTATCCTGGTGGCAAAAGATGCAACTGCGGGCAAAATGGTTGCGTTGAACAATATATATCGGGTACTGCAATATATAAAAGATACAATGAAATAGCAGGCTCCAATTTGGTGAATAGTGCGAAAGATGTTTTTAAATTGTATATGAAAAACGATAAAATATCAAAGTTAGTTGTGGATGAATTTGTAAAATCGCTCTCATTATTAATTTTTAACATAAGAAATTTTATTGATCCTGAAATAATCATTCTCGGAGGTGGTGTAACAAATTCAAAAGATCTGTGGTGGGAATATTTAAAATCACAAATAAAATGTGATTTAAATATTTCTGTTGCAGGACTTAATAACTTTTCGACAGTATATGGGGCTGCAAAATTAATTTTAAATGAGGGGGTTGTTTAAAATGATTAGAAGTAAGATGTTGAAAACAGTAAGTATGTTGCTGGTGCTAGTTATGATTGTAACAGCATTTACTGCTTGCGGAAACAGTTCATCAAAGTCCAATTCCAATAATGCCAAGACTTCTAATAATACTGCTGAAAAAATAACATTACAATTTTGGACTATATCCTTAAGGCCAAAGTTTGATAACTACTTTAATGATTTATTCGCTAAGTATAAAAAACTTCATCCTAATGTAGAGATTAAATGGACAGATTTACCATATGACGCAATTCAAAATAAGTTAGTGGCATCAACTGCAGGTAATGATGTACCAGATGTTGTCAACTTAAATACAGATATGGCATTGCAGTTAGCAGCAAAAGGAGCTTTGGTTGATTTAAATAAAGAAGCAACAGATGAACAAAAAAGTATATATATAAAAACATTATGGGAATCAACAAAAATAAAGGATGGGATATATGCTTTTCCATGGTATGGTGCACCTTCAGTTATGATTTATAATAAAGCGCTGTTTGAAAAAGCAGGAATGAATCCACCAAAGACATATGATGATGTATTCCAAATGGCGAAAGAATTTAAAGATAAGACTGGAGCTTATTTATATGTTCCAGACTATTTCCACAATGAGGCATACTGGGGGTATGATATAAATATACTTAACGAAAACAAGACAAAAGCTGCTTTTAATACACCTGATACATTAGCATTGTTGGAGAAATTTAAAGAATATTATCAGAATGATATTTTCCCGTTAGATGCAGAAGGTAACTGGACAAAAATGCTACAACTTTATTCAACTGGGAAACTTGGGCTTATAAACTCTGGAGCACAATCTTTGTCGCGTATAAAAGATGAGGCACCGGATATTTACAAAAATACAGATATTACGCAACCATTGGTAGGTAAAAGTGGAGTTATAGACAATCCTATAATGGATTTAGTAGTAATGCAAAAAAGCCAACATCATAAAGAGGCGATTGATTTTGCAAATTTCGTAACTAATGATGAAAATCAGCTTGAATTTGCAAAGGAAGCAAAAGTTTTCCCGTCGACAATAAAAGCATCACAAGATTCTTATTTCAAATCTGATACATCAACTCTAGAAGGCAAAGCGATATCTATTGCGGCAGATTTTCTAAGTAAATCAACTGATAAAACATTAGGTGTGCCTAATAGCGGTGACATAACATCAGAAATAATCAAAGAAACTGATGAAGCATTTCATGGACAAAAGACGCCTAAACAAGCACTTGATGATGCTGAAAAGAATGTAAATCAAATGTTATCAGGGCAACAATAATTTAATAACAATTTTGAGCAAGGCTTAAAAAGCCTTGCTCCTTAAGGGGTTTTAAAAATGGAGAATAAATTAAAAAAATCGCTAATAGCTTATTTATTTATTTTACCAGCCATGATTTTTCTTGTAATTTTTGTTTTTTATCCAATTGTGGCAAGTATACCATTAGCATTTTATGATTATTCTGTTGTTGGACAATCAAAATTTGTTGGGCTGGCTAATTTCTCAAGAGCTATACATGACCATGAGTTTTGGGTTTCAGTAGAAAATTCAATATTATTTGTTGGAGTCGTTCCACCACTTCAGCTATTGTCAATTTTATTAGCTATATTTGTAAATAGAAAAATAAAAGGTATATCATTTTTTAGAGTTTTATACTATATACCTGTTGTTACTTCTATGGTTGCTGTTTCAATAACATGGGGTTGGATCTTTGATCCACAAGGATTACTTAATACATTTATGATTAAGCATGGTATTTTCAGTAAACCAATATCTTTTTTAAATGATCCTAGATTTGCCCTATTATCATTAATGTTTATTACTATGTGGCAAGGTCTTGGATATTATATGATGATATATCTAGCGGGACTTCAATCAATTCCTAAAGAATTAGAAGAATCAGCTTATGTTGATGGAGCTACAAGAACTCAAGCGTTATACAAAATTACTATTCCGCTATTAAAACCATATATATGGTTATGTACATTTATGAGCATTTTATCTGCAGTCAGAGTATTTGATGTTGTATATGTGTTAACAAATGGGGGGCCAGGAGACGCAACTATGGTAACGAGTGTTTATCAATTCCAAAAAGCATTTACGGATTTTAACTTTGGTTATGCATCAGCGATAGGCTTGTTAGTTGCTATTCTAACTACAATATTGAGCATTTTGGTATTCATATATGGAGGTAGAAAAGGAGGAATGAGCTATTATTAATATGGAAACATTAAATAAAAAATCGGTAGATTATAAAAGAGTAAAAGCTATAAAAAAGATATTTTCATTAGTAATAACCTATTTAATATTGATAATAATAGCAATATTTTTGGCAGGACCTTTTATTTGGCTTGTATCTTCATCATTTAAAACGGGTCAAAATATTTATACAATGGATTTAATTCCACATCCATTTACATTGGCTAATTATATAGGTGTGATTAATTTTATATCAATACCTAAATATATTTTGAACACAGTAATAATAACAGTTTCAGGAATAGTGCTTGACGTTGTACTAGCTTCACTTGCGGCATATCCTTTGGCTTGTATGGATTTTTATGGCAAAAATTTAATATTCTCTGCATTAATTAGTACCATGATTTTGCCGGCTGCTGCAGGGCTAATTGTTAACTACCTGACTATATCAAAAATGGGCTTACTTGATACTTTAACTGGTGTTATTATCCCAGGTGCGGTATCTGTTTTTAGCATAATACTTTTAAGGCAATCTTATCTAACTGTACCAAGGGAATTAATTGATGCTGCGAAAATAGATGGTGCATCAGAATTTAAGATATGGTATAAGATAATGCTTCCGGAAGTTATGCCAGCAATCTCTACGATTGTAATATTTGACTTTATAGGTCTGTGGAATTCATTTTTGTGGCCTATAGTTGTGTTACAAGATCCGAATAAATATCCTTTAGCAACAGCTCTAAAATATTTGTCTGGTCAGTTTAATTATAAATTTGGCTATGTAGCTGCAGGAACAGTATTATCCATAATTCCAGTTATAATAGTATTTCTAGTTTTTCAAAAATATTTCATTAATGCTGTTGCAGGTGCTATAAAAGGTTAGGAGGAGTAAGTTTGTATAAAGATTATTATCTATGGATAGAAATTCATGCTAACAAGAATATAATTCTCGACAATAAATACTTCGAGAAAATACTTGATAAATGTGTTAAATATGGAATTGGTTCTATTGTACTAAGCGTTAAAGATCCATCAAGTTTTTGCATATACAAAAGTGAAATAGCACCACATTATAGTTGTTATGATTCAGAATTTGAAAATGATAAAGATTATCTTGAATTATATATAAAACAAGCACATGATAGAAATTTAAGGATATATGCCGCTGTAGATGTCTTCTCGGAAGGAAATAAGGAAAATAAAAGCAATTTGTCAAAAGGCTATGAACACCCATATTGGCAAACATATCTATATGGAATTAATAATGAAGGTAAATCGTCCATAAAATCAATTACGGATATAGATGGATTAAAAACATTTGATTCTATTGACGACTTTTCTGACGTTTTTGTCAATCCCGTAAGAGAAGATGTACAACAGTATGAGGAAAGCGTGATAAATGAATTGATCAATAATTATGATATTGATGGTATTGTGCTTGACAGAGTCAGATTCATAGGACTTGCAGCAGATTTTAGCGAATATACTAAAGATAAATTTGAGGAGTTTATAGGAAAAAAAGCGTACAATTGGCCTACAGATATTTATGAACTTAAGGTAGATGATAATGGTGATAAACAAGTTATCTATGGTGATCTTTTTGGGGATTGGATAACTTTTAAGGCATCAAACATCAAAAAATTCATTATAAGAGTTAGAGAAACAATAAACAAATCAAATAAAAAAATTGAATTTATAGATTATGCAGGATCGTGGTATCCAATTTATTATCAGGTTGGAGCAAATTGGGCTAGTGAAAAGTATATACCAGAAGATTATCCGTGGGTAGGAAAAGAGTATTCAAAAACTGGTTATGCTGAATGTCTGGATAAACTGATGTCTGGATTTTATTATCCTGATGTAACAATAGATGAGGCGATTAAAAATGGTAAACCTGCATATTGGTACAGCGTGGAAGGCTCTGGCATAATGGCAAATAAAGTAACAATGAATGTGGTACCTATCATTGGAAGCCTTTTTGTGAAACAGTATGAAGGCAATCCAGAGAATTTTAAAAAAGCAATTGATATGTGTTTTAAGAAATCACAAGGCTGTATGTTGTTTGATCTAAGCTATATTGAAGATTATAATTGGTGGAGATTACTAATTGATTAAGGATGTGTCATAATGGATTATTATATATATAAAAATAATAAAATACCGATTTTAGATGATAAATATGATGTCATAATTGTTGGAGGAGGTACAGCAGGCTCTATAGCTGCAATTGCATCTGCTAGAGAAGGAGCCAAGACATTAATAATAGAAAAATATGGATTCCTTGGTGGATCATCAACTGCCGCTCAGGTTACACCAATGATGCATGTTAATATAAGTGGTAACCCTGCTTCATCTATAGATAAAGAGATTCGTAGAAGGCTTATAAATTATGGATATGGTGCAAAAGATTCAAGTGGAAACGACGGATGGTTTAATCCGGAAATGATGAAATTTGTTCTTGAGGAAATGTTGTTAGAGTATAATGGTTCAATTTTGTATGATACTTTCTTTTTAGACAGTATAGTAGAAGACCATACGGTAAAAGGTGTATTAGTTCATAATAAATCAGGGATAAGTGCAATTTTTGGGAAAGTCATAATTGACTGTACTGGTGACGCTGATGTAGCATTTTCTGCGGGAGTACCATGCTTTATTGGCGACGAGATAACAGGCAAGAATCAGGCAATTTCTTTAAGATTTATGGTTGGAAATATTGATCTTATAAAATTACAGTCATTTCTTAGAGATCTTGGCCAAAATTGGGGTTTGAACTACCCGCTTATCGAAACTGCAATGGTATGGAATAGTAACTTTCCACTTGAAAGTGTTTTTAAAAAAGCTCTTGATGAAAAGGCTATAAACTATGAAGACGGAGTTTATTTTCAGGCGTTTTCGATACCAGGAATGCCAGGTGTAATGTCATTTAATTGTCCAGAGATACCAGAAATCAAGGATGCTCTTAATGCAAAGGAAATATCTTATTCATATAAAAAAGGCAGAGAAATGATACAAAGACTTTATAAGTTTTTAAAAAAAATATATACCAGGCTTTGAAGAAAGTTATATATTATCTGTTGCTCCTATGATTGGGATTAGAGAATCAAGAAGAATAAAAGGAAAGTATATTTTAAACATTGATGATTATAATAATAGATCAAAATTCGATGATGCAATTGCGAAAACGGCGTATCCAGTCGATGTGCACGGTATGAAAACCGAACTTAAGATTCTTCCTATAGAAAATAATGAATATTTTGAAATACCACTTAGATGCCTTATTCCACTAAATATAGAAGGATTATTAGTTGCTGGAAGATGCATATCTTCAACTTTCATAGCGCAATCATCAATAAGAATACAGCCTACGTGTAGAGCAACTGGTGAAGCCGCGGGTATTGCTGCTGCATATAGTATTCAAAAAGGCATTAAGGTCAGCAAGATAGAAGGGTGTGAAATTAGAAAAATTATGCGTGATTATGGCTATGATATATAAATTTCAAATTTGAGAGGTAATATATTATGTTCGAAAATATAACAAAACAAGATGTTGATGGGATAATAAAATTATGGGAATATAATTTTGATAAAAAATATCATATAGATAGAAACAGATTTATAAAAAATGTCTTTGATGATGTTGATTTTTATAATGATGGTTCATTTATTTTAAAAATTGACAACAATGTTGTTGGGCTTATAATAGTAAAATTGAATAACAGAAATATTGAAGAGTATGAAAATTGTGCATGGTTGAATATATTGCTAGTTGATAAAAAATTTAGATGTCATGGCTATGGAACATCACTTTATAAACTCTCAGAAAAAAAGCTTATAAATTTGGGAATTAGAAAAATCTTACTTGGTGGTGATATAAATAATTTCTTTTCTGGCATTCCTGAACCATCTCATGAAGTAGAGCGATTTTTTAAAGATTTGGGCTTTCAGTTAAATGAACCACATTATGATTTAATGGCGGATGTTTCGAAATTAGATTTTAGTAAACTTAATGTTAAGATAAATATGGATAGCAGTTATATAGTAAAAGAATTTCGATTAAATGATATTGATGCTCTTAATAAATTTTTTGACAAGAATTTTCCTGGCAGATGGAAGCATGAAATCAATAATTATATCGAAAATAATCGTGACTTTCGAAATTTAATATTAATGTGGTGCGACAAAAGTGTAATAGGATTTTGCAAAATTAATGTGGATGCAACTGGAATTGGATCGCTTGGACCAATAGGCATTGATATAGATTATAGAGGTAAAAAACTAGGGAATAAATTATTACTTGAATCACTTAATCTATTGAAAACGAGAGGAACGAGAAATGTTATTATAGATTGGACAATTCTCAAAGAGTTTTATGGACAATTTGGATTTAGGCCATATAAATTTTATAGGAGTGGATTTAAAGAACTGGGGGATAATAAATGAATAAAAAAGTAATGTATATTCCGCTTGATGAAAGGCCTTGCAATTATATTTATCCTAAAATGATAATGGATATAAGCGATATAGAAATGATTGAACCTCCATTAGATATACTTGGTAATAAAAAAAGTGCAGCAGATGTAGATAAACTTAAAGATTGGATAATCAATAACATCAACGATGTAAGTCATCTTGTAGTGTCAGTTGATATGTTATTATATGGAGGGATTGTTCCATCTAGACTTCATAGAATGACATATAATGAGTGCATTAAGAGGCTTGAATTAATCAAAGAGTTAAAAACTATTAATAGAAACTTAAAAGTTTATGGATTTAATCTTATTATGAGATCACCATCATATAATAGTTCTGACGAAGAACCAGATTATTATGAGGATTATGGTGAGAAAATATTTCAATATGGGGTTTTATCTGACAAATTAGAACTTAATGTTGCAGCGGATGAAGATATAAGTGAATATGATAAAATTAAAAATCAAATTCCTGTGTATGTATTAAATGATTTTTTAAACAGAAGACGTGTAAATCATCTAATAAATTTGAAAGTTGTTGATCTCGTAAAAGAGGGGATAATTGATTTTTTGATTATTCCAATGGATGATTGTTCGAAGTATGGGTTTTCTGCAAGAGAGCGCAGAAAGATTATGAAATATATAAGTGACCTAGATTTGACAGATAGGATATATTCATATCCGGGCGCAGATGAAGTAGGGTGCACACTGATCGCGAGAGTTTTTAATGAACTGAAGAATAGAAAACCAACAGTTTTTATAAGATATTCATCTGAAATAGGTTCTACATTAATACCGAGATATGAAGATAGAAGTCTTAATGAGACAGTTAAATATCATATTATTTCGGCTGGAGGGGTAATAATAGATAGTAGCTCTGATGCTGATTTTATTTTGATGGTTAATCCACCATCGGAACTTACATTAAAATTATCTGAAAGCTGGGATTCCATATTAAGCAAAATTGACATTATTGATCCAGAAAGAAATTTAAATGAATTTGTAGAAGCCCTCAATTATTATATCAGTAAAGGTAAACTATGCTCTGTGGCGGATGTTGCAATGCCAAATGGCTCGGATAATCAATTAATGCAATTAATTAAGAAGTACAATTTACTAAAAAAACTTCTTTCTTACGGCGGATGGAATACATCTTCGAATACCTTAGGTACAGTTATATCACATAGTATGATTTCATCTTATTATTTTAGCAAAAATATATTTTCACAAGACCAATTGATTGCTTCAGAAAAATTTTTATATCTTAGATATCTAGAAGATTGGGGATATCAACATTTTGTAAGATCTTCTGTAACAGACTTATTAGGTACTTATGGCCTCAATTATTTTACTCTAAGGGATAAAGGAAAATTAATATCTGAAATTATTAAAAAGAAACTTTATGAATTTAGTGAAAAAAATTTAAATGATTTTCATTACAATTTTGATGTTTATATGCCTTGGAATAGGATGTTTGAAGTAGGGATAAAGATTGGAGGATAAAAATGATTGATATTGTACCAGAACCTAAAGAAATATTTTTCACTGGTGATGAAAAGATATATAAAAAATCGGTAAATATTACAGTTGAAGAAAAAATTGATAATTTTGATTTACCTGAATTTATAAAAATAGTTAGAATGGATGGCGATTTAAAACTAAAGACATATAAAAATGAGAAAATACCAAGTGAAGGATATAGAATAAAAATAAATGATGATATCTTTGTTGAATTTGGTGACTATAGGGGATATCAGTATGCTATTGATACTGTCTTTAATCTATTCAAGAAGAAAGGCGACTATGTTATCATACCTAAGGTGGAAATAATCGATTGGCCTTCATTCAAAATGAGAGGAATAATAGAAGGATTTTATGGTGAACCATGGAGCTTTGAGGATAGGCTTGATATGATATCATTTTTGAGAAGACATAAAATGAATACATATTTTTATGCGCCAAAAGATGATCCATATCACAGAGAAAAATGGAGAGAGCCATATCCACCAGATTTACTTAATAAGTTGGATGTTCTCATAAATAAGTGTAATGAAAAAAACGTTGATTTTGTGTTTTCTGTTAGTCCTGGAAACTCTATAAAGTATACAGATGACCATGATTTTAAGCTTTTATGTGAAAAATACGATATTTTTGCAAATAAAGGCGTGAGAAAATTTGCTTTGTTATTAGATGATATAGACTATGAGTTAAAATATGAAGATGACATTAAAGAATTTTTGACACCAGGAAATGCACATGCATTTTTGTGCAATAAAGTTTTTTCCTATCTAAAAGATAAATACAATGATATTGAATTTATAATGTGCCCGACAGAGTATCATCAGGAAGAAGATTCTGATTACAGAAGAAATCTTAGGGAAAAACTTGATAAAAATATATTAGTTTTTTGGACAGGAATAGGTGTAACTGCGCCAACAATTACTAATTCTGATGCTGATTATATATCTAACATATATAAACATGAGCTTGTATTATGGGATAATTATCCTGTAAATGACTATTCCAAAGATAATTTATATTTAGGTGCTGTAATAAATAGAAGCCGTGAATTATATAAACATAATTGTAGGTATATATTATCAAATCCAATGAACCAAGCCGAAGCGTCTAAGATATCACTTATTACTTATTCATATTATATGTGGAATCCCGAAGCATATAACTCGTATATAGCTTTAGAAAAAGCTTATAAAGAGATAGGTGGAGAGGGCTGGGAATATGTCAAAGTTTTATGTGAGAATGCTGAAAATCCTCCAATGTGGCCTCTTGAGACTCGCGTAAGTAAGTTGATAAAAGAGTATCAACTAACAAAAGATAATATCATTTTGGAAGAACTTGGTAAGATATTCGAATCAATTTATGAATTGCCGGATAATTTAGAGAAATTTGTTGACAATAAGAGATTTTTGCAAGATATTAGACCGTGGTACAACAGGATAAAAATAGATGGTAAAATAGGAAGAATAGCTATAAACGTATTAAAAGGTAAAGAAAATATTGATGTTTTGGAAGAATTGTTAGATGAAAGCAGAAAAATTGAAAATAAATATTTGGATAAGATTGTATATGATTTTTATGTTAATATAATTGATAAATTAGGACGGAAGAAATAATAGGCGAATATTATTTATGCAACATATGCATCTGCAATAGCAATAACAAGGGAAGGCGCGCAAGTGTCAATTCCTGATAGAGATAAAGTTAACAAATTTATAAAAGAATATAGGGGTGTGTAGTATGCAGACAAGGTATTTGACAAACTGGGAGAGAGTGCAATTGGAATTAATTCAAGCCAAGGAAGAAGGAAAGGATATAAAAGATTATGATGAAAAAGTAAAATCTATTGAGAATGAACCATATGAAAATAGAGAAAAATATTCAGGTGCGCTCCTTGACGAATTGAATAATTTACCAGTAAAAGATGATTTCCCATTTAATGAACCAAATACATTAGAAGAGATAAAAAACAATATTTCAGAATTTCCCAAAATGGACATTTGTATTGATGATGAGATTATATATGATAAAATCTATGGTGCATGGTTAGGAAGAATAGCAGGGAATTGGTTAGGACAGCCATTAGAGTCATATAGTATGACTATGGGCAAAAATAACATTAAGGCTTTTTTGATAGAGATTGGAAAGTGGCCGTTAAATGAATACATAGATTTTAATTTGGATGATAAAATTTATAGAAAATTTAGGCTTGATAATAATTTAAAAAAGTATAGTTATAATGAAGGACATAGTCCAGAAGATGATGATATTAATTATACAGTGTTATGTCTTGAAATCGCAAAAAAATATGGAAAAAATTTTACTTCTGAAGATGTTGCTGAAGCATGGTTAAATAATCTTCCTATTTTACATACTTGTACCGCTGAACGAGTTGCATATTCAAATTTATGTCAACTTATTATGCCACCCAAATCTGCAATATATAGGAATCCATATAGAGAATGGATTGGTGCGATGATTAGGGGGGATCTTTGGGGGTATATAAATCCAGGAGATCCATGGAGAGCGGCAGAATATGGATATCGTGATGCTTCTATATCTCATACAAGAAATGGAATTTATGGTGAAATGTTTATATCTGCAATGTTAGCTTCCGCATATCTATTTGACAATCCTATAGATGTTATTAATACGGGACTTTCTGTAATTCCAAAAGAGAGTCGACTTAAAGTAGCTATACAGGATGTGATTAATTGGAGTAAAATTGAGCCTGATTGGGAAAAATGTCTTAATAAAATATATGAGAAATATGGTCATTATAATACTACGCATACAATAAATAATGCTTGTATAGTTGCTTTATCATTAATTTATGGCAATAAAGATTTTGGAAAATCAATATGCTTAGCTGTAATGAGTGGATTAGATACAGACTGCAATGCCGCTACAGTAGGTTCAATTTTAGGGCTTATGATTGGTGCAAAAAAATTGCCTGCTAAGTTTATACAACCTATATGCGATACTGCAATGACAGGTGTTTACAAGTATAATGTAGTTAAGGTTTCAGATCTTGCAAAAGAGACGTTAAACCTTATTAAGAAAGATTAATCTAAATTGTAAAATTTCCATCCAACCACCTCTTCTCATAAGAAGTGGTTGGAGTTTTCATCTTTATGCATGAAATATAGGTGTCACACCTTTAGCGATTTCTTTTAGATGATTTATTTCATCCTCTGTGATCTCTTTAAAGTTTTCTGCCACTTCCAGTGCCAATGGGAAATACGATTCATCTCCAGGAGGTATTGCAGCAGTTATTGGCTGTGATAATGTAAATCTCAATGCCAGTTTTGCTACCTCTTTATCTTCAATTGGCGTATACCAAGTTTTTGGGTGCGATGTATCATTTTGAGATTTCGTTGTAAATGCCATTGCCTTTATGGCAAGCCTGCCTATATTTTTTGATTTTGCCTTTTCAATAACTTGTGGTCCAAAATTGCCATTAAAATAATTTACAAAATTAACAGGAAACAATATTGTATCAAAATCATAGGCATCTAAAAGTTTCAATGCAATATCAACAGAATGTGCTGAAAACCCAGTATATCTTATTTTCCCATCTTTTTTAGCCTTGTCTAAAAGCTCCAGCACACCGCCTGGGCTTATAGCTTTATTGTAATCATCTTCTGTCTTCATTTCATGCAATTGATAGAGATCAAAATAGTCAGTTTCTAATCTTTTGAAAGACTCTGTCATTTCTTTTAAAGCACTTTCTTCTGTACGGCCGTCAGTTTTACAAGCTAAAAATACCTTATCTCTTTTGCCGACCAAAGCATTTCCAAGTTTAATTTCTGCATCACCATAACTGGGAGATACATCATAGTAGTTTATTCCCTTGTCATAAGCGTATGCGACTAAATCATTGGCTTTATTTTGCTCCATATTCATGACCAGTATCCCGCCAAAACCTATGATTGAAAGTTTTTCGCCAGTATTTCCTAATACTCGTTTAATCATTTATATCACTCCCTCTATAATCTTTGATTTTCTTTTAATATCTCACTCATTCTCAAATTTTCATGATCTTCAAAGGAGCCCTCATGTATATTAATGCTATTTATTCATTAATTTTACATGTGATAGGTAACCCAAATAAGCTTCTGTTGTTTTTCCATATTTTGGCCTATGAATTCCACTTAAGCTCATGTGGCATACCCTCCCATGTCTCACAGGATCTTTGTCCTTAATTCCTTCGTTCTGCCTTACATGAGGTGGATGTCAGTTATGCTCCCTTGCTGGGTCTTAAGCCCTTATGGTGAAATTACCAACCTGACAATTCCGGCTCTCTTTGTCAATCTTCGAATTTTTAAATTGAGTTTTAAATCTTTATTTGCT